>JBHWRM010000138.1:0-30229 GCA_043426695.1 Corynebacterium sp. | reverse complement strand
CCACCGGCGCCGGACTTGATCTCCATGATGATGTCGTCGCCGTTCTTGGGGTCCCGCGGGGCGAGCAGGTCGGTGAGCTTTTCCTGCAGCTCCTCGATCTCCGCCTCCAGGCGGGTGGCCTCCTCAGCGAACTCCGCATCCTCGCTCGCCATTTCGGCCGCAGCCTCGTGATCCTCCCGCGCGGTGTTCAGCCGCTCGTACGTCTGAATCACCGGTTGGAGCTCCTGGAAGCGCTTGCCGACCCGGCGCGCCGCCTTCGGGTCATTGTGCAGCTCCGGGTCCGCCAGCTGGGCTTCCAGCCCCTGGTACTCCGAGAGGATGTCATCCATCACCGACGGGGTGCGGTCGAGCGCCGAATCCTTGCTCGAGTCTTTGCCTGCCTTGGACATGCTTTTAGTCTCTTCCTAATAGTCCTGGTCCACTGGTCAATGCTAGCCGGTTGGCGCGCAGACTAGTCATCCTCTTCATCCGCAAGCGGGGCGGAGCTGGCGATCTGAATCATGAAGTCGCGGTTCGTCTTGTTCTTCCTCAGCTGCTTGATCAGCAGATCGATCGCGGCCTGCGGATCCAGGGCGGAGAGGATGCGACGCAGCTTATGCATGACGCGGGCCTCGTCCGGGCCGAGCAGCAGCTCGTCCTTACGAGTGCCGGAAGGGTTGACGTCCACAGCCGGGAACACGCGGCGCTCGGCGATCTTGCGGTCCAGCTTCAGCTCGGCGTTACCCGTGCCCTTGAACTCCTCGAAGATCACCGTGTCACCGGCGGAACCAGTCTCCACCATGGCGGTGGCGATGATGGTCAGGCTGCCGCCGTGCTCGATGTTGCGCGCGGCACCCAGGAAGCGCTTCGGCGGGTACAGGGCGTTGGAATCCACACCACCGGAGAGGATGCGCCCGGAAGCCGGCGAGGAGTTGTTGTACGCACGGCCCAGTCGGGTGATGGAGTCCAGCAGGAGAACAACATCCTTGCCCTGCTCGACCAGGCGCTTCGCGCGCTCTACCGCGAGCTCCGCGACGGCGGTGTGTTCCTTCGGCGGGCGGTCGAACGTCGAGGCGATGACCTCGCCGTTGACGCTGCGCTGCATGTCCGTGACCTCCTCCGGCCGCTCGTCGACGAGGACGACCATGAGGTAGCACTCCGGGTTATTGGTGGAGATCGCGTTGGCGATGTCCTGCAGGATGGTGGTCTTACCAGCCTTCGGCGGGGAGACGATGAGCGCGCGCTGCCCCTTACCGATCGGCATGATCAGGTCGATCACGCGGGTGGTCAGCACCTTCGGGGTGGTCTCCAGGCGCAGTCGCTGGTTCGGGTACAGCGGGGTCAGCTTGGAGAAGTCCGGACGCTGCGCTGCCTGCTCCGGAGAAAGGCCGTTGACCGTCTCTACCGAGTGCAGCGGGGTGAACTTCTGGCGGTTGCGGCCGCGCCCACCGCCCTGCTTTGCATTCGGACGGATGGTGCCGACGATGGCGTCACCGTGACGCATACCGTACTTGCGCACCGTGTTGATCGGGACGTACACGTCCGTCGGTCCCGCGTGGTAGCCAGTGGTGCGAATGAAGGCGGTGTTGGCGTCCGCGAAGTCGAGGATGCCCGCAACCGGGGCCTCCTGCGGCTCCGGCTTGTGGTCCTGTTGCTCCTTGCGGTTCTCGCCACCATCCTCGTGGTTGCCGCCGTCCCCGTGACCATTGTTGCGGTGCCCGTTGTTGCGGTCGTGGCCACGGTCTCCCCCACGACGGTTGCGACGGTTGCGGCGGTTGCGACGCCGGCGTCCCTGGTGGTTATCGTCGCCATCGTTGTGACGGTTGTTACGACGATCCTCCCGCTCATTGTTGCCCGAGTTCTGCTCCTCCTGCTGGCCGGAGTTGCTCTCTGGCTCCTTGGAGGATGCGTGCCCGTCCTGCTGCTCATCGCGACGGTCGGCCTGCTTGCCTTCTCCGCGCTCGTTGCGCTCGCTGCGCTGCTCAGCCTTCTTCTCGGCCTTCTGTTCGGGCCGGTCGCTTGCTACAGCGCCACCACCCTTGCCAGCGTTCTCGATGGCTGCCACGAGGTCTCCTTTGCGCAGTTTCGACGTTCCCTTGAGCCCCTGGGCCGCTGCAACCTGCCGCAGCTCGGCCAGCTTGAGGGAAGCCAGCCCATTGGCCTGACCCCGCTCGATGATGTCGGACAAGCTCACGAAAGTCCTTTCCGTCGCACAGCACCCTTGGTCGACACCGGCCGGGACTATTGGCCCGTGCATCTCACGCGCTGCGCAGAATTTGCATTGATTTTTTGGCCGACGACACACGCCGGCCCAGGTGGCAGCCACTCAACAGATGCGCCAAGCAGGCAACAACCCGGAATTATTCTTGAGTATTAAAGAAATTGCCCTCGCACGATCCCGCACGTCTGGCGGACGCCCACTATCTGGGGCCGGCCGGGAATCGCGGTGGCGGTGCGGCTGCCACGGGGCCACTAACAACCCGGCCCACGAAGCGGCGCTGGCGATTGAACGCCCCACACCATAGAATCCTCCTTTGGCCCCGGCTGTTCGCACGGTGCCCTCGAAGCAGCTGCAAGTGTAACACCCGGCGATAGCTCACACACTTTTAAACCCCGGCTTGAGCCACGTGCCCTTTTGGCCGGGGCGCATCAATATCGGCCGAGTCGCCGGGTTGGTGAGCTGGTGGCGTCATAAAGAAAAGGAACCGCAACCGCGGGCTAAGCTGGACGGCATGGAATCTACGATGCAGGAACGCCCCTTTTCCGTATCGCAAATCTTGACCTACGGCGCCAACGCGCACCGCAACAGCACGGTGACCACGTACCTGGGAACCGAGCCTGAGGTCGCGACGTTCAAGGAAATCGGGGCGCGCGTGGCCGCGCTCGCCCACGCGCTGGCCGAGGATTTCGGTATCCGCATCGGCGACCGGGTGGCAACCCTGATGGTCAACCGCACCGAGCACCTCGAAGTACTGCTGGCTGCCCCGTCGATGGGCGCGGTCTTCCAGCCGCTGAACCGGCAGCTCGCCGACGACCAGGTCATCCACGCCATCAACCACGCTGAGGACCGCATCATCGTATGCGACGCGGTGGACGCCGACCGCCTGGTCGAGATGCTCCCTCACTGCCCCACCGTGGAGGGGGTGATCCTCGTCGGGGCCAGCCCCGCGGATATCACCCGAATCCAAGACCGGATCACCCTCACCTTCGCCGAGGCTGATCCCGATCGCCAGGTCCACGTGGCCGACTACGAGTCGCTGCTGGATGAACGACCCGCGATCTACGACTGGCCGGATCTGCCGGAAACCGCACCGGCAGCACTGTGCTACTCCACCGGCACGGCCGGGGCGCCAAAGGGCGTGGTGTACTCGCACCGCTCCCTGTGGCTGCACTCCTTGGGGCTGCGCACGGCCGATAGCTTCGGCATCCAGAACGACACCCCTTTCCTCCTCGGAGTGCCGATCTACCACGTCTTGAGCTGGGGCGTTCCACTGGCCGCGTTCATGTCCGGCGCGCCGATGGTGATGACCGGGCACACCACGGACCCCGAGCACCTCGCCCACGTCATCGAGGACGCCATGCCCCGCCAGGCGCACGGGGCCTCGGCGGTGTGGATGAGTCTGATCGTCCACTACGAGAAGACCCCGCCGCGGCGCATGAGCCTGCAGACGATCTACTCCGGCGGTTCGCAGGTTCCCCCGGCACTCATCGATGCATGGGAGGCCCGCTACGGCGTGGACATGATCCACTGCTGGGGAATGACGGAAACCTCGCCGATCGGCACGGTCGCCCACCCTCCTGCCGGCGTGGCTGGCCAAGCACGAGCCGCCTACCGCTACTCCCAGGGTCGCTTCCCCGTGGGGCTGGAATACCGCATCGTCAACGACGCCGGCCGTGCCCTGGAATCCCACGACCGCAACGCCGGAGAACTTCAGGTTCGCGGGAATACCGTCGCCGCCAGCTATTACGAGTCCCCCAGCCAGACGGGCGACGGCGCCGCCAGCGTCTTCCGGGGCGAGGCGGTGGACGATGGCTCCAGCCGCTTCACTGTCGACGGCTGGCTGCGCACCGGGGATATCGCCACCGTGACCCAGGACGGCTTCCTCGTCATCCATGACCGGAAGAATGACGTGATCCGCTCGGGCGGCGAGTGGATCTACTCCGCCTCCTTGGAGAACTATCTGCTGGCCTACCCTGGGGTGAACGAGGCGGCGGTCATCGGCATCCCGGATGATAAATGGGGTCAGCGACCCCTGGCCGTCGTCGTCCTGGCTGCGGGCTATGAGCCGACGGAAGCGACCGCGACGGATATCCGCGACTCCCTGCTGCCGCAGGTTCCCGCATGGATGGCCCCGGAGAACTTCTGCTTCGTGGAGAACATCGAACGCACGAGCGTGGAGAAGTTCGATAAGAAGGAGCTACGCCGGCTGATGCGCCGCGGCGAGCTGGAGATCATGACCCTGCCGGACCCCGACGAAGAAGCTGAGTTCGGCGAAGACTAGCGGCTGCTGCGGGCGTTGACAGTCCCACTAGAATGAGCCCCACGATGACTCATAATTCCTCTGCTCCCCGACCCCGCCAGCTGGTCGACTCCTTCGGCCGGGTGGCGCGGGATCTCCGGGTGAGCCTGACCGACCGCTGCAACCTGCGCTGCACATATTGCATGCCGGCTGATGGCCTGGAATGGCTGCCCACGGAGCACTCGCTGAGCGATGCGGAGGTCATTCGCCTGGTGCGCATCGGCGTGGAGACGTTGGGCATCCGGGCGGTGCGTTTTACCGGCGGCGAGCCGCTTCTGCGCAAGTCCCTGGAGGAGATTGTGGCGGCCACCGCCGAGCTGCGCACCGACGAGGGCAAGGTGCCGGGCATCGCCATCACGACGAATGCGCTCGGTCTGGACAAGCGGGCAGCCGGGCTTAAGGCAGCTGGCTTGAGCCGCATCAATATCTCGCTCGACACCACGGACCCGCAGACCTTCGCAGCGCTCAGCCGGCGGGATCGCCACGCGGATGTGCTCCGCGGCGTCGACGCCGCGCTGGCGGCCGGTCTGGCTCCAGTGAAAATCAACTCTGTCGTGCTGCCCGGCGAAAACGAGGACTCGGCCGCGGATTTGGTGCGCTTCTGCCTGCGCAAGGGCCTGCAGCTGCGTTTCATCGAGCAGATGCCTCTTGGACCGCGTGGCCAGTGGACCCGGGAGGGCATGGTCACGGCCGATGCTCTACTTAAGCAGCTGGAGACAGAGTTCACGCTCACCCCAGCAGAAGAGCCCCGCGGCTCCGCGCCCGCGGCACTGTGGGATATCACCGACGGCGAATACTCCGGGCAGGTGGGCATCATCGCGAGCGTGACCCACCCCTTCTGCGGGGCATGCGACCGCACCCGTCTGACCACCGACGGGGCGATCCGCTCGTGCCTATTCTCCAAGGCCGCCGACGAGGTCTCCCTGCGGGACATGATGCGGCAGGACGCAAGCGACGAGGAGCTCGCGGATGCGTGGACCGGCGCGATGGCGCGCAAGAAGCCGGGACACGGCATCGACGACCCCGGATTCCTCCAGCCGGAGCGCACGATGAGCAAGATCGGCGGCTAACGTGGCGGATCTATCTTCCATCGCCGAGCACCGCGATCGGGTGCTCGCCTTGGCCCGGCCGAAAGTGTGCCGGAATGTGCCGCTCGACCAGGCTTATGGGCATATTCTGGCGGGCGATGCCCACGCCATCCTGGCGAATCCGATCTTCGATAACTCCGCGATGGATGGCTTCGCCCTACACGCGGCAGATGTTGCTGGTTCCGGCCCCTGGGTGCTGCCGGTGGCCGGCGATATTCCCGCCGGGGCCCCGCGCATCGAATGCCCGCCCGGCCACGCGGTCCGGGTCATGACGGGCGCCCCGGTGCCACCGGGAGAGGACATCCTCGTCGTCCCTGTGGAACAGACTGACGTCCCCGCCGGGCCGCAGGCGCTGCCCGAGCAGATCACGGTGCGCACGGTGGATGTCAACCGCAGCCATATCCGCCCTGCTGGAGGCAAACACGCAGCCGGGGTGGCCGTGGCAACAGCGGGCACGCGGGTGGATGCAGGCACGCTCGCCGCGCTGACCTCGGCGGGGGTGCAGGCGGTGGACGTGTATGCCCGGCCCACGGTGGCGGTGATCTCCACCGGGGACGAGCTGGTGCCTTGGCCGGATGTACCGGGTGCCTCCCAGCTGCCGGATTCCAACCTGCCGATGATCGCCGCGCTGGCCGCGGAGCACAGGGCAGCTGAGGTGCGGCGATTCCACAGCGGTGATCGTGGCAGGGGCTTGGCCGAGCTGCTGGACGAAGCGCGTGTGTGCGATGTCATCGTGACCACCGGCGGGATCAGCGCCGGGGCCTTCGACGTGGTGCGGGAGGTGGTGGCCCCTCGCGATGGGGCGTGGTTCGGTCCGGTCGCGCAGCGCCCCGGCACCCCACAGGGAGTGGCCTCCTGGGGTGAGGCCACTCTGGTCTGCCTGCCGGGGAACCCCGTGGCGGCTTATGTGTCTTTCCTGCTCTACGTGGCCCCCCTGCTCGCGGTGCTGGGCTCGGGTAACCGGGCGGCCCAGGCGTTTCGGACAATCCGGGCGGTCGCCGGACCTGGATTCGCTGCCCCGCGAAAGGGCCGTTCGCTGGTCGTTCCCGTCCGCCTATCTGACGAGGACGGCTCCCCGGTCGCAGTGCCGTTTTCCACGGGCGCGCATAATTCCAGCGACGTCACCGCGCTGACCGGCATCGATGGCTTCACGGTCATCGAGCCCGTTGTCGATGCTGCTGCAGGCGGCACGGCGGAGGATGCCGCGGCACAGGATGCCGCGGTGAGGGCCGGGGCGCCGGCCGAAGGGGACCCGTTGCTCGTCCATCTGCTCGGCCGCTCCGACGCCGGGCAGTGGCTCTAAGCAGGTTCGAGAATGTCGGCCCCTCAAGACAGCAGCGACCCCACCAGCGTGCGCCCCGGCGCGCCAGCCCCAGCCCCCGGCGTGCTGTCCTCCTCGCCGGATAATGTGCTTGCCAACCTCGGCATCGTGGTGTTGGCGGGCGGAAGATCTACCCGCATGGGGGCCGATAAGGCCCAGGTCACAGTGGATGGGCGCAGGCTCATCGACCGGCTGTGGGATTCCCTGCCCTCCCGCTGCCCGCGGGTGGCCGTGGCCCCAAAGAATCTGGGGGTGCCTACGGTCAGCGAAACCCCTCCCTTCGGTGGGCCAGTGGCGGGCATTGCCGCGGGGTTGAGAGAGCTGGATACCGAATGGGTGGCCATCTTGGCCGTCGATGCCCCTGATTCTGCCGCGCTCCTGCCCCAGCTCGCCGAGGCCATAGGCCTAGCGGACTGCGCGGTGGTGGTTAACACCGAGGGTTTCGACGAGCCGCTGTGCGCTCTCTGGCGCCGGGCCAGTCTCATCGCGGCAATAGCGGAGACCGGAGCTCGGGACGTGCCTGCTGGCTCCCTGCTGCGGGCCACCGGGCGGGTCGTGCGGATGCCGGGAACGGGCGCGGAGCGAGACTTCGACACCCCGGCGCAACTCGCGGAGCTAGGTGACGTCGAGCTGGGCGACGTTGGACGTGAATGACGTCGAACTGAGTAGTAAGACAGGGGCGGCTGTAGCCGCGCGGCCAGGCAAGGCCGACAACGAGCGTCGAATAAGCCCCTATCCCCCGGCGAAGGGTGGCAGGACGTCCACGCGCTGAACGCCATCAAGCTCGAAAGCGCGCTCGGCCCGCTGGCCATCGACGAGGAAGGTGCAGCGCTCCAGGATGTGGGCAAGGCTCAGTCCAGAGTCCGTGCGCCCGGTGTGCCGCGCTGCCGCATCATCGAGCAGCTCGCCGAGGGTGTCGAAGCCCTCACTGGTCTCCTCGCTGACCCCAGTGGCGGCGCGGGCGGCGGCAAAGTAGTGGATACGCATGTGCCCCATGCTAGCCCGTTCTTAGGCCCTACCGGATCCAGCCCGAAATGCTGGGCCAGACCGCCAGGATAACCTTCAGACAGTCCCGCATTCCGCCCGAGGACGAGGAGGCGTTGACCACCAATGTGCCGCCCGGTTCACGGGAGGTCAGCCCGATCACGCCGCGCGACATCGAGGCCTTGGGCGTATTCTTCAATCCCTCCACGAGCACCTGAGTTTCCACGGTCTCCAGCCGGGTGGAGATGACCTTGAGTGTTTCCTCCGGAGTGAGGTTCCGCGGCCCCAGCCCCGTTCCACCGCAGGTCAGCAGCAATGCCACCCCATCAGCGATTCCCCGCTCTAGCTCTTTCCGGATGGGCTCGGCTCCTTCGGGCACGACGAGCAGGTCGGTGACGCTGAACCCTGCCTCCCGCAGAATCGCCGCGGCGTCCTGCCCGATTGTGTTCTCCCGCTCCCCACCGGCGATGCGGTCGGAGACGACGACGATCTTCGCGATCTTGCGCTGTGCTGTGTTGCCGCGTGCGGCTGTGCCACTCATCTGCGCTCCTCAAGTTCTTCTCGATGCCGCCTGCACGAGCCGCAAGAACCAATGCTTTCTGCAGCGTCGCGACGGGCTTCCGGATCCCATTTTAGGGCTACAGTGGGAGGTCGCCTGCGGGGTGTAAATCCTCGCGAGCACAAGCCCGCACATTCAGCCCCAAGGAGCATGAAGATTGTCCTCGTCCCCCGTCGACGCTGCAGGCTCAGCAAGCGCCAGCGAACGCTATAGCCGCCAGGTCACCCTCATGGGTCCACAGGCCCAGGAGAAGCTGGCCGCCTCGCGGATCGCGGTGATCGGAGCCGGTGGGCTGGGTTCCCCCGCGCTGCTGTACCTCGCCGCAGCAGGCATCGGTCACATCACTCTCATCGACGACGACACCGTGGAGCTGTCCAACCTGCACCGCCAGGTGATCCATGGTTCCACCGCAGCCGCGACGGGTGAGTCCAAGGCGCATTCCGCCCGCACGAGGATGGCGGAGCTCAACCCCGATGTCCATATAGAGCCGGTCGTCGAGCGACTGACCTGGGAGAACGCGCTCACAATCCTGGAGGGCGCGGACCTCGTCCTCGACGGGACGGATAACTTCGACACCCGGCACGTCGCCAGTCACGCGGCTGCCCGGCTGGGCATCCCGCACGTTTGGGCTTCCATCCTGGGCTATCAGGCGCAGCTATCGGTGTTCTGGGCTGATCATGGGCCGATCTACGAGGACCTCTTCCCCACCCCGCCCGCGCCAGGTGCGGTGCCCTCCTGCTCGCAGGCAGGTGTCTTGGGGCCGCTGGTGGGCATCGTGGGTTCGGCGATGGCGCTGGAGGCCATCAAGCTCATCACAGGTGTGGGCCGCCCGCTGGTCGGCCGGCTGGCTTATTACGACAGCCTGACCGCGAGCTGGGAGGAGATCCCGGTGGCAGCCAACCCAGCGGTGAGCGAGCAGGTGCGCACGGGCACGCCCCCGCATGGTCCGGTGGAGGTCACCGAGGTTCCCCCGGGAAGCACGATCATCGACGTGCGGGAGCCCAAGGAGTTCGCGGAATTCCACCTGCCCGGGGCGATCAATGTGCCGCTAGCCGAGATCCTCGGCGGCTATACCCCGCCCGAGGTGGAAAATGGGGCTGTCGTGGTTTGCGCCCGCGGGGCCCGTTCGGCCCACGCGGTAGATGCGTTGGAGCGACGTGGCACCACGGGGCTGGCCAGCCTGCGCGGCGGCCTCGCCCGCTTCCGCTAATTCGCGGTTCTCCGCTTAGGCTTCCTCGACGGTCACTGGCCCGGCCACCGTGAGCTCTTCAACGCGGATGCCGCGGTCGCGAGCCTCCTGCAGGAGAGCCTCCTCCACCGGCTCGGTGGACAGCACCAGCACGGTCGGGCCCGCTCCGGAGAGGAACGCCGGGTAGCCCTGGTTGCGCAGGCGGTTGACCCACTCGGAGGAAATCGGCAGCACCTCAGCGCGGAATGGCTGGTGCATCCGGTCCCGGGTGCCCTCCCACAGCAGGCTCGGATCCTTGGACAGGGCAACGAGCAGCACGCCGGTGCGGGACACGTTGAAGCGGGCGTCCATGTGGGGAATATCGCTCGGCAACACGCGACGCACGGCCTCGGTGGAGGCGTGGGAGTTCGGAATCAGGGCGGTGGCGCGGATATCCGGGTGCACCGAGACCGGGGAGGCGTGATACGTCGGCTCGGTGCCGTCGACCGGGATGTTCGTCCAGGACACGACCGCGCTACCGAGCACAGAGGCCGCGACGTTATCCGGGTGCCCCTCGAAGGTCGAGGCGAGCTGGATGATCGTGTCCGTGTCCAGGACATCCCCGGCCAGCGCATTGGCCGCCACCACGCCCGAGACGGCGGCGGCGGCAGAAGAACCCAGGCCACGGGACTGCGGGATGGAGTTATTGCAGCGCACCCGCAGGCCACGGGCGATAACATCCGCCTTCTTCAACCCGGCACGGATCGCGCGGACCACCAGGTGGCGCTCGTCCAGCGGCACCTCGCCCTTCCCCTCGCCGGTGACCTCCACCTCGAGACCGGAGTCGATGACCTCAACCTCGACATGGTCGTAGATGCTCAAGGCCAGACCCAGCGAGTCGAAGCCAGGGCCCAGGTTCGCGGAGGACCCGGGAACCTTGACCCGAACCTTGCGGCCGACGGGGATCTCAGTCGCCATTACTGTTACTTACCTTCCATGCGGATGACGGAGTGGACCTCGCGGACGGCGTCGAGCTCGTTGAGCGTATCGACGGTCTCCTCCAGGTCCTTCTCGGTGGCGCTGTGGGTGACGACGACAAGCCGAGCGCCTTCGTCGTCCTTGTTCTCCTGGCGCACGGTCTTCAGAGAGACATTGTGCTTCGAGAAGGCGTTGGAGATCTCGGCGAGCACGCCCACCCGATCCTCCACCAGCATGTCAACGTGGTACCGGGTCACGACGTCTCCAAAATCAGCGATCGGAAGGGCGGCGTAGGTGGACTCGCGCGGACCACGGCCACCGTGGATGATGTTTCGTGCCACGGCGACGACGTCACCGAGGACGGCGGAGGCGGTCGGGCCACCGCCGGCGCCGTTGCCGTAGAACATCAGGCGACCGGCGGACTCGGCCTCGACGAAGATGGCGTTATAGGACTCGGAGACGCTGGCCAGCGGGTGGGACAGCGGGACGAGCGCCGGGTAGACGCGGGCGGAGACACCTGGGGTGCCGTCGGCCTGCGTGACGCGGTCGCACAGGGCGAGCAGCTTGATGGTGCAGCCAGCGGCGCGGGCTGCCTCGATGTCCTGCGTGGTGATGCTGCGGATGCCCTCGGTGTGGACGTCCTCGCTGGAGACGCGGGAGTGGAAGGCCAGGGATGCCAGGATCGCGGCCTTGGAGGCGGCGTCGTGACCGTCGACGTCCGCGGACGGGTCGGCCTCGGCATAGCCGAGCTCGGTGGCCTCGGCGAGCATCTCGTCATAGCTGGCCCCACGCTCGTACATGGCGTCGAGGATGTAGTTGGTGGTGCCGTTGACGATGCCCATGACGGACTCGATCTTGTCACCAGCCAGGGAGCGCAGCAGCGGACCGACGACCGGGATGGCCGCGGCGACGGCTGCCTCGAAGAAGAGGTCCGCGCCGGTGGACTCGGCGGCCTCGGAAAGCTCACCGGAGTGGGCGGCGATGAGGGCCTTGTTCGCAGTGACCACGGACTTGCCGGCCTTCAGGGCCGCGTTGACGACCTGGCGCGGGTAGTCGATGCCGCCGATGACCTCGATGACCAGGTCGATATCCTCGCGCTGCACCAGGGAGAGCGCGTCGTCGGTCAGCAGCTCGGGATCGACCCCCTCGCGCGGGCGGGATAGATCGGAGACCGCAACACCGCGGACCTCCAGCGGCCCGCCGATACGGGCTGCGAACTCGTCGGCACGCTCGTTGAGCAGTCGGTAAACCTCAGCACCGACTGTTCCCATGCCCAGCAGTGCAACACCAATAGTGGCGTCGAGTCCTTTACCCGGGCGGATGGTGGGCGCCGATGCGTCAGTCATAAATATTCTCCCAATGTTGTTGTTGGTTTTGCGCTCGCCGTCAATGGCGTCGGTGTGCCATTCTAGCGAGCGACCGTAGGCCAAGTTGTTATTCGCTTAGGTCAGAGATTAACCCTCATAGACCAAGCTGTCTAGTTTTATATTTCTTAGGCGCGCCCCAGCTTTACCGGGCCCAACCTGACTAGCCCTCGAGGGCCAAAATATCCTCCAGGCGCTCCCGGCGAATCATCACCCGATCCTGGCCATCAGCCACGGTAATCACCGGCGGGCGCAGGAACATGTTGTAACGGGAGGACATCGAGTAGCAGTACGCCCCCGTCGCCGCGATAGCCAACAGGTCGCCCGGCGCGACGTCGTCGGGAACCGGGACGTCGTTGATCAGAATGTCGCCGGACTCGCAGTGCGAACCAACGATACGGGTCGGGACGAGCTTGCCGGAGACCTCACGGTTGACCACCCGGACGTCGTATTCCGCCTGGTAGAGGGCCGGGCGAATGTTGTCGCTCATCCCGCCGTCGACGGAGATGTAGCGACGTACGGTGTGATCGCTGGTCTCGACATCCTTGACGGTGCCGACCCGGTAGATGGTCACCATGGCCGGGCCCGCGATCGCGCGCCCCGGCTCGACGTTGACGATCGGGGTTGGCACACCCACCTCCTCGGCCACCTCGGTGACCTTGGCCAGCAGGTTGCGCGCCACGGAGGCCACGTCGAGCGCCTCCTGGTCCGGGGTATACGCGATGCCATAGCCACCACCCAAGTCGAGGACGTTGAAGTCCTCCCCCGTGGCGTCATGGGCCAGCAGCTGCTTCCACAGGCCCAGCAGGCGCTCGGCGGCGAGCACGAAGCCGTCGGCATCGAAAACCTGGGAGCCGACGTGGCAGTGTAAGCCGCGCAGGGCCAGGCCATCGGCGGCGAGGCATTCCTCCGCCGCCTGCTTGGCCTTGCCGGAGGCCAGGGAGAAGCCAAACTTCTGATCCTCATGGGAGGTCGCGATGAACTCGTGGGTCTCGACGTGCACGCCCGGGGTCACGCGCACCAGGACGTCCTGGGTGGTGCCCAGCTCACGCGCTACACGGGAGAGCTCGGCGATCTCCTGCAGCGAGTCGATCACGATGAGCTCCACGCCCGCCTCGACGGCAGCACGGAGGAACTCCTCGTTCTTGTTATTGCCGTGCACCGTGATGCGCTCGGCCGGGAAGTCGGCGTGCAGGGCGATACGCAACTCACCCAGGCTCGCGACGTCCAGACTGAGCCCCTCCTCGGCCACCCAGCGGCACACGGCCGTGGAGATGAAGGCCTTGGAAGCGTAGTGCACGCGCTCTCCCCCGCCGAAGGCCTCAGCCATCTCGCGGCAGCGCGAGCGGAAGTCGGCCTCGTCCATAACGAAGCTCGGGGTGCCGTGTGCGGCGGCTAGCTCGGGCAGGCTCACGCCGCCGATCACTACCTCCCCGTTTTCCACCCGGCGGGCGGTGCGGGGGAACACGTGGGCCGGGATGAGGTTGAACTCCTCGGTGGTGGCGGTGCGCCGGCGTAGTGGTGTGGGTTGTAGTGCTGTGACCGGATCCATGCGGGTTTGCCTTACATCCTCTCTGGGGCGGATACACCGACCAGGCTCAGTGCGTTTTCCAGCACCTGGCGGGTGGCGGCGGCCAGGGCCAGGCGGGCGTGGAAGACCGGGGCGGCATCCACACCGGTCGGCTCGTCGGCCTTCGGCAGCACCTGGCAGGCGTCGTAGAAGCGGTGGAAGTCCCCGGCCAGCTTCTCCGCGTAATGGGCAATGCGGTGCGGTTCGCGCAGCTCAGCGGCCGTGCGGACGACCTTCGGGAACTCGCCGAGGGAACGGATCAGCGTGCCCTCACGATCGTGGGTCAACAGCGAAAGATCGGCGCCGGTGAAGCCAACACCCTGCTCGTCTGCCTTGCGCTGCAGGGAGCACAGGCGGGCGTGGGCGTACTGGACGTAGAACACCGGGTTCTCGTTGCTCTGGGAGGCCCACAGGTCCATGTCGATGTCCAGCGAGGAGTCCACCGAGGAGCGGATCAGCGCATAGCGGGCCGCGTCCACGCCGATGGCCTCGACCAGGTCGTCGAGGGTAATGATCGTGCCGGCGCGCTTAGACATGCGCACGGCCTCGCCATCGCGGACAAGGTTCACCATCTGACCGATCATGACCTCCACCTGCTTCGGGTCATAGCCCAGTGCTGCCGCGGCTGCCTGCAGGCGGGCGATGTAGCCGTGGTGATCCGCACCCAGCATGTAGATGCACAGGTCGTGGCCACGGTTGATCTTATCCGCGATGTAGGCGATGTCGCCGGCGATGTAGGCAGCGTTGCCGTCGGACTTGATGACGACGCGGTCCTTATCGTCGCCGAAGTCGCTGGAGCGCAGCCACCACGCCCCGTCGGCTTCGTAGAGGTTGCCGTTGGACTTCAGCTCCTCGATGGCCTTGTCCACCGCGCCGGATTCGAAGAGGGAATTCTCGTGGAAGAAGACGTCGAACTCGGTGCCGAACTGCTTCAGGGTGGTCTTGATGTGGTCGAACATCAGCTCCACGCCCTGGGAGCGGAAGAGCTCCTGGGCATCCGCGTCGGAGAGCTCGCCCCAGGCTGGGTTCGCCTCGGCGACCTGGGCTGCGATGTCCTGGATGTACTGGCCGCCGTAGCCGTCTTCCGGGGTGGGCTCATGGCGCGCGGCGGCGAGCAGGGACTTCGCGAAGCGGTCGATCTGGCCACCGTGGTCGTTGAAGTAGTACTCGCGGGTCACCTCGCCACCCTGGGCTGCCAGCAGGCGGCCAAGGGAGTCACCGACGGCGGCCCAGCGGGTACCCCCCAGGTGGATCGGGCCGGTGGGGTTAGCAGAGACAAATTCCAGGTTGATCTTCGTGCCCTGATAGGCATCGCCACGGCCGAAATCCTGGCCAGCGGCGAGAATATTCTCGACGATCTTGCCCTGTGCGGCGGCGGCCAGTCGGATGTTGATGAAGCCAGGGCCGGCGACGCTCGCTTCGTCGATCTCCGGGCTGGCGGCCAGCTTCTCGGCGAGCCAGGTGCCCAGCTCACGGGGGTTCGTACCCGCCTTCTTGGCGGTCTGCATGGCGACATTGGTGGCGTAGTCGCCGTGCTCTGGGTTGCGCGGACGCTCGACCGTCGGGTTATCGGGGACGACGGAGGCGTCCAGGCCACGCTCGGTGAGGACCTCGCGGGCGATGCGTGCAATGAATTCGGAAAGTTCTGCTGGAGTCACGCCTAAAGACTTTATCAGCACGTAATGCGGGTTCGTCGCCCCCATCCGTATGCGCTGGGCACGCTGTTTGGCGGGGTGCTTTTGCCTCCGCTTGCACCCAGGGTGCTAGACTACCGATCTGATGCCTCCGTAGCTCAGGGGATAGAGCACTGGTTTCCGGTACCAGCGGTCGGACGTTCGAATCGTCTCGGGGGCACGTTTTATTGCCCGGGTGGGGCGCGCTCACAGCGCGTTCCACCCGGGCTTTTGCATGCCGCGGGGCTACTCCCCGCCACGGCGCAGCTGAACCATGTCCACCTGCTTGGCTCCCACCACGCGGGAGAAGCGCTGCGCATCGCAGGTCAGCACGATGATCTGGTGCCGCTCGCCGAGCTGGGACAGCACCACATTCATGTCCCTGCTGCGCTGCGGGTCGCTATAGCCGAGGCTGTCGTCAATAATGATCGGCACTCCCCCGCCCCGGGCCACCAGCGAAGCCACCGCGAGACGGGAAAGCAGGTTGATCTGTTCCCTCGCCCCACCAGACAGCGAGGTCACGTCGAGGGCCAGGCCGTCGTCAATGCGTCGACTTACCTGCAGGTCCTCGTCGAACTCGAACTGGACGCCCGGACCGTAGATGGTGCGGGCAAGGACGTGGAAAGCTTCGGATAGCGGGCGGGAATAGCGACCGCGCAGCTCCGCACGGGCCTCATTCATCGTGTCCCAGAGAAGCTGGGCAGCCCCCGCCCGGGCGCTGACGGCAGCCAGGGCGCGGGTGGCCCGTTCCACCTCGGCTGCTGCCTCACGCTTGGCCTCCGCAGCCCCTTCGCGCCCGGCCAACTCGGTGCGCAGACGGACCAGATTTTGGCCCCGTTGCGTGGCTCTCGCCTGCAGCATTCCGAGGCGGGCCTTCTCCCCTTTGAGGAGACCCTCAAGCTGCTCAGCGGTGGCGGCAGACTCGTATTTCTCCTTCTCCTTATCCCGAATCGCGGCAGCCTCCACCAACGCGCTGTTCTGCACGGCGACGGCCTCCGCCAGCTGCTCATCGCTGGCCTCTTCCCGCTGCTGCGCTAACTCATCCTCTGCCGCCGCGAGCTGCTGCGCCTGCTGCGTGGCATTGAGTTCTGCCAGCTTGTGCTCCTGGAGGATCTGGGAGTGCTCCGTCGCATCCTTGGCCTCCTGGGCCGCGGTGTAGCGATCCTCGCTGCGCTCGAGAAACTGCTGGGCTGCTGCCAGTTCGACCACGAGCTCCGCCAGCTCATCTTCGTGCCCTGCGCACAGCTGCTCCGCCTCTTCTCGCGCCGAGTCCCGCGTCAGCCGCGCAAACTGTTCTTCCAACTCGGGCGCCATGCCGAATTCCTTGGCCCGCTCTGCATTTCCGCCGAAGTCCCGCCAGATGTCGGCCACGGCACGGGCACGGTCCGCGAGCTTCTCACCAGCGTCGGCCAGCTCTCGGCTGGATTGATCCACACTCAACTGCAGGTCCTGGGAGCTCACTCCCCCGGTGATCCCGCGCAACTCCAGCTGCGCCTCGTCGCGTTCATTTTCCAGGGCGCGCCGTTGCTGGGCCAGCCGGTGGGCGGCCTCCGTGTCCCCGTCCTCGATCCCAAGGGCCTCCGACGCCTGGGCAACCTGTTCCCGAGCGCGGTTCACCGCGGTCTCAGTCTCGCTGGTGTCGCGGGCGGGAGTGACCGCAACGCGGTAGTCCCCGAGCGCGAACTGACGCGGGGAGCTCACCAGGGTGCGGTACCCCTCCGCCGTGAGTTCGACATCCTCCTCGCCGTCCCGCACCGTGCCAGCGGGGCCGGTGATCTTCACCTCGGTGGCGATTGCCTCCTGCTGTGCGGTGGCCACGGCAAGCTGGGTGTTGGCACTACTCAGCGCGTCCAGCGCCTGCTGGGTCGCCGGGTTCTCCGCGAGCTTATTCGCCAGCTCCCGCAGCCGGCCCACCGTCTTCTCTGCCTCCGCCGCGCGCTCGGTGGCGGTCTTGTGGTTCTTCTCCGCCGTGCGATATTCGGCTCCCGCCTGTGCCCAAGCGACGTAGCCTCGTGCGAATCGCTGCTGCTCGGCGGCGCTGGAGTATTCCGCCTTCAGCGTCTGCTGTTCTTTCTCAGCCTTGGCCGCCTTCGCTGCGAGCTCATCGCGCCGCTGTTCTGCCTCCCGGAGCGCGGCGCGCTTGTCCGCCACCGCATCCACCTGCTTCTTCCGCGCGCCATGGCGGTATTTCGCTAGATCGAGCGCCTGGTGCGCGTTCTTGACCTCGCGTTCAAAGCCTTGGAGCTTTTCCTGCGCCGCCCGAGCAGTCTGCAACTGTTCTGCGAGTTCCTCGACGGCCCGCTTCACCTCGGGCAGTTCCACCGCAGCCTGGCGTTCTTCCTCTTCCAGTTCCGTGATCTCGCGGATCTGCTGCTGCGCTCCGTCATAAGCCTCGGTTGCTGCTGCTAGGGTCTGCTCTGCGGTCTCGCTCTCGTCACGGGCCTTCTGCAACTCACCATTCTTTTTCACACCACCCTTGGTGGTGAAATAGCGTTCGTATTCCTTCTCGATCGCCGCGAGTAGCTCCGCGGCCGTGGCATCCACCTCGTGACCGGAATCGGCATCCGCGCTCTGGTCACTCTGTGCCGCCAGGACAGTGCTGAGGGACTGGATTCGGCCAGCGGAGAAAGCCTCCAGGCTCGCGCCCTGCTCCACCGTCAACGCTTCCAGAAGGGTGCGGTCCACCGTCTCGTTAAGGATCTCCGCAAAACGCTCCTCGGCCTCCCGGTCCACCAGGTTCTCCACGGTCGGTGCCGAAACATCGAGTGTGGCCGCATGTCGGCCAGTGCCAAAGCTCTTCTCGATCCGCAGCCGGTACGGCCCGATGCTCATCTCCGCGGCGACCGTGGGCTTGCCATTGCTGCCCACCGGCTTGAGCGCCATGACCTCCTGCTTGCGGGTTTTGGTATTCACGCTCGTGTTGAACAGGAGCTTCATAGCCGTGAGCAGGGTCGACTTTCCAGATTCATTGCGCCCGTGAACCACGGTGACCCCGGAATCTGCCAGGTCGAGGTCGACGTGCGGCACCCCCGCGAAGTCATCCAAGGTCAGGCGATGGATAGCCAGGCCGGCCCCGGTGTTGCGCTGCTGTGAGTTAGTCATTGTCCTCGTCACCTAGCTTTCCTTGGCCTGCACGCCGGCTGCCAAGCGATAAAGGAGTTTCAGGGCATCCGTGGCCTGATCTCGAGTTCCTTGGGCCTCCCGCTGGTCTTCGGCGACGGCGAGCAGGTTTTCCATCGCGATTTCTGGGTAGCCCCGTAGTTGGAGGGCCCCACGAAGCTCCGATAGTTCCGGGGACACGTGCAGATCCATCAGCCGTGTGCGCTCGTAGAGCGCGGCGAAGCGGGGACGCTGCTCAGCCAGAGCGGTCTCCAGCCGGATATCCGTCATCAGGTCGATACTCCCCCGCAGCGCGTACTTGACCACGGTCGATCGCGGTTGCGGCAGGCTGGCCAGCTTCGCCAGGAAGTCCTCGGCGTCCTCTGGGGAGTTAATGTCCTCCGTCATCGCCAGGAAGCGCCACTGCCCAATCTCAACCTGCTCCACAGCGACGGTCGCGGGCACAGCCGGGTTCTCCGGGTCGATGCCGACATCCACGACGAGTGCTTTACCCGAGTTGGACTCACCACCGCCGTCGGGCTCCTTGAAGTCAGTGACCTCCGGAGCGCCGGAGTACCACACCACGCCGCGCTCATCGAGGGGCATCGCGGAGTGCGTGTCCCCCAGGGCCACGTAGTCGACGACGCGCTGCTGGGCGAGCTCGCTGAGCCGGGCGACGTCGATCACCGACGGATCCGCGACACTGTCCCGCGACTCCGTGTGCCCGTGACCCACCGCGATGCGGATTGTGTTCCCTGCCGGGGACAGGTCTTGAAGCGCCCGGTGCACCAGATCCTCGCTGGCCACCTTGCTCAGCAGCGGGGCACCGATGATCTCCACACCCTCGCGCAGCGTCCTTGGGGTGGAGTCCCGCAGGACGGTGACTTTCCCGCCGTTGTCTGGGGAAAGCTGCTGCAGGCTCGGCTGATGGTAAATGCTCGCCGGGTTGAGCGGATCGTGGTTGCCTGGCAGAAGATAGATCGGAACCGGGGCATTACGTAGGACATCGAGGATTCGCGTCCATGTCTTTTCCGCCAGGAGATTATCGTCGAAAACATCCCCGGCAACGACAATGGCCTCGCATTGCCGGTCGTCAGCGACCGCGAAGAGCTTCTCCACGGCGGCGAGCCGCGCCTCGTCGAAGAGCCGCTGGTTATCCTCTCCGAGAAAGCGCCGACCCATCCCGATCTGCCAATCGGAGGTGTGCAGGAAACGCACCGAATGCGCATCCACGCCGGCATCGCTTGGCCGGGAAGACGCCGTTGTCAGCTGTGCATCGCTCATGTTCTTCACCTTGTTACTTCATCCTCGTGCCCGTCACCGGGCGGGCCCACGGGGTGGGATCGAAACGCCCGGAGTCATCGGTGATCATCTCCAGGCACAGTTCCAGCTCATGCATCGTTTGCAATTGATCGACGCTGGTCCAGCTCAGGCTGCGCAGCGCGCGCATCAGGGCATCGCGGTCCCCGAGTTCCAGGCCGCTTTCCGTCGGCGGCGGAGACCAGCTCACGCGGCGTTCCTCCGAGCCCCAGAACTCCGCCTGGTCGAACACCTCCGGCGTCTGCTGGACGGCGCTCCTCGAGTCCGGCTGGGCTGAACTGCCCTCCTGCTCCCCCACGTGGTTGTGCTGGACGTTGCGCAAAGCCTCTGCGGCCTCCACCCCGCGCCACTGCAGGATGGCTGCAGGGTCATGGTTGAAAGTGCTCGCTAGCTGATAGGCCACGGCGACCATGTGCTTGCACACCAGCGCCCCATCTGGGCACGTGCAGCACTCGAAAAGGATCTGGTCGGGCCGCAGCAACATCGCGGCGAGATCCGTCGGCGGTGCCTCCCCGCGCACAATGGTGCGCACGAGCGCGGGGTCGGCGGCGACCTCTGCGGCGATGAAATCCCTTCTCTTGGTACTCAGCGCAGCAGCCTTGATCACCACCTCGAAGGGCTGCGGCTGGGTGCCGGCGACTATCCCCACCACCGTGTTGGCGCTCAGCTCCATGCTCTGAACGTGGCCATCCCGGTGATACTCCCGGCCACGTTCCAATCGACCACGGTCCGTGGCGCCCGTGACGGCCTCCAACACCTGGGCACCCGCCCAGCTCTCCGGGCCTAGCGGGTCCGCGGGCACGGGTGTCTTCACTCGCGGGGTGGCTGCCTCCGCACCGCGGCGGGCTCCGAAATCCGCGAGGATGACGTTGCCGTCCCACGTGGTCCGTGGGGAGTTCCTTCTACTCATCTGCCACCTCCTTCTAACTGGTTATCTGCAGCAAAAACCTTTGTAGCCAAAGATGTAGCATCCGCAGCAGACACGTCCGAGGATTCCCGCAGCTGCCAGAGTTCGGCGAGATCATCATCGTTCAGGCTCGCGATCCAGCCCTCGCCCTCTCCCACGACAGTTCCGGCGAGTTCCCGCTTGCCGGTGATGATCTCATGAATGCGCTCATCGAGGGTGCCCGCCGAGAAAAACTTATACACATCGACGTCCTGCTCCTGACCGATGCGATAGGCGCGGTCCGTCGCCTGGTCCTCCACAGCTGGATTCCACCAACGGTCAATGTGGATCACCACGGAAGCCCTGGTCAGAGTGATTCCGGTACCCCCGGCGCGCACCGAGAGCAGCATGACACCCGGCCCGGTATCACGCTGGAACTGCGCCACCAGCTCCGTGCGACGGGACCGGCTCACCGCGCCGTCTAGCTGGAGCACGGGCATCCCGTACTCGGCCTCGATCGCGGGCGCCAACATCCGACCGAAGGAGGGGAACTGCGTGAACAGCAGCACCTTCTTGCCCGCCGCGACGGCCTGGCCGATGAGTTCGAAAATTCTTTCGATCTTCGGGGAGCGATGCTTGCCACCACGCAGGATCCCCGAGCCGTCTCCTGCGAAGTGCGCCGGGTGGTTGCAGATCTGTTTGATCTTCACCAGGGAAGCCAGGATCAGGCCGCGGCGGCTGGCGGATCCCTGCTCCAGAGCTTCCTCGACCTGCGCGATATACGCCTGGTAGAGGCTGGCCTGCTCCGCCGATAGCGGCACGGCTTCCACGTGCTCCCGTTTTTCGGGCAGCGCCACCCCCACGGCGGGGTCCGTTTTGAGGCGCCGGAGAATGAAAGGCTCCACGATCCGTTTGAGTCGTTCGGTCGCGCCAGCGTCCTGATAACGCTCGATAGGGATCGCCAGGCGGTTCTGAAACGCGGCGGCCGAGCCCAGAATCCCCGGATTCGCGAAATCCATGAGGGCATAAAGGTCGGAAAGCCGGTTTTCGACCGGAGTGCCCGTGAGCGCAATGTGGTGATTGGCGGGAATCCCGCGTACGGCCCGGGACTGCTTCGTCGCGGGATTTTTGATGTTCTGCGCCTCATCGGCGACCACGCGCTGCCACTGGATAGTCTGATAGCGTTCCGGGTTGCGGGCTACTGTCCCGTAGCTGGTGACGACAAGATCCGCCTGCCGGGCATGCTCCGGGAACTCGGCGTCACTGACCTTTCCGGCCCCGTGATCCACCAGCACGGTAAAGCCGTGGATGTGACGGGCGGCCTCGGACTGCCAGGCAGCAAGCACCGAGGTGGGTGCAACCACAAGGGTCGGGCCGGTAGCTTCCTGGCGCGCGTCCTGCGCCGACGTATCTTCTTTCTCCCAAGCCAGCAATGCCAGCACCTGCAGGGTCTTCCCCAGCCCCATGTCATCGGCCAGAATGGCCCCCAGGCCGTGTTCTGCCATCCACGCCAACCAGTTCACACCGCGGCGCTGATGTTCGCGCAATTCGGTCAGCACAGTCGCAGGCAGCTCCACCTTTCGCGCGGGCGCGACCGTGTTCTCACGGTCGAAAAGCTGGCGCACCCAGCCGTCCACATCCACCCGGATGTTGTGGTCCGGGTCGTCCTCTCCGCGGGCCTCGGCGGCAGCCTCTGCCTCCAGCAGCTCTGCCAGCGTGACCTCATTCAGCTCCGACGCATCCTTCTCCGCCGCGTCCGTGAGCGCGCTGAGCCACCCTCGAGCCTTGCTCAGCGAGCTCTTGTCCAGGAACACGAACTGCCCATTGACCTGCACGATCTGGCGGGCAGAGCTGATGAGCTCCAGCTTATCCGCCTCCCCAACCGGGGTGCCGTCCACCGAGAGGCTCCATTCGAAGTCCAGGAGCTGGTCCATCCCGAGCTTCCCGGAGCCCGGTCCGGAGCCCACCGCCTGAAACTTAGCTCCCACCTGCGTAGCTTTCGGGGCCCACGCGCGCGGGATCATCACGGGAAAGCCGGCTTCCTGCAGCCGGCTGGCCTTGGTGTCCAGTAGATCCGCCACGTCGTCGAGGTCCACGCTGAAGGCCACCTGGCGGTCAAGGGCGGGGTCCCCGGTGTAGGCGGACTCTGGTGGGACCCAGCGGCCCACGGTTGCCCAGCGATCGACGGAGCTTAGGTGCCTAGCCAAACGGGGCCACACCTTTGCCGCCTGGTGCAGCCGCTGCTGGATCTTGCGCGCCTGATCATCCCCGGTGGTCGCGGTGTTGATTGGTGTGGCTGGCGCCCCATCCACTGACAGTCCCACTTCCAGCCGCCAGGTGAATTGCTTCGCCGCGCCATCACCCGCCTGGTGCTGCTCGCGTTCCCGGTTGGCGGTGGAGCGGTCTTCCGCCAGGGACGACGCCGCCACCGGCTCCCCAATCTCCCGGGCATCCGCCGGATCCGTGAGCCGGAAAACCAGCTGGGTCGCTGCGTCCCTAGCGCTGCTGCGCCATTCATTGAGCGCGGTGACGGTGGCGGGCCCCGCCTTCGCGGTGGCCCGCCCGGCGAGGAGATCGGTGACCAGGGGGCTTTCCAATTCCTCGTATTCCGGGGGCCGGGCCCGATCGGAGATAAGACTCACGGCCATCCAATGCGCCCAGTCGTCGGCGGCATCCCCCACCACGTCCCCGTCCCCGTTGCGCGCCAGGACTCCGGGGAGTTGCTCCCGGAACTCGTTGAGCACCGCGGAGTGCTCCCCGGCGGTGGCCAGCGTGAATCTGGGGTGCCACTGCTGATCCTGCCGCTCCATCCGCACCATGACCCGCCCTGCCTTCACGGCGGCTTCGACGTATTCGAACAGGTCGATAAGGAAGATCACCTCGGGGCTCAACCCGGCGCGGACTTCGGGGTCGGCGGCGATCCGGCGCAGGTGCTCCAGGAGGGCCACGGACTGCTCCGGTATCCAGGCCGCGGTGGGGATCGCGAGCGTGGTGGACTTACCGCTCGGAGTGGAGACCAGCACCTGCCCCCGGGATCGTAGCGGTTTGGCAGCGAGCACAGCGCGCAGCTCGTCGGGCCACAGCCCGGTGGGGATGTCCTCGCCGCGCATGACGATCTGGCGACCGTCGACTTTTTCGGCCCACAGCTGCACGCCGCCCCCGGCGGGTACGAGTGCGTGCAGCAGAATAGCAGATCCCATAGTTATAAGGATCTACCATGCCCCGCGGACACACCGAATCGCTGCACGTACGCGACCTATTCCCCTGCCACTAGAGCTCAGGAACACGGCATTTTTTCGGTCTTTTTTCAGGCTTTTAGCAGAAAAGCTTCGCGAATTCTGGCATCATGGCCATGCTCAAGTTTTAAATACTGACTTCGACTAACCATTCGGCCGGCTTTTCATCGGCCCCGGGTGGTCTTTCAGGAAGTCTCCGACCCTACAAAGAAAGAGACATTCTGTATGACAGACCAAGCATGGTTCGTCACAGCAATGGTGATCTATCTGATCGCCATGATGTTCATTGGACTCCTCGGTTATAAGCAGACCGACGAGTACGAGGACTACATGCTGGGCGGCAGAAACCTTAACCCGTTCGTCGCAGCCCTGTCCGCTGGCGCCTCCGACATGTCCGGGTGGCTGCTCATGGGGCTCCCAGCCGCGATCTTCGTTTCTGGTTTCTCTGAGCTCTGGGTGGCTATCGGCCTGCTGGCCGGTTGTGCTCTCAACTGGTGGTTCACTGCCCCGCGCCTGCGCGCTTATACCGAGGTGGCGGATAACTCCATCACCGTGCCGAGCTTCCTGGAGAACCGTTTCGAGGACAAGTCCCACGTGCTTCGCGTGGTCGCTGGCCTCGTTATCCTGCTGTTCTTCACCTTCTACGTGGCATCCGGCATGGTTGCCGGTGGCCGCTACTTCGAGTCCACCTTCGACTCCTCTTACGCCGTCGGCATCGCCGTGATCGCTGGTGTGACCGTGATCTACACCTTCGTCGGTGGCTTCCTGGCCGTGTCCTACACGGACGCGGTGCAGGGCTGCATCATGTTCATCTCCCTGATCCTGGTGCCGATCTTCGCCGTCCTGCACATGGATGACCCGAGCCAGATCTTTAGCTTCCAGACGGAGAACGCCTACGCAGCCTCCGGCCTGGAGCCGAACCCGAACTGGTTCTCCCTGTTCAACGGCGTGGGCTTCGTGACCATCATCTCTGGTCTGGCCTGGGGCCTGGGCTACTTCGGCCAGCCGCACATCATCGTGCGCTTCATGGCGCTGCGTACCCCGCGGTCTGCTCGCAAGGGCATGTTCTACGGCGTAACCTGGATGGGCCTGTCCATGATCGGTACCGTCTTCGTGGCGATCATCGGCCCGGCATTCTTCACCGAGAACCCGGATATCAAGATCGTTGACCAGATCAACTTCGAGACGATCTTCCTGGACATGGGCCAGATCCTGTTCCACCCGCTGATCGCGGGTCTGGTGCTCACCGCAGTGCTGGCGGCCATCATGTCCACGATTTCCTCCCAGCTGCTGGTGGTCTCCTCCGCGCTGGTCGAGGACATCTACAAGGGCCTGTTCAACAAGAACGCGTCCGACCGCCTGCTGCAGCTGCTCTCCCGATTCGCAGTGCTCACCGTCGCCCTGCTGGCCGTGGTCATCGCGGCCAAGCCGGATTCCGGCGTACTGAGCCTCGTCGAGTTCGCATGGGCCGGCTTCGGTTCCGCATTCGGCCCGGTCATCATCGCCTCCCTGTACTGGCGTCGCCTGAACGCCCCGGGCGCGATCGCCGGCCTTGCTGCCGGTGCGATCGTCAGCTTCCTGTGGGGCGGCCTGGCTAACTTCGGCATCGCCGATAAGCCATTCGGCCTCTACGAGATGATCCCGGGCGTGCTCGCCAACGTGGTCTTCATGGTCGGCGTGACCCTGATGACCAAGGCACCTTCCGCGAAGGTTCTGGATGAGTTCGACAAGTCCATCGAGCTGAGCAACAAGGCCGATCGCCTCACCGAGAAGGAGTTCGTGGAGGAGGCCGCTAAGTAGCCCCCTCCCCTCCCTGCGGAAATTTTTTCCGCAGCCTCGGGAACCAAACGTCGCCTCGCGTTGTCTAAGACAACATGGGGCGACGTTTCTTTTTCTCTCTGGTCTTTCTCTTCACCGTGGCTGGCTTGTTGTTTTTCACGACGACGGTTCCGGCGCCGAGCGGCTGGCTCCCTGGCGGGTCCTCTGTGGATCGGCGTTCCCAGGAGCTGGCCCGCCAGGCCATGGCGCGGGTGGAGGTCGTGCCACAGCGAATCCGGGTGGTGGGTTACGACCGCACCCGCTTTCTGCAGGGCTGGGCGCACAGCGTCGCGCCCGATGGCAATTACTGCTCGACCCGTGAGCTGGTTCTGAACCTGAGCTTCCCCACCGAGCCAGCCAGCCCCTGCCCACGAGCCACCGGCGAGGCGCCCGATGAATACTCCGCTGCACCGGTGCGCCCGCACGGCGTAGATATCGACCACATTGTCCCGCTCGCGGCGGCCTGGGACTTGGGGGCGTACGCGTGGCCGGCGGAAAAACGTCATCGCTTCGCCAATGATTGGCACTACAACCTGGCGGTCACCGCCTCGGAAATCAACCGAGAGAAATCCGACGCCACACTGGAAGCGTGGCTGCCACCCAATCCCGCTGCCCAATGCCCGTACGTTGCCCGATACCTCGTGGTCGCGGCACGCTACGGGCTGGCGATCACCACCGGCGACGCGGCCGCGGCCCGCGAGGCCTGCCAGCTGCCCCGCTGACCGGGGATTTTGTGACTAGTCACGAATTTTTTGACAGAGTGGTTCACATGGATCAATTTATTACTGCTCTCCACGTCATCGCCGCGATCCTCCTCATCGGACCGGTCGCGATCGCTAGCTCGGCATTCGCTCCGACCCTGCGCGCCGCGCAGTCCGGCTCCGCCAAGGCGGTGGGCTCCGTGGCAACCCTGGCTGGCATGACCCGCCGCTACGGCTACATCTCCCTGCTGGTCCCCGTGCTGGGTCTGGTCGCCTTCATGACCGTGGACGGCGCGATGCAAAACTACGCCTTCCACGCCGCCATCCTCACCTCTCTGGCAGCCTGGCTGGTCCTGCTGCTGGCGGTGATCCCGCAGCAGCGCCGCGGCCTGATCTCCGTTGATGGCCTGGACGAATCCGACACCCCGGCGAGCGAGGATGAGCTCGCCGCTGTCCAGGGCGATGCGGCCAAGGGCCTGCCAGGTAAGGCTGCGATGTTCGGCGGCATCTTCAACCTGCTGTGGCTGGTCACCGCGATCCTGATGTTCGTCTAGACACTGATTCCCGCAGCCGCTCACGTGCTGCGCGAAAGCCACATAGCCGTGGGAGCGAATCTCGCTCCCACGGCTATCTCTATTTACTAGCCTGTGGCCGCCAGGACAGCTACCCCGCCACGAAAAACCCGGCTGACCTGGGTCCTCCCGCATCAGCCGGGTTCACAGGGGTTGGCTAGTAGCGTCCCCCGCGACGGTTATTACCACGGCCGCCACGGCCCTCGAAACCGCGGTCATCCCGCTGGCGTCCACCGCCACGGCGATCCCCCCGGGAGTCCTCGAAACGGTTGTGGTGCCCACGGCCACGCCCGCGGCCACCTCGGTCGCGGTCCCGGTCGAAGCGACCGCCACCCCGGCGATCCCCCCGGCCCCGGTCTTCGCGGTAGCCACCGCGCCGGTCATCGCGGTCGCGACGGTTGCCACGGTGAGAGCCCGGTCGGCCCTTCGGAGCGCCCGGATCCGGCTCGATATTGATCAGCTGGCCGGACACGCGGGTCTGGTCGAGAGCCTCAAAGACCTGCTTCGGCAGGTCCGCCGGCAGTTCCACCAGGGAGTGCTCGGAGAAGATGCTGATGCGGCCGAAGTCGCGGGAGTTCAGCCCGCCCTCGTTGGCCAGGGCACCCACGATCGCGCCCGGGCGCACGCGCTGGCGGTGGCCGACGGAGAGCCGGTAGACCTCCATCTCGTTGCCATTGCGGTCCGTGAACCGCGGGGCTGGCTTGTTGAATCGCTCCTCGAAGGAACGGTAGGCCCCGCCGCCACGGCGATCGGCATCGCCGTAACGGTCATCGCTGCGGCGCTTGTGTTCGCGGCGCGGCGCCTCCTCCATGAGGAACTTCTCTCCGCCCTGGGCACCGGCTGCAAGTGCCGCGGCGATGTCCTCCAGGGTGACTCCGTTGGCTTCCGCGTAGGTGGTCACCAGGTCGCGGAACACGGAGACCTGCGGATCCTCGAGGTTCTTGGTCAGCTCACGATTGAACTTCGCCTTGCGGGCCTCGTTGACCTGGTCAACGCTCGGCAGCTCGATCTCGTTGAGGCGGGACTTCGTCGCGCGCTCGATGGACTTCAGCATCCGGCGCTCGCGCGGGGTCACGAACAGCACGGCGCGACCGGAACGCCCCGCACGCCCGGTGCGGCCGATGCGGTGGACGTAGGACTCAGTGTCGCGCGGGATGTCGTAATTGAACACGTGCGTGATGCGCTCGACGTCAAGGCCGCGGGCAGCGACGTCGGTGGCGACCAGGATGTCCAAGCGACCGTCCTTGAGCTGGTCGACGGTGCGCTCGCGCTGTGCCTGGGCGATATCGCCGTTGATGGCGGCAGCCTCGTAGCCCCGGGCACGCAGGCGCTCCGCGAGTTCCTCGGTGTCGTTCTTGGTGCGGACGAACATGATCATCGCATCGAAGTCGGTGACCTCGAGGATGCGGGTCAAAGCGTCCAGCTTCTCGCGGTGGTGCACGATCAGGTAGTCCTGCTCGATGTTCTCCGCGGTGCGCTGGGTGGACTTGACCGTCACTTCCTGCGGCTCGCTGAGGTAGCGCTTGGACAGGTGGCGGATCGCGGACGGCATCGTCGCCGAGAACAGTGCAACCTGCTTATCCTCCGGGGTGTCCTCGAGGATGCGCTCCACGTCCTCCTGGAAGCCCATGTTCAGCATCTCGTCGGCCTCGTCGAGCACCATGAAGCGCAGCTCGGAGATATCGAGGCTGCCCTTCTGCAGGTGGTCGATCACGCGACCCGGGGTGCCGACAACCACGTGCGCGCCACGGCGCAGGCCGGAAAGCTGCGCACCATAGGGCTGGCCGCCGTAAATCGGCAGGATGTTGACCCCGCCCATCTTCTCCGCGAAGTCCTCGAAGGACTCAGCAACCTGCAGGGCCAGCTCACGGGTCGGCGCGAGCACCAGGGCCTGCGGCTTGCGGGACTTCAGGTTCAGTCGGGACAGAATCGGCAGCGCGAAGGCTGCGGTCTTACCGGTACCGGTCTGCGCAAGACCGACCACGTCCTCCCCTGCCATCAGCAGCGGGATGGTCTGTTCCTGGATCGGGGAGGGCTTGGTGAAGCCGACGGCACGGACAGCGTCGAAAACCTCCGGCGACAGACCGAGCTCACCGAAACCGGCGCCGTCGTCGTCCTTGTTTTCCTGCTCGTTGTCCTGCGCGACGACGTCGTCCTGGCTGGACGCGGTCGGGGTGGTGTCGTTGTTGTTGTTGTTTTCTACGGTTTCCGCCTGCTGATCGGCCACAGTGTCCTCTGGGTTCTCGTGCTTGTTCTTCTCGTTGTTGAGATTGTCGGTCTTCCCAGAATCTTCTGCGCCCTCGGCTACAGCGGAGTCACCGGCGGATTCCATCGCGGAATCTTCGGTGTTCTCCCCCAACACATCAGAGATATTCAGCGGCGCGTCGTTGACCGGCGCCTGCTGCTTCTCTTCCTGCAGATTGTTCTGAGCTACCGAGTAATCGTTATCCACCGGCTTGTTGACGTCGCCGGAGACGCTATCAGTATCACTCATCGCACTTGACAGTACGCTCTGCGCCCGGCAAAAGCCATACCGGCGCCTCCCGGTGGAAGGCAGATCACAGCCTCCCCCGATTGTGGCCGCTGGCAGTGCCGACCCGAATCTTTAGCTCGGAGTGTGACGTGGCATACTACGGCTGATATCGATCTGACTTTCGCGGCTTGACGGAATCCGGAGGACAATCCCATGTCGCAACAACCAGCGCCCGAGACTGCCACGGCGGGCGAATCCTCGACGACTGACAGCCACCAAGGTGAGCTGCGGCGCGCGCTGCGCCACCGGCACATCCACTTCATCGCGCTGGGTTCGGCCATCGGCACCGGGCTGTTCTACGGTTCCGCCGGCGCGATCGGCGCGGCGGGTCCCGGCGTGATCTTCGTCTACCTGCTCGGCGGCGCGATCGTCTACTTCATGCTGCGCGCCCTGGGCGAGATGTCCGTGGCCCACCCCGTTGCTGGGTCCTTCGCGGAGTACTGCCGCCGCTACCTGGGCGGATGGGCCGGGTACATCACCGGATGGATGTATGCCTTCGAGATGATCATCGTGTGCCTGGCCGACCTCACGGCCGTGGCGCTGTATATGAAGTTCTGGTTCCCGGAGACAGCCTCCTGGGTGTGGGTCGCGGTGGCGCTGATCATCGTGGGTGCGGCGAACCTCGCCTCGGCCCGCTGGTTCGGTGAGCTGGAGTTCTGGTTCACGACGATTAAGGTGACCGCGGTGGTCGCCATGATCCTCGGTGGCGCGGCCATTTTGGTGTTCAACGTGGACACCGGCGGCACCGTCGGCATCTCGAATCTGTGGAACGACGGCGGTCTGTTCCCGAACGGATTCACCGGCGTGCTGTCCGCTCTCATTCTGGTGCTCTTCGCCTTCGGTGGCACGGAGATCATCGG
>JBHWRM010000137.1:0-3285 GCA_043426695.1 Corynebacterium sp. | reverse complement strand
AGAGTGAAAAGGTGCTGTTGCAAAGTTGGGGCAGTAGAAAGACCGGCGTGAAATAATCAGAGCCATGGGCATCTTCTCCGGTCGGCATTTCCCCCCCGTGACATCATCCTGTGGGCGGTGCGGTGGTACTGCCGCTACGGCGTGAGCTACCGCGATCTCGAAGAGATGATGACCGAGCGGGGTGTGCCAGTCGATCACACCACGATCTACCGCTGGGTGCAGAAATACGCCCCTGAGCTGGATAAGCACACTCGGTGGTACCGGTAGGTACCCGACTGGCAGGCCCGGTCCTGGCGGGTGGATGAGACCTATATTCGGGTCGGCGGCACATGGTGCTATCTCTACCGGGCTATTACCGCCAGTCGGCAGAGGCTGGACTTTTATCTCTCTCCGAAGCGCAATGTCGCGGCGGCCAAGCGTTTCCTGGCCAAGACCCTGCGGGCACCCGCATCGGCCGGGTTCCCGCGGGTGATTAGCACTGACAAGGCACCCGCCCTGGCGAAGGCGATCGCCGAATTGAAGGCGGAGGGAATCTGCCCTCCGACGGTGGAGCACCGGCAGGTGAAATACCTGAACAATGTTCTCGAGGGCGATCATGGCCGGCTGAAACGGATCCTGGGGCCGAAAGGTGCATTTAAGAATAGGACGTCTGCGTACCGGACGCTGGAGGGGATGGAGGCGATGCACTCATTGCGAAAAGGCCAGGGCACGATGTTTGCCTACGGGCAACCGAACCCGGATGCGGTGATTGTCAGCCGGGTATTCGAGAATTCCTGAGAACGTCGGCCCTCAACGACCACCAGAGGATGAAAGACGGAGTCTTCACGACTATCCGCCCGACTTTGCAACAGCACCCTTACCCCCGACGCTGTGGACGTGAGCTACCCAGAGCGGGTGCAGCCGGGCGAGACCTTCACCGTCACCGTCCAACCAGGCGCGATGACGACTGGCAGCAAGGGCACGGCGCGCATGAAGTACGACATCGCCCTGCCGCAGGGCGTGGAGGTCTCCAACCTGCGCATCGCGGAGCCAGGCACGAGCCTCAACACCAATCCTGCTGCCGTGGTGCAGCGGGTGAATGCGGCAGGGCAGCCGGATGAGAACGGCGAGTTCGCCCGCATCTGGGATGGAGCTAATTCCGTCAATAACGGTGGCAACGAGAACGATAGTTGGAACAATGGCGTATTTGGTTTCGGACGGGTCCCTCGTGCGGGGCTTGCGGTTGATGCCAATCAGCAATTCCGCCTGCCGAAGATCGCCTTCGAGGTCACCGCGCCGAATACCCCGGGTGCGGTGATCCGTACCGGACTGCGCGCTGCCGGGGAGGGAACCGGCCCTGCTGGCAAGAGCAATAAGAACAACGCGTTCTCGCTGGTTGCGAGCCAGAATGGCACCCCGGGCACCGCTGTTGCCGTCTACTGTCACGCAGGCGATGCGGCGCGCGCGCTGACGAACACCGTGATCGCCCAAGCCACGCAGACAGAGCTCACGCACACCCGCCCGGATGTCGACCTGGAGGCGGACGCGGAGATCCTGCCGGGCGATGCGATTCGTTTCACGGCGACCGTCACCTCCGCGGGAGAGAGCCTGCCCGAGGTGCCGGAGGGCGCTGCGGCGCCGAAGGTGGTGTTCTACTCCGGTGATGAGGTAATCGGCGAGGCTGAGGTCGATCCGGCCACCGGCGAGGCAGTGCTGGATCACGCATTCGCGACCCGTGGTGAATACGAGGTTCGCGCGGAGTTCCAGGAGTTCGTGGCTAAGGAGTTCGACGGCACGGTGGCTGCGATCTGGGAGAAGTCCGAGTCCGCTCCGGTGACCGTCACGGTGGCCGCGTTCGGCTTCGACATCGATAACCCGGAGCCGAAGGAGCCGGAGGAGGACAAGGACAGCTCGGGTTCCCTGGGCTCTCTGATCCCGGGTGCGGAGGGCTCCTCTGGGGAGCTGCAGTGGTGGCACAAGCTGCTGATTGTGCTGGGCTCCCTGGGCGTGGTCTTCGGCATCGGCGCCCAGCTGGCGCAGTTCCTGCCGGGTCTGCGCTAGTGCATGTCCTTCACCAGCGCTAAAACGCAGCCGGCACAAGGACTTATAGCTAAAGAAGTAAAGGGGTGGGCTCAGCGTTGTGTGCTGAGCCCACCCCTTCTTTATGCGCCAACTACCTAGGTCGGGTGGCGCGATGCACGCGCCACTCCCCTGCCTGGTTTTACCGCTTAGGCGGTCTTGCGACGGCCGAGCAGGAGGCCCGCGCCTGCGAGCACGGCACCAATGAGCCCCACGAGGCCCACGCCGTAGCCACCGGTCTTCGGGAGCTTACCGGCAGTGGTGTCCGCCACCTGCAGGATCATCTTATCGCCATCGCCACTCACTTGGATTTGTCCGCTGCTGGTGCTGACCGCAGAAATCTTATATTTCTTAGTCTGCTCGTCCACGGAAATCTGGAACTCGACCGGCCGGGGCAGCAGGTTAAGCCCCTGAGGCGCCTTGGTCTCAACAAGGAAGAACGTACCGGTCGTCTTCACCTCGATAGACTCCTGCCCGGGCTTGATGGTATAGAGCGCTCCAGCGCTGTAGTCCGGCTGGCCTCCCTTGGACGGGTAAACCTCGAAGGTCGCGCCACCTAGCCCCGGCATCTCCACGATCTCACCGTCGACGTACTGAGCCTTCTTGAAGGTCAGCTTGCCCGGCGGAGTTTCCGGCTGCTGGTAGTTATCAACTACGCAGGAAACCGAAGACAGCTTCTTATCCTTCTCGCTCATCGTGACCTTGAAACCGAACTCACCGTCATTTGTGACCTCAATAGGTTTCGTTACCCCGTCACGGGTTTCGGTACACACAGCATTCTTGTCATTCCTCTTATAGAGGTTGAAACTCGTCTGCTGTGTCTCTACCACAGTCAGTTGCTGCTCTTGTTCGCTCATGATATTCCAGGAAGCGGTACCACGGTCCTCATTGGCCGAGGACGTTGCCTTCAGCGACTTCCGAACGCGATCGCCGTTACCTGGGTCGATGATGTCCTGGCCACCGGCAGAAAGGGTGAATTCCCAACCTGGGGCACCGTCTTCGAGAACATTGCCGTTTTCGTCAACGATCCTCTTCTTGACCTTCACTACACCGTTACAACGTGAAGCAAGCTCTTCACCAATCTGCTTCATCTGCGCGGCGAGCTGCGAGTACTGCTCAACTCGGATGGTGTCGCCGGTACCAGAAATATCCTCACCCATGGTCTTCACTCCGCGTGAGCCGTACGTCCACTTGGATTGATCGCTCGTGATGTTATTGATCCTTCCG
>JBHWRM010000136.1:0-3559 GCA_043426695.1 Corynebacterium sp. | reverse complement strand
TCGACGGCGCGAAGGCGGCCTGCTCGATCTGTGCGAAGTGGTTCTCCGGGTTCTGGTTCAGCGTGAAGTGGCCGACGTCGATCAGCGGGTAGTCCTTCTGCGACCAGGTCTTGGTCAGGTCGAAGGGGTTCCAGCGGTAGTTCTTGGCCTCCTCGAAGGGCATGATCTGCACCTTGACGTCCCAGGTCGGGTAGTCGCCGCGCTCGATGGCGTCGAAGAGGTCCTGGCGGTTGTGGTCGAAGTCGCCGGAACCGACGATCTGGTTGGCTTCTTCGTCGGTAAGGGTCTTCCAGCCCTGGCGGGTCTTGAAGTGGTACTTCACCCAGAATCGCTCACCGGCGGCGTTGATCCACTGATAGGTGTGGGAGCCGAAGCCATCCATGTGGCGGAAGTCGGCCGGGATGCCGCGGTCGCCCATGAGGTAGGTGACCTGGTGGGCGGATTCTGGGGAGCGGGTCCAGAAGTCCCACTGCATATCCGCGGAGCGCAGGCCGTTGTTCAGGCGCTTCTGGGAGCGGATGAAGTCCGGGAACTTCACGCCATCGCGGAGGAAGAACACCGGGGTGTTGTTGCCCACGATGTCGTAGTTACCCTCCTGGGTGTAGAACTTCAGGCTGAAACCACGCACGTCGCGCACGGTATCCGGGAAGCCGAGCTCACCGGCGACCGTGGAGAAACGGGCGAGCATCGGGGTGACGCGCCCCTTCTGGAAGAGGTCTGCCTTCGTGTACTGGGAGACGTCCTCGGTGATGATCAGTTCACCGAATGCACCGGAGCCCTTGGCGTGGACGTTGCGCTCCGGGATGCGCTCGCGGTTGAAGGACTGGTGCTTCTCCACCAGCGAAACGTCGTGCAGCGCGATCGGCCCCTGGTCCCCGACGGTGGCGGAGTGCTCCTGGGTGGTGATGGGGGCACCGTTGTTTCGGGTGGCGTGACCGGTGACGGGGCACATGCCCCGGGATGCGATGTCCTTGGCGGTCAGGTTGCCGGTGTTGTTCTGGTCAGTCACGGTGATCCTCCTTAGGGAATGTGGCTTCCTTCTTCCAGGCTGCCACAGTGGCGAGCATGCTGCCACAGATTTTCCTTATCAATCAATGTCTGTTTAATAGGTTATGCGCTATTGAACTGACGCGCAACCATCGCCACAGCCTATCGATGCACCAACGAACGCCACGCCCACTTCCCGGCACGCAAGGAAGCGTGAAAACCGCAGGCCACTGCTAAAGTGGTCTTTAACATGAGCAACTTCTCCCCCTCCCCCACTGGCCGCCACGGCCACACCGCCGAGGTCGACGCGCACGTCACCGACCTCGCGCTGCGCGCCGCCCGGGGAGACAAGGGGGCGCTCAACGAGTTCATCACCGCCACCCACGATGACGTCTGGCGGCTACTCGCCCACCTGGCGAACCCAGATCAGGCGGATGACCTCACCCAGGAGACCTACCTACGGGTGCTCTCCGCCCTCCCCCGCTTCGCCGCCCGCTCCACGGCCCGCACCTGGATCCTTTCCCTGGCCCGGCGCGTGTGGGTGGATAGCATCCGCCACGATATGGCCCGCCCCCGCAAGTCCGCCGCCGAGTGGAAGGACGCCGCCGGCGACACCCCCGCGGCAGAGACCACTGGTGGCTCCACCTGGGTGGAGTGGCTGGACACCCAGGACATGCTCAACTCCCTGGAGCCGGACCGCCGGGAGGCACTGATCCTCACCCAGATGCTGGGCTATACCTACGCCGAGGCCGCGAAGATCGCGAACGTGCGCACCGGCACCATTCGCTCCCGTGTTGCGCGCGCCCGGGCCGAGCTGGTCGAAATGCAGCAGGCACAGGAGGCCCGCCAGGAACGCCAGCAGGCAGAGGCCACCGGCGCCACCCGCCTAGGGCGGCGGCTGTGGCAGGCGTAGCGCCCGAGCCTGACGTCCTAAAAATTTAGCGCGCGTACCCTGGGGTCATGAGCGAGACCATCTTCGAGCAGACCCTAGAGCACCCCAATGAGCAGGTCTGGGGCGTGCATGCCACGCCGGGGATCGTCACCCGGCTGACGCCCGGCTTCACGCGCGTCCGTCTGCTCCAGGAGGCCGGGAATCTGAAGAGCGGGCTAACCCGCATGCGTTTCCCCGGCGGCGTGGTGTGGGAGGGCAAGCACGACCCGGGGTTCTACCGCCCGCTCGTCGCGGCCAGCGGTGGGCAGCCGGCGCACGTGGACTCCCCGGCGCAGTTCTCGGACGTCTGCGCGACTCCCGGGATCGGTTCGGCGTTCGGTTGGCGCCATGTCCATTCTTTTCAGGACGCCCCTACCGGCGGCGGGACGATCTTGCGCGATCGGATCACCACGAACGCGCCTGGATTCCTCGCAGATCAGCTGCTCAAGGGGGTTTTCGGCTACCGTCAGGCACAGCTGGCGGGGGATCTGAAGCACCTGCAGCAGGCCCGGGGTTGGGCCGGGGAATCCACCCGCGAGATGACCGTGGCCGTGACGGGGGCGACGGGTGCGGTGGGCACGCAGCTGTGCGCGCTGCTGCAGCTGGCGGGGCACCGGGTGGTCCGGCTGAGCCGGAACCCGCAGCCGCTGATCGATGAGGCGAATGCCCGCCCCGGTGGAGCGGCTGTGCATTACCGGACATGGGATCCGGAGCACCCGGCCGAGGACCTGCTGGCCGACGTTGATGCGGTGGTGCACCTGGCCGGCAGTTCGATCGCGGGCAGGTTCACGGAGGAGCACCTGGCGAAGGTCGCGGGCTCGCGGATCGAGCCGACCCGGAAGCTCGCGGAGCTGGCGGCACGTACCGGCCAGGTGCACACCTTCGTGTCTGCCTCGGCGGTGGGCTTCTACGGGGCCGATGCCTCGGAGCCGGTCGATGAAACCGCCCCGGCGGATGAGAATTCGACGCTGGGCCGGATCGTTCGGGACTGGGAAGCCGCGACGGAGCCCGCGGTGGCTGCCGGGCTGCGCGTTGTGCAGGTGCGGACCGGCCTGGTCATGGCTGCGGGCACCGCGCTGCTGGATCTGCTGACCGCGCAGGCGAAGCTGGGCGGTGGGGCGCTCGGCAGCGGGCGGCAGTTCTTCCCGTGGATCGCGATGAATGACCTGGTGGATATCTACCACCGGGCGCTGACCGACCCGATGCTGGAAGGGCCGGTGAACGCGGTGGCACCGGGAATCGTGCGCAACCGGGAGTTCATGGCCACGCTGGCGGAAGTGGGCGGCAACCCGCTGCTCCCGCGCGGCCTTCGGGGCACATTGCAGGTGCCGGTCCCGGCGGCCGGGCCTCGGCTGCTGCTGGGCGAGGATGGCGCCGCGGAGCTGGCGCTGGCTGACCAGAACGTCCGTCCCGCCGTGCTGGCCGATATGGGGCACGAGTTCCGCACCCCGGAATTGGCCGACGCGCTGCGGCACGAGTTGGGGAAGAACCCGGCGAGCGCACTACAGTCATAGGTTATGAGCGCTACGGATTCTGCTTTCGCTGCCGCACCGGCTGGCCGGTCGGCTCTGCTGTTCCTTTCCTTCGGCGGGCCCGAGAAGTCGGAGGATGTGATCCCGTTCCTGGAGAACGTGACCCGCG
>JBHWRM010000135.1:0-3558 GCA_043426695.1 Corynebacterium sp. | reverse complement strand
TCGACGGCGCGAAGGCGGCCTGCTCGATCTGTGCGAAGTGGTTCTCCGGGTTCTGGTTCAGCGTGAAGTGGCCGACGTCGATCAGCGGGTAGTCCTTCTGCGACCAGGTCTTGGTCAGGTCGAAGGGGTTCCAGCGGTAGTCCTTGGCCTCCTCGAAGGGCATGATCTGCACCTTGACGTCCCAGGTCGGGTAGTCGCCGCGCTCAATGGCGTCGAAGAGGTCCTGACGGTTGTGATCGAAGTCCCCGGAACCGACGATCTGGTTAGCCTCTTCGTCGGTGAGGGTCTTCCAGCCCTGGCGGGTCTTGAAGTGGTACTTCACCCAGAAGCGCTCACCGGCGGCGTTGATCCACTGATAGGTGTGGGAGCCGAAGCCGTCCATGTGGCGGAAGTTGGCCGGGATGCCGCGGTCGCCCATGAGGTAGGTGACCTGGTGGGCGGACTCCGGGGAGCGGGTCCAGAAGTCCCACTGCATGTCCGCGGAGCGCAGTCCGTTGTTCAGGCGCTTCTGGGAGCGGATGAAGTCCGGGAACTTCACGCCATCGCGGAGGAAGAACACCGGGGTGTTGTTGCCCACGATGTCGTAGTTACCCTCCTGGGTGTAGAACTTCAGGCTGAAGCCACGCACGTCGCGCACGGTATCCGGGAAGCCGAGCTCACCGGCGACCGTAGAGAAGCGGGCGAGCATCGGGGTGACGCGACCCTTCTGGAAGAGGTCGGCCTTCGTGTACTGGGAGACGTCCTCGGTAATCGTCAGCTCACCGAATGCGCCGGAGCCCTTGGCGTGGACGTTGCGCTCCGGGATGCGCTCGCGGTTGAAGGACTGGTGCTTCTCCACCAGCGAGACGTCGTGCAGCGCGATGGGTCCCTGGTCTCCGACGGTGGCGGAGTGCTCCTGGGTGGTGATGGGGGCACCGTTGTTTCGGGTGGCATGACCGGTAACGGGGCACACGCCCCGGGATGCGATGTCCTTCGCGGTCAGGTTGCCGGTGTTCTTCTGGTCAGTCACGGTGATCCTCCTTAGGGAATGTGGCTTCCATCACCTAGGTTGCCACAGTGGCGAAGAAGCCGCCACAGTCTTTGCTTATCAATCAAGATCTAATCAATAGGCTAAACACTATTGAAGTGACGCGCAACCATCAGTCCTGCCTATCGAAGCGCTCGCGACCACCACTCCCGCATCCCGGCACGGAGAAAAGCTTAAAAACCGCAGGCCACTGCTAAACTGGCTTTTAACATGAGCAACTTCTCTCCCTCCCCCGCTGGTCGCCAAGGCCACACCGCTGAGGTCGACGCGCACGTCACCGACCTCGCGCTGCGTGCTGCCCGGGGAGATAAGGGAGCGCTCAACGAGTTCATCGCCGCCACCCACGACGACGTCTGGCGGCTGCTCGCCCACCTGGCGAACCCGGACCAGGCGGATGACCTCACCCAGGAGACCTACCTGCGGGTACTCTCCGCCCTCCCCCACTTCGCCGCCCGTTCCACGGCCCGCACCTGGATCCTTTCCCTGGCCCGGCGCGTGTGGGTGGATAGCATCCGCCACGATATGGCCCGCCCTCGCAAGTCCGCCGCCGAGTGGGAGGACGCCGCCGGAGATACCCCCGCGGCAGAGACCACGGGTGGCTCCAGCTGGGTGGAGTGGCTGGACACCCAGGACATGCTCAACTCCCTGGAGCCGGACCGCCGGGAGGCGCTGATCCTCACCCAGATGCTGGGCTACACCTACGCGGAGGCCGCGAAGATCGCGAACGTACGAACCGGCACCATTCGCTCCCGTGTTGCCCGCGCCCGGGCCGAGCTGGTCGATATGCAGCAGGCACAGCAGGCCCGCCAGGAGCGCCAGCAGGCAGAGACCACCGGGGCCACCCGCCTGGGGCGGCGGCTGTGGCAGGCGTAGCGCCCGAGCCTGACGTCCTAAAAAATTTAGCGCGTACCCTGGGGTCATGAGCGAGACAGTCTTCGAGCAGACCCTAGATCACCCCATTGAGCAGGTCTGGCGCGTGCACGCCACGCCGGGGATCGTCACCCGGCTGACGCCCGGCTTCACGCGCGTCCGGCTGCTGCAGGAGGCCGGGAATCTGAAGAGCGGGCTGACTCGCATGCGTTTCCCCGGTGGCGTGGTATGGGAGGGCAAGCACGACCCGGGGTTCTACCGCCCGCTCGTCGCGGCCAGCGGTGGCCAGCCGGCGCACGTGGACTCCCCGGCACAGTTCTCGGACGTCTGTGCGACTCCCGGGATCGGTTCGGCGTTCGGTTGGCGGCATGTCCATTCTTTTCAGGACGTCCACGCCGGCGGCGGAACTCTGCTGCGTGATCGGATCACCACGAACGCACCTGGATTCATCGCAGACCAGCTACTCAAGGGGGTTTTCGGCTACCGCCAGGCGCAGCTGGCGGGGGATCTGAAGCACCTGCAGCAGGCCCGGGGCTGGGCCGGGGAATCGACCCGCGAGATGACGATCGCGGTAACCGGAGCAACCGGTGCAGTGGGAACGCAGCTGTGCGCGCTGCTGCAGCTGGCGGGGCACCGGGTGATCCGGCTGAGCCGGAACCCGCAGCCGCTCATCGATGAGGCGAATGCGCGCCCCGGCGGGGCGGCGGTGCATTACCGGGCATGGGATCCGGAGCACCCGGCCGAGGACCTGCTGGCCGATGTGGATGCGGTGGCGCACCTGGCTGGTAGTTCGATTGCGGGCAGGTTCACGGAGGAGCACCTGGCGAAGGTCGCGGGCTCGCGGATCGAGCCGACCCGCAAGCTCGCGGAGCTGGCGGCACGTACCGGCCAGGTGCATACCTTCGTGTCAGCCTCGGCGGTGGGCTTCTACGGGGCCGATGCCTCGGAGCCGGTCGATGAAACCGCCCCGGCGGATGAGAATTCGACGTTGGGCCGGATCGTCCGGGATTGGGAGGCCGCGACGGAGCCCGCGGTGGCTGCCGGGCTGCGCGTCGTGCAGGTACGCACCGGGCTGGTCATGGCGGCGGGCACTGCCCTGCTGGATCTGCTGACCGCGCAGGCGAAGCTGGGTGGCGGGGCGCTCGGCAGCGGGCGGCAGTTCTTCCCGTGGATCGCGATGAATGACCTGGTGGATATCTACCACCGGGCGCTGACCGACCCGATGCTGGAAGGGCCGGTGAACGCGGTGGCGCCGGGGATCGTGCGCAACCGGGAGTTCATGGCCACGCTGGCGGAAGTGGGCGGCAACCCGCTGCTCCCGCGGAGCCTGCGGGGCACATTGCAGGTGCCAGTCCCGGCGGCCGGGCCCCGGCTGCTGCTGGGCGAGGATGGTGCCGCGGAGCTGGCACTGGCGGACCAGAACGTCCGCCCCGCCGTGCTGGCCGATATGGGGCACGAGTTCCGCACCCCGGAGCTAGCCGACGCGCTGCGGCACGAGTTGGGGAAGAACCCGGCGAGCCCACTACAGTCATAGGTTATGAGCGCTACGGATTCTGCTTTCGCTGCCGCACCGGCTGGCCGGTCGGCTCTGCTGTTCCTTTCCTTCGGCGGGCCCGAGAAGTCGGAGGATGTGATCCCGTTCCTGGAGAACGTGACCCGCG
>JBHWRM010000134.1:0-5572 GCA_043426695.1 Corynebacterium sp. | reverse complement strand
CTTCATCGCGGGCATCCTGGAGCACGCCCCGGAGTTCACCGCGGTGACGAATCAGTGGGTGAACTCCTATAAGCGGATCTCCTATGGCGAGGAAGCACCGCGTGCGGCCAGCTGGGGTGCGTCCAACCGCTCGGCGATGGTGCGTATCCCGATGTACACGCAGCACAAGGCGGCCACACGCCGGGTGGAGATTCGCTCCCCGGACTCTGCGATGAACCCTTACCTGGGCTATGCGGTGATGTTGGCCGCGGGCCTGAAGGGCATCCGCGAGGGCTACGAGCTGCCTGCCCCGGCGGAAGAGGATGTATCCCTGATGACGCGCCGGGAGCGCATCGCCGCTGGCTTTAGGGATCTGCCGACGGACCTAGATTATGCGCTGCGGAAGATGGAGCGTTCGGAGATGGTGGCCGAAGCACTCGGCGAGCATGTCTTCGAGTTCTTCCTGCGCAATAAGTGGCAGGAATGGCATGCCTACCAGTCCCAGATCTCCCCGTGGGAGCTGCGCCACCACCTGGAGTTCTAGGCCCGAAGCGTGTCGCCGGGCTCTGTCCTGGCCACACGGCGCAGCCTCCTGCTCCACGGTGAGACCGACAAGTACGCGCCCAGCCCGCCGCCATCGACGTTTTTTTAAAAGAAGTGAGTGTTCTATGACTAGGTCGCAGGGGCTTCCCCGCACCTCCCGTTCCGACGTCCCGTCCCCGCGGGTGTTGGGTCTGCGCCGCGAGCGTGCGGTGGAGGACCTGGAGATGTTGGGCTGGACCGGGCCGGAGCACACCTCCCTGTTGTGGACTCTCGCGGCCGCCGGTAGCTCGGATCTGGCGCTGAATAATTTTGTGCGCCTGGTCGACGCTCTGCGGGCGGCGGAGGAGGACGGCGGCCTGCCAGCACCCGGCGAGTCGCATCCGGAGTCCATGGCCGCCGCAACGGCTGCCCAGGCCGGGGCAGCCGCGGGGCAGCAGGGCAGCAGTACTCCCCAGCAGGACGTAGCGCAGGCCGATGCCTCCCAGGAGGACCCTGCGGTGGCCGTGCCGGTGGGCCAGGTCGCCCAGTTCGCAGATGCGAAGGCCGCCACCCTGCTTGCGGCGGTGGAGGAGAATCCCAACTTCCGGCGTCGCATCTTCGCCCTGCTGGGGGCCAGTACCGCGCTGGGTGATCACGTGGTGGCCAACCCCGGTACCTGGGTGGATCTGGCCGCCCCGATGCCCAGCCGCCAGGAAATGATGGACGCCATGCTCGCCGCGGTGGGGGCCACGCCGGTCGAGGGGGCCGGGGAGCTGACCTTCAAGGCGGCTATCACCGGCAGCGAAGCGGATTCGGCGCTGATGGTGGCCTACCGCAACCTGCTGGCCAGGGTGGCTGCTATCGACTTGGCGTCCACGATGGTGGAGCGCGGCCATACCCCGCCGAAGGCCCTGGGCTTCGAGGCGCTCTCCCTGGCGCTCACGGATGCGGCGGATGCGGGACTGACCGCGGCCCTGGCGGTGGCCTGCAGCATGGTCTACGGCAAGCCGGGGGCGGAGAACGAAAAGCAACCCGCCCGGCTGGCGGTATTGGCGATGGGCAAGTGCGGCGCCCAGGAGCTGAACTACATCTCGGACGTGGACGTCATCTTCGTCGCCGAACCCGCGGACGCCCGCGCGATGCGTTGGGCGGGCGAGTTCATCAACATCGGCAGCCGCGTGTTCTTCGAGGTCGACGCGGCACTCCGCCCGGAGGGCAAGCGCGGTGCGTTGGTGCGCACCCTGGATTCCCACGTGAACTACTACCGGCGTTGGGCGAAGACCTGGGAGTTCCAGGCGCTGCTGAAGGCCCGCCCGATGAGTGGGGATCTGGAACTCGGTAGGGACTACTGCGAGGCCATCTCCCCGATGGTGTGGTCCGCGGCGGAGCGGGAGGACTTCGTCCCGGACGTGCAGGCCATGCGCCGCCGCGTCATCGAGAACGTGCCCGCAGACCTCCGCGAGCGGGAGCTGAAGCTGGGGGAGGGCGGCCTCCGCGACGTGGAGTTCGCCGTCCAGCTCCTGCAGCTCGTCCATGGTCGCACCGACGAGAACCTGCGCGTCCCGGCAACGGTCGCAGCCCTGCGCCAGCTGGTGGACGGCGGCTATGTGGGACGCGAGGACGGCCAGGTGCTGATCCGTTGCTACGAGTTCATGCGCCTGATGGAGCACCGCCTGCAGCTGCACCGGCTGAAGCGGACCCACACCCTGCCGGAGGAGGATGACATCCAGGAGCGCCGCTGGCTGGCCAAAACTTCTGGGCGTGTGCGTTCCAGGGACTCCTCGGGGGCTCAGCGTTCCTTGGTGGAGCAGCTGGAGTTGGACGTTCGCCAGTCCGCGCTGCAGATCCAGAACCTGCACCGGAAGCTGTTTTATCGCCCGCTGCTGTCCTCTGTGGTCGGGATGGACGCCGACGCCGTGCGCCTGTCCCCGGATGCGGCGAAGCGTCAGCTGGCTGCGTTGGGTTACGAAAGCCCGCAGCGTGCCTTCGAGCACCTGCGCGCACTGGCCGATGGCACGACCCGCAAGCACAAACTGCAGGCGATTATTCTGCCCAGCCTGCTGGAGTGGCTGTCCGCGACGGTCGACCCCGATGCTGGGTTGTTGGCCTACCGGAAGCTTTCTGAGGCGGCGATGGATCGCTCCTGGTTCCTGCGCCTGCTGCGCGACGAGAACATCGTGGGCAAGCGCCTGATGTTCCTGCTGGGAACCTCGCCCTTCCTGGCAGACCTGCTGCTGAACTCCATTGATTCGGTCAAGCTGCTCTCGGATGGGGCGAAGGGGCCGAAGCTGCTGGACCAGGAGCCCGCGGTGGTGACCCACTCCTTGGTAGCCGCGGCGAACCGGCAGCGGGACCCGGATAAGGCCATCGGCGTGGCCCGCGCGCTGCGCCGGGCGGAGCTCTCCCGCATCGCGGCCGCCGATCTTCTCGGACTGATGAGCGTGGAGGAGGTGTGCGAGTCCCTGTCCTGGGTCTGGGATGCGGTGCTGGAGGCGGCCCTGCAGACGGAGATCCGGGCTTGGGAGGATGAGCATCAGACCAACGCCCCGGCCACGATCTCGGTGATCGGGATGGGCCGCTTGGGCGGCGCGGAGCTGGGCTATGGCTCGGACGCGGACGTTATGTTCGTCGCTGAGCCGGTCGAGTCGGTCGAGTCGGTCCAGCAGGACGGCGACGGTGCCGAGGCTGCCGTCGGCGGGAGGGGCGACGTCGACGTCGAGAAGACGGAAGTGGACAACAGCGGCGCGAAGAAGCAGGGGAGCGGCGCCGACGCAGCGGGCAGTGACGCTACGGGCAGCGAGGCCGAGGCGGTGGATCCGCTGAAGTGGGCGATCACGATTTGTGAATCCGTGCGCCGCCGCCTGGGCAAGCCCTCGCAGGACCCGCCGCTGGAGGTGGACAGCAACCTGCGGCCGGAGGGGCGGAACGGGGCGCTGGTTCGCACCCTGGCCAGCTACGAGCGCTACTACTCCGAGTGGGGCGAGACCTGGGAGCTGCAGGCGCTGCTGCGCGCGACCTGGATCGCCGGCGATAAGAACCTTGGCATGCGCTTCCTGCGGATGATCGATCAGTTCCGCTACCCGGCGGGCGGGGCAACGGACAAGCAGGTTAGCGAGGTTCGCCGCATGAAGGCGCGCGTGGACTCCGAGCGCCTGCCCAAGGGCGCGGATAAGAACCTGCACACCAAGCTTGGCCGCGGCGGGCTTACTGATGTGGAGTGGACCGCCCAGCTGCTCACGATGCAGCACTGCGATAAAGAGCACTTGCGCAACACCTCCACCCTCGGCGTGCTGAAGGAGATGGCTGGGGAGGAGCTGATCAGCGAGGCCGACGCACTGACGATGCGGGAGGCGTGGATCACCGCCACGAAGGCTCGCAATGCGCTCGCTCTGGTCCGCGGCAAGCGCAAGGACCAGCTGCCGGCCTCTGGCAAGCCGCTGGCCCAGGTCGCAGCGGCGGCTGGTTGGCCCATCGAGGAGTCCCAGGAGTTCCTGGACGACTATCTGAAGAAGACGCGCCGGGCGCGCACGGTCGTCGACCGGGTGTTCTGGGGTGAAGACATCGTCGAGGACGCCGAGGGCAGCGAGTTCGACCACATGGATCAGTTGGATTGGGGTGCGGACCACCACCCCGAGGACTCCCGGGCCTTCGGCATTGGCGACCACGTCGAACTGGACAAGGTCCTCAACGCCGACATGTTGGACCGCGATTGGGCGGCTGACCGCCGCGACGAGGTGGTGCGTGCCTTCCGCGGGCGCCGGCCGCGGTTGTAGCCCGGTTGTAGCCCCGGTGTAACCCCCGAGCACCCCCGGATTACCTACTTCGGGGGATGCCGGGTGCCCCAATGCCCCAGATCATTCACCGCCAATTAACCCATCTGGGGGATGGAAACCTAAACTATGCCCTGATCCCGCCCATTACCCGGGCGTTTCCCTCCCATAAACCAGCAGGAGTATTCGTGAACCGGATCCCCCTTATTGTCAGACTGATCGCGGGCATCGTGATCGGCATCGTGGTCGGCGCGATCTGCCGCTCCGCGGATGTCGAGTGGCCGATCCGCGCGTTCGCCACCTTTAACCAGATCTTCGGCACCTTCCTGAGCTTCGTGATCCCGCTGATCATCTTCGGCTTCATCGCTCCGGGCATTGGTTCCCTGGGTCGCGGCGCGGGCAAGCTGCTGGGCCTGTCCCTGGGTGTTGCCTACACCTCCACGGTCATCGCCGGTCTGCTGGCGCTGCTGACATCCTTCGGTCTGTTCCGTTTCCTGCTGGACGGCGCCCAGGGCCTGATGGAAACCGATAACCCGGAGGACGCCCTCGTCGAGGCGTATACGAGCATCGAGATCCCGCCGGTGATGGACGTCATGACCGCGCTGATCCTCGCCTTCGTCGTCGGCCTGGGAATGACCCGCCTGAGCGACCGCACGATGTACCAGCTGACGGATGATTTCCGCCAGATTATCGAGCGCCTGCTGAGCTCCGTGGTGATCCCGCTGCTGCCGTTCCACGTCATGGGCGTGTTCGGCAATCTGACCTACGCCGGTGTTGTGGCGAACATCCTCGCGGTCTTCGCGAAAGTCTTTGTCATGGTGCTGGTCCTGCACTGGGTCATGCTGGTCTTCCAGTACTGCATCGCCGGGGCGGTCTCCAGCAAGAACCCGTTCACGATGCTGCGCACGATGCTGCCGGCATACGTCACGGCGCTGGGCACCCAGTCCTCCGCAGCGTCCATCCCGGTCACCCTGCGCTCGGCGAAGAGCGCGGGCCTGCACCCACGCTTCGCGGACTTCCTGATCCCGCTGAATGCGAATATTCACCTTTCTGGCTCCATCATCACCATCACCGCCTGCTCCATGGCCGTGTGGTCCCTGGCGCACGGTGAGATGGTCTCCGTCGGCCAGATGATCCCGGTCATCCTGGTGCTGGGCATCATGATGGTCGCCGCCCCGGGTGCTCCGGGTGGTGCGGTGATGACCGCGCTGGGCGTGCTGGAGTCCATGCTGGGCTTCGACCAGCCGATGCTGACCCTGATGATCGCCCTGTACCTGGCGCAGGACTCCTTCGGCACCGCC
>JBHWRM010000133.1:0-5379 GCA_043426695.1 Corynebacterium sp. | reverse complement strand
GTGAAAGTTGGGTACTCTATTCCACATGCGTTCACTGCCTTGGCGCCGCACGCGCCGTACCTCGACCCCTGCACGCCTCACGGCAACTGCCCTCCTGGGCACGTCTGCCACCGTCGCCGCGCTGATGGCGAGCCACGTGATTCCGGTGCCCTCCTGGGCAATCCCGGGCGTTGACGTCGCCTCCCACCAGCACCCGGGCGGCGCAGCTATCGATTGGAACACCGTTGCTGCCAGCGGCCAGAAGTTCGCCTTCGTTAAGGCCACCGAGGGCACCAACTACACCAACCCCTACTACGCCTCCGACTCGGTGAAGGCTCAGCAGGCCGGCATCATCCCGGGCAGCTACCACTACGCTCGCCCGGGTTGGAACGATCCGCGCGCCGAGGCCCGGTTCTATGCCTCCGTGATCGCGACCGGCCCGCAGCCTTCCCTGCCGCCGGTCCTCGACCTCGAGGAAGATCAGGGCCTTAGCCCGCAGCAGCTGCAGCACTGGGTGCGTGAATGGATCGACGAGATCAAGATCCAGACCGGCCGCCAGCCGATCATCTACACCTACTACTCCTTCTGGAAGCAGAAGATGGGGAACACGACGGAGTTCTCCGAGTACCCGCTGTGGCTGGCCTACTACTCCAACAGCCTGCCGGGGGACATCCCGGGCGGCTGGGACAAGGTCACCTTCTGGCAGTACAGCGGCAACGGCTCCGTCGACGGCGTGATTACCGATGTCGACCTGAACGAGTACTACGGCGACGATGCCCAGCTCCAGGCCCTCGCCGGTGGCATGGCGGAGAACTCCCCGGCCGGCGAGACCTCTAACCAGCTGGCAGCAACCCAGCCGATCGTCGAGAGGGAAGCTCGGATCGTCAACGAGATCGAGCACCAGACCGGCGTTAACATGCCGATCACCTCGGACTTCGTGGTCCAGCTGCTCGGCGTGGTCGGTGGCCGCGTGTCCCCGGATACCTTCATCAACAGCGCGCTGCCACAGCTCACGGCCCCGGTGGCCGGAGCGATCTCCCAGCAGCTCGGCGTGCCGCAGGACCAGGTTGCGGAGAAGATCCAGCAGGGCCAGGAACTCCTGCCTGCACTCACCGCGCTGGCCGGTGCCCTGGGCGAGGTTCGCCAGAACGGTGGCGTGCCCACCGAGGCGATCCAGCAGCTGCTCAACATGGCGGGCCAGTCCGGTGCCGTGGGTAGCGCCGGCAGCAGCTCCAGCGTTGACCTGGGCCAGCTGCTCCGCGTGATCCAGACCGCCGGCGGCACCCAGGACTGGGCGGGCCAGCTGCAGAACGGTCACCTCAACGTCGACCCGAACGCGGTCCAGGGCCTCCTGCGCGCCCTGAGCTAAACACCCGAGCACACCCGCTCGCGAAAGATTAACCCCGCGGCTCCTCTCGAGGTACGAGGAGCCGCGGGCTTCGTCGTTGCCGGGGCAGTTAACGCTTGAGGCAGCTGGCGCTTGAGCCAGCTAGTGCTGCTCGCGCACAGCTAGTGTTGCTCACCCACGTGCGCTGCCAGCCTGCCGTTTAGCCGGCAGGCCACCCGCTAATTATTCATCGTTGTACTTCATCGGGCCGTTGTACCAGAAGCCCGAGCGGGTCTTCTCTTCGACGTCCACCTCAACCGGGCGGGGCTTTTCACCCGTGGCGTCTGGGAAGGTACGCAGCCGGTCCAGCACACCCCAGTCCCGCAGCCAGTCGTCCTTAAGGTAGGTCGGCAGCTCCGTGGCCTGCGTGCTCATCTGCACCAGTCCCACGGAACCGCCACCGGCGTAGTCCATCACCGGGGTGAGGATGCGGCGGGCGGAGTGATCCGGCGAGATGCGGAACTCCGGCACCTCAGCCACACCCACGTTGTGGTCGAATGGCCGCTGGCACGGGAACTGGAAAGCCGTGGCCCAGTCCAGCAGCGCCGGAGCCTCGGAACCCACGTAGTCATTCAGTGGCTCCAGCTTCGGGGCGCGGGGCGGGGTCAGCGCCAGCCATTCGGATGGGGTGAGGTTCGTATCCACGGCGACGATGCGGATCTGATCCGCCTCCTCCGGGATCCACTCCATCGGAATGCGCAGGTTGCGCCACTGCGGGGCGGTGCCGATGTCCAGCGGTAGATCCTCGCCCAGCGGCTCGAAGTCGTCCTGACCCTTGCCGGTCGACTTGCCGTACTCCACCTTGACCAGCTGCCCGTACTGGAAGACATTGTCGGAATCGTAGTGGCCGATGGTGCCCGCCGCGCTCAACGTGATCAGTGGGTGATCCTCACGGTTCTCCGGCAGGGAGTACCACTTGGTCGTCGTCGAGGCGGAGAACTGCGACCCCTCCTGGAAGGAACCGACCACCGGCACCCGCTGGGGATCCAGCTCGAAAGGTAGGCGCGCGTGCGAACCGTTCACGCCCGGCTTCGGCAGCAGGCCGCCAGCGGTGCCGGAATCCTGGCCACCGTCCGCGGCCTCCGCACCGCCGCTGCGGTCACCGGAGGCTGCGGCGTCGTCGTTCCGGTCATTGGACGAGGCGCCGGCGGTACCGTCCGTGCCCTCGTTGCTGGCCTGGCCGGCTTCCTCACCCAGGTCCGTGCCGGTGCTCGGCTGATCGCCATCCAGCTTCATCGCGGTCTCGACGGAGTTCTGGCTCACAGCATCCTCGCCACGGCCATCCGGGTCGATGTGCGCCGGGATGCGGTTCGGCAGGAAGCCGGTCGAGTCGTCGGTGGTCAGGGAATCGCCGATCGGTGAACCATCGGCCACCTTGAGCAGCGAGTCATTCGTATTCGTCTCCACGAGGACATCCTCGGCCAGCTGGCAGCTGTGCCCGGCCAGGGAGACGGCGTTGCCCTTACCGATCGAATACGCCGGCCACTGCGAGATGAAGCCCTTGCCCATCGACGCGATCGAGAACACCAGGGCCAGCATGGTCAGCGCACCGATCGGTGCCGCGGTCACCATCGTGATGCGGTACTTGCCCTTCCGCTCCGCTACCTCCTTCGCCGCACCGTCATCGGCGCCATTATCGACGTCGGCAGCCTCGCCCGCGGACTGGGCGCGCGCTCGCTGAGCGTCCGTGCGGTAACCGAGTAGCACGCCCCACAGCAGGGTGAGCAGGGCGATGACCAACATCACCGTCGAGGCCTCAATGCCAGCGACCTGGATCGTCTTATCCCACCACGGCACACCGAAGCTGGAGATGTACCACCAGCCATTCGTGCCGGAGAGCGTCAGTGCGAAGAGCATGAGCGTGGTGCCCAGGAAGAGCACGCGGTTGCGCGCGGAGCTCGCCGAGAACTGCGAGGCGGCGACCGCCGCGAGTCCGATGAGCGCGGCACCGATTCCCGCGTAGACGCCGAAGTGGTGCGTCCACTTCGTCGGCGTGAAGACCATGAAGAAGACCGTGCCGAGGATGACCAGAATCAGGCGAATGGTTGGGGCCTTCGCCGCGCCCGGAACACGCCCGTTGCGCAAGATGGAGGCCACGACTACGCCGAGGCTGAAGATCATCATCAACACGATGAAGCGGCGCGCGAAGGAACCGTCGGTGGTCTGCTCCAGCAGCGAGGTGTAACGCACGTATTCTTGGTACCAGGACAGCGACGGGCCCCGGTCGGAGCGCACGGCGATGGCCTCGCGCACGGTGCTGAACGTCTGGTCACCGAACACGCCGACGAGGATTGCGGTACCCGCGGCGAGGAATGGTGCGATCTGCGCGAGCATCCCGCGGATCACCTTCCCGCGGCTCGCGCCCTTCCCAGCCCCCAGCCACGGCAGGCGGCGCACCGCGATGCGGATCAGTGCATTCAGGGAGACCAGCACCGCCGCCACGGCCATCAGGCCGGTCGGGCCCGCGCCCAGCGCCAGGGTGGCCAGCAGCGTACCGATCGCCGCCGGCAGCAGCCGGTGGGTGGCGATGGCGCGCTCGAAGGAGACCCAGGTTAGCAGCGAGAAGACCGCGATGATCGGCTCCGGGCGGGTGCCGTTATTGAAGGCGATGAAGAACATCAGGAAGGCGACCGCGGTGGTCCAGTGCGCCACGGCACGCTGGTTAACCTTCACGCCCAGGCGCGGCAGCACCTCGCGGGAGAGCACCAGCCAGGTCACTGCGGAGGCCAGCAGGGCGGGCAGTCGCATCCAGAGGGAGGTGGAGGAGACGTTGACCATCGCCGCCAGCAGGTCGTAGAACGGCCAGCCGAAGGGGGACTCCGGTACGCCGAACCAGCGGTAGTAATTGGCCATGTAGCCGGACTCGTGGCTGGCGCGGGCCATCGTCAGCAGATAACCATCGTCGGCGGTATTCGCGCCGATGAAGAACCAAATCAGCAGCACGGCGCCCACGAAGCCGTCCACCCAGCGGGGCTTCCACCAGTCCTTCTGCATCAGGCGACCGGAGCCGGTGCGCCCGTCCAACTTGTCGATCTGGTGCAGCGCCCACAGCGCGACGACCATGAAGGCCAGGCCGAGCCACATGACGATGTTCTTCAGCAGCGTCGGGGCGCTCGAGAAGCGCGAATCCACCTTGACGTCGGCCTTGAGCCCCGCATCGGCGGCGGCCTTCGCGTTCTCGGGGGTGTTCTCGAACTCGGTGTAGATGCCGGTCAGCATCGGGCGAGTGTCCCGGTCGATATCGCCGGAGTACACCGCAGGGTCCAGCTCTTCGCCGTCGGTGGTGGTGCCGTCCACCCAGACCCGGGTGGCCTCGGCATCCGAGGTGATGCGCAGTAGGGCATCATCGGAGAGCTCCTTGAGGTTCTTCTCCTTGAGGGATAGCGGCACCACGTTGCGGATGATGACGTCCAGGCCGGAGTCGGTGTTACGGACGAAGAGCCCGCGCAGCGTCTCCTCCTTCGAACCCTCCGGCACGGTGGATAGGACGTTGCTCTGGCCGTCGTTGAGCTTATCGATCTCGGAGAGCGGGATGGAAAGGTCCAGGCTCTCCGGTGAGTAGCTGATCAGTGGCGCGGTGACGCTACGCAGGTCTCCGTTCTGCGGCCAGGAGAAGGATGACTGCTGCTGGTTCACCGGCAGGAATGGAGTGGCGATGAAAAGCAAGAAGCCCAGCAAACCGGAGACGATTGCGAGGGTCGTGATCCGACTGCTGGCGCCACTCTTCGGGGCCGAGCCCGCCTGTGGCGGCGCGGTGGGGTTCACCGCGCTTCCGGGCCCTCGATCTGGCTGTTTATTATTCTGCTGCTGCACCGTAGACACGGCTAATAACTGTACGTTACCGCCGGTCAAATGTGGACTAGTACGCGCGTGGCCTTAGTTACGCACCGCGACGGCGAAAGGCCCAATCTGCGTGACATCCCAGTGCTTCTGGAACGCGCTCGCCGGGAAGCGGACGGTGCGGAAACGGACGTTCGGCTGGTTCGGGTAGATGTCATCCGCGATGAGGTAGG
>JBHWRM010000132.1:0-4255 GCA_043426695.1 Corynebacterium sp. | reverse complement strand
TCGGTCATTGAGGGCGATTTCATCCGGTGCCCCGCCGTCCCCGCGGTCCACATCGGCCGCGTAGCGAAGGATCGCCACGGTGAATGGAACCATCGAGATCTGGTACCACACCGCAGCCGCTCCGCTGACCTGCTGGGAGAGGTCGAAGCCCCAGAGCGCGTAGCTCAGCACCACGGCCGTTGCGGCCAGCGTCCACACGAATCGCAGGTAGGTCGGGGTGTAGCTTTCCAGGGACTTGCGGATCTTCGCTCCCGAGCGCAGGGAGAGCTTCAGCTCCGCATAGCGCTTACCGGCCGCCATAAACAGGGAACCGAAGGCAGCGACCAGCAGGAACCACTGGGACAGGATGACCCCGGCCGCCACACCGCCGGCCATCGCGCGCAGCATAAAGCCGGAGCTCACCAAAGCGATATCGATCACCGGCTGGTGCTTCCAGCCGAAGCAATACCCCAGCTGCAGGGCGATGTATACGGCCACGACGATCGCCAGCCCAGGTCCGGAGCTGGCCAGGAAGGACCCGCCCACCGCCAGGGCGATGAGCACCACCGACATGATGTAGGCCAGTGAGACCGGCAGCACACCAGCGGCGATCGGCCGGAAGCGCTTCGTCGGGTGCTGGCGGTCGGCCTCGACGTCGCGGGCATCGTTGATGAGGTAGATGGAGGACGCGGCAAGGCAGAAGGCCACGAAGGCGATGAGGATGTCCAGCAGCACGCGGCCTTGGAAGATGACGTCCCCACCGGCCGCGACGGGCGCGGCGACGACCAGGACGTTCTTCACCCACTGCTTCGGACGCAGCGCCTTGATCATCCCGTCGATCAGGTTCTTCGGTGGCTGCAGCTTCTCCGCCTCCACCGAAGTGCTCGTCTTCGACGCGTCATGTTCTGTGCCCTCGTAGCGGCGCGCCGTCGCATCCGCCGACTCGATGCCGGAGGTATGGGGCTCGCCGCCGAAGACGGATTCTGGATCCCGATTGCTCACTGTTACGCGTCACTCCCTGTGGAAAACAAGTGTCTTATTACTCCGGTAGGCGTCACGGCCGCTCAGCCCCTGCTTCAGGCGGGGGACGATCGTCTTTTGAACCGCCTTGCTGGTCGTCAACCCGATAAGCGTACCGACGATCACGTCGCTCGGGTAGTGCACGCCCAAGACTAGGCGGGAAAAGCCCATCGCGGGAACGCCCGCCAGCGGTGTCTTCTTCCCGCTCAGGTCAGCCATGCTCACCAGCGCCGCGGTGGAGCTGGTGGCGTGAGAGGAGGGGAAGCTCAGCTTGGATGGGGTTCCCACGCCGATCCGGATCGCCGGGTCGTGCGGGCGGGGTCGGCGCACGATGCGCTTGATGACCACACTCGCGGCGTGCGCGATAAAAGCAGACACACCCACGCCCAGCCACTCGGCCCGGCGTGGCCTATCTGCCACTGCACCCGCGGCGGACACAGCGAACCAGCCGAGCGCGTGCTCCCCGAAGTGGCTCATGCCGCGCGAGACGCGCTGCACCGAGGCCAGGCTGGAGCCGCTCCCCGGCTCGCCGAGCGCGTTCTGGATCGCGACCAGTGCGCGGGTCTCGCCGAGCGGGTCGCCTGTAACACGGCCCGCGGCGTGAGAATCCTGCGCGAGCATTAGGCACGCTCCTTCTTCGGAGCCAGATCGGAATCTCGGCCAGCCTTGGCCAGCTCGGACTCCGGCTCGAAGATTTGAGCCCAGCCCTCGCGGCTCGTCAGGTACGGGTGGGCCTCGCGGTAGCGGGTGCGCAGCTCATCAAAGCGCTCCGCGACCTGCTTCTGCAGGCGCATGGACTCGCGTGCCAGCTCCAGCATCTTGGCGCGGTCGCGCTTGCGGTAGACCACTCCCCGACCGTCAGCGGTGGTCACGGTCGCCCCGTCCACGCGGGAGAGGCTAAACCACCGAGCCTCGATCGGCGGCAGGCTGACCTGCGGCACCTCGTGGTGGCGCTCATCCGCCGGCTTGGCGTTGTTGATCACAGCCTGGGTCAGCGTCTTGACCTTCGCCGGGATGCTGAGTGGGATGCGGGTGAGGTTACGCGGCCCACCGGATGGGTGAGGCAGTTCGGAGGCCGACGGAATTACCACGGCGTCCGGGTAGCTCTTGCGCAGCGCGTTGATGCGCGGCAGGGAGGTGTCCAGGATGCTGAACAGCTGCTCCGGACCGGCCAGGAAGTCCTTCATCGCCTCGTTCTGGATCGCGACGGTGGAGTACTCCAGGCACAGCAGGTGCTTGGCAGTAGCCTTCGCCATCGAGGCGACGATGCCGCGCGGACTGCCATCGTGCTGAATGGCAGCGACGATGAGGCGGTTGCGCAGGTGGAAGTAGGCCTGCCAGTCGATGGCGTCGTCCTTGTCGGACCAAGCCATGTGCCAGATCGCGATACCGGGCCAGGAGGCGGTCGGGAAGCCGGCGTCCTTTGCACGCAGGCCGAACTCGCCGTCGTCCCACTTGATGAACAGCGGCAGCGGCTGGCCGATGGTATCGGCGACGACGCGCGGGATCATGCACATCCACCAGCCGTTATAGTCGACGTCGATGCGGCGGTGCAGGTCCCTGGAGTCGATCTCCTCGCCGGAGGCGTTCTTGCCGTAGGAACCGCGATCCCGCAGCGGGTGCTTGTAAAAGTCGTGGTCGTAGTGGGTGTGGGGCGCGGCGGTCCACATGAAGGAGCCGCGGTCGATGACCTCACCCATGGTGTGCAGGTGGCTGCGCTCCTGCAGGTTCAGCATCTGCCCACCGACCAGCATCGGGGAACGCGCGTAGCGGGCAGCCGCCAGGGAGCGCAGGACGGAGTCCGGCTCGATCTGGATGTCGTCATCCATATAGAGAATGAACGGGCTGGTGGTGCCGCGCTCCTCGTGACGAGCCTCGTACATGATGCGGGAGTAGCCGCCGGAGCCGCCGAGGTTCCCCTGCTGCACGATGCGCAGCTTGTCACCGAAGTGCTCGCTCACAGCCTGGAAGCCGGGCTCGTCGGCCGGGTGCTTATCGCCCTGGTCGGGCATGATGACCGCGTCGATGACCTTGCCGACCTCCGGGTCGGAAGCCAGCGCTTCGAGGGCGGCGACGGCGTCGGCCGGACGGTTGAACGTTGGGATGCCGATCGTGACACGCGGCTCGGCGGCGGGCAGCTGATCGCCCGGATTCAGGTGGGTTTCGGCTGCGGTGTCGGCGTCGCGCACCACGGCCGGGGACTGCAGGACCTGCCCCTCAGCAGGCTTGGTGGCGTACCAGCCGGCGGAGTGGACGGTGGTTTCGGACTCGCAGGTCAGGTCGAACCAGATCCAGCCGCCGTCTTCGAAGGGAGCCAGGGAGACGGTGAACTCCGCAGTACCGTGCCCCTTCTCGTCGACGTCGACGTCCGCGCCGGTGACGGCGATGCGGGAGCCGTCAATCTTGGAGCGGTAGATGTCCACGCGGGCCTCGCCGGTCAGCTCGATGCGCAGCTGAACCTCGTCCAGCTGGGACCAGCGGCGCCAGTAGGAGGCGGGGAAGGCATTGAAGTATGTCTCGAAGGAGATCTCCGCGCCGGCCGGGATGCGGCACTCGGTGCGGGACAGCGCGGTAACGCGGCCGGTGGTCGTGGACTCGTTTTCCACGATGTAGAGGCTGCGGACGTCGCGCGGCTCGCCTCGCTTCGGCAGGATGATGCGGGCGAGGCGGGTATCGTCAAAATTTTTGCTGGAGTGTCCAGTCATATGAGCAGGTCAAACCTTCAGATCAGACAATAGTGATAGGTAATCGACCCTATTATTCCCCACGACCCGCCCCTGATGGCAGTACGCCACGGCCCGCACCGGCTTTCTCGCTGTGGAGTTCCGGTGCGGGCCGTGGCGTATGTGCGCGGGCGTGCGCGGTGGGTGAGCTGCGTCGGGGCGCCTCCTTGTCGGTGAGCGCCGGTGGGCTATCCGCGGCGCCTTAGATGTGGCTGGAGAGGATGCGCGCCACGCCCTCGTTACCGACCTGGGTGAGGTGGGTGGTCATGTTGTAGGGCGTCGAGGTGTTGTCGACCAGGCCGGAGACGTAGCGCTGGTTCGCTGGCGCGCAGGTGCCGTTGGCGCGGGTTGGGCCTTCCATGTCGATCCAGCCCACGCCGGTGGCCTTCGCGGCCTGGCGCTGCCAGTGCTGGGCGGCGTCCTGGGCCATGCGCACCGGTGGGATGGTCAGTGGCACCTGCTGCAGAGTGCGGGTCTGGATCCAGCACCCGGTGCCGTACTTATCGACGATGTGCGGGTACCCCACGAAGGCG
>JBHWRM010000131.1:0-22482 GCA_043426695.1 Corynebacterium sp. | reverse complement strand
GTGGCCCTGGGTGGCCAGCGAGGCGATGATGTCATCCGCCTCGTAGCTCTCCTTATCCAAGGTGGTGATTCCGAGGGCCTTCAGAGTCTCGCGGATCAGCTCGATCTGGCCCTTGAACTCCGGCGGGGTGGACGGGCGCTGGGCCTTGTACTCGGGGAATTCCGCCTCGCGGAAGGTCGGGCCCGAAAGGTCGAAGGCGGCGGCGATGTGGGTGGGCTTTTCCTGTTCCACCAGGCCCAGGAACATCCCCAGGAATCCGTAGACGGCGTTGGTGTGCTGCCCGCCGGTCGTCGAGAAGTTCGCTGCCGGGAGGGCGTAGAACGCCCGGAAGGCAAGGGAATGACCGTCGAGGAGGAGCAGGGTTTCTTCAGATTTACCACCGGTTGTCATGCCCGCCATCCTACTGAACCGCACCCCGGAGGCTGTTTTGTGCCCACCCGGGCGCTACCGTATGCTTTGACCTATTGCGCCCCCGTAGCCCAATTGGCAGAGGCAACGGATTCAAAACCCGTCCAGTGTGAGTTCGAGTCTCACCGGGGGCACGATTTTAGGAGCGCTGCTGCCTGGTGAAAACGCCAGACAGCAGCGTTTCTACATTTCGACGACCATCTTCCCGGTATTGCCGCCCGTGAACAGCTCAAGGAAGGCCTCCGGCATAGCCTCGATTCCGTGGCGGGTCGTGACGTCATACTGAATCTCCCCGCCGGCGATCAGCGGAGCCATCCGCTCCCGGAACTCGGGCGCGACGTCGAGATACTGCCCCAGCACAAAGCCGCGCAGGGTGAGGCACTTGCCGATTGCGAGCGCGAGATTGCGCGGTGCGGACGGCCGCTGCGTGTCGTTGTACTGGGCAATCGCACCACACATCGCCACGCGGCCGAAGGTATTCATGCGGTCGAGGGCTGCCTCCAGATGATCGCCGCCGACGTTATCGAAGTAGACGTCGATCCCCTCGGGCGCAGCCTGGCGCAGCTGACCCACAAGGTCGCCCTCACGGTAGTTGATGGCCACGTCGAAGCCCAGCTCCTTCAGCCGCGCCACCTTCTCCTCGCTACCTGCCGAGCCGATCACACGGGAGGCACCCAGGTGGCGGGCAAACTGTCCCACCGCAGACCCCACAGCACCGGCAGCACCGGAGACGAAGACCACGTCCCCCTCCTTGATCTCTGCGATGCGAGTGAGCCCCACGTAGGCGGTCAGCCCGGTGAGACCAAGGATGCCCAGGTAGGCCGCCGCTGGGGCGACGCTCAGATCGACTGGCTTGGCCTGCCCCTCATCGACGATGGCGATATCCTGCCAGCCCAGCGAATGGGAAACGGCCTCGCCGACCTGGAACTTCTCCGACCGGGACTCTCGGACTACGCCCACTGCACCACCAGTCATCGGCTTATCGAGCTCGAAGGGCGGAATATAGGACTTCACATCGTTCATCCGCCCGCGCATATACGGATCAACTGTGTTGACGCTGTTCTCGACGAGGATCTGCCCCTCGGCGAGGCCCGGGAGCTCGACCTGCTCGAGGCGGAAGTTCTCCATCGTCGGGGCTCCGACCGGGCGAGAGGCGAGAACCCATTGCTTCGCAATAGTCATGGCGCGTTGTCCTTTCTGTTGACGTTGTTCCGCCCACCGTACGCGTCCGGGTGCTTTCAAGGGTGCCGTTGCTCGTGCCGAGCGACGACGCCAGAAATCTTGCCTCCCCAGCGCGACTAGCCGCCGAAGGTCTGCATCGCCCCGCGAAGCAAGACGACCCCCGCTCCCAGTGTCGCCATGAGCAGCGCCAGCTTGTGGGCGCGCTCCAGCGAGATGTAGCGGGAGAGTTTGGAGCCCGTAGCGATTCCCACCACGAGGGCCACGAGGCACAGCGGCCACAGCACCACCGGGGCGGTCGCAAAGATCGACTGCTCGGCGCCCAGTTCCTTAAACAACAGAGAGAGCGCCCCAGAGACGAAGAACAAGGGCTGCAGCGTGGCGGCGAAGGTCCGCGTCGGCCACCGGGACACCTGGGCGTAGACCGTGATCGCGGGTCCAGCGATACCCGCCAGGGTGTTCATAAAGCCGCCGGCCACCCCGGCTGCGACAGCGTATTGGGGCCCATCGACCTGCACCCGTTCCGGCAGCCGCGAGGTCACCAGCAGAGCGAGCAGCACCAGGGCACCGACGATCATCTGGAGCGGCCCCAGAGGCGTGTTGTGCACCACCCAGGTGCCAGGCAGCGCGCCGAGCGCCATCACAGGTCCAATGAGCCAGAATTTCCGCCAGTCGATGTTCTCCCACACAGAGACGGACTGCATGATGGCGTTGACGGTTGCGACTACGTTGATGACGAGTACGCCCGCCACGGGGCCCGCGACCAGCGCCACGACGGGCGCACCGAGCAACCCCAGCCCCATGCCGGAGATCCGCTGCATCATCGCACCGATGAAGATCGCCGCGAGAATGCACGCGAAGGCCACAAGGGTCAGTTCCATGAATAGGCAGTCTACTGCCTGCTAGGACGTGGCCGTCCCGTCACCCTCCGCGGTAGGGCCCGCCGCTTCGGTATCGCTCGGAGTTCCTTCTCCGCCCCGCTGCACCCGTGCCTTGATGACCGGCCACCAGAGCACAACCGCTGCCAGCACGAGCAGCACCATGCCCCACAGCACATAACCCATGGCGAAGGGACCGGGCCAGCGCACCTGATGCCACAGCCCCATCGCCGGGGCGATATGGCGCGTGATGAAAGGTGCCGCGCACACCCCCACTGCCAGAATCGCCAGCAGTGTCCCCCACCACCGGGGCACCCACGTGATCACCTGATCAGCCACGCAGAGCAACACCGGGATCACCCAGACCCAGTGGTGCATCCAGGAGAATGGCGAGATCATCACCAACGCCACCCCGGCGAAGCCCAACTCAGCGGTGCGGTGATCCTGCTTATGCGCCTGCCACAGCACAGCAACGGTCACACCAAGAATCAGCAGGCAACCCAACGCCCAGAAGATCTTGCTCTCCACGTGGAAGGCGCGTTCTATCACCACGCCCAGCGACTGGGCGCCGGGGTTGATCGCCTCACCGACTCGCGAGGAGTCGAGGACCTTCTCAGCCCAGTAGGTGCCGGCGTCCTTGACGAAGAGAAAACCGATGCCCACCGTGGCGAAGAATGCGGCGACCGAGCGGGCGAGCGCCCACCACTGCCGCCGGACGATGAACACGATCCAGAAGAACGCGGGCACCAGTTTGATTCCCGCCGCGATCCCCGTCGCAATCCCGATATCGCTCCGCCAGCGATTAGTCGGGTTCCGCAGTACATCCGCTGCGAGCAATGCCATGAGCAGTAGGTTGATCTGACCGAAGTAGAAACCCTCCCGGATCGGAACGAGCGCAAAACTCGCGATGCCAAGCAGGGTGGCGAAAGCCACCGTCGCCCCGCTCACCCGGAAACCGCGCTCGGCGATGATCGCCACCAGGATGATGAGCAGCAGTAAGAAGGCGCCAAACTGCCACAACACTGCGCCCACCGCGGTGGGGACCTGTGATAATGCGCTAAACAGCCATGCCGAGAACGGCGGGTAGGTAAAGGGCAGCTTGCCGACCAGCCCGCCGGCGTAGACGTCCTGACCGTGCTGGACCAGCGCACCACCGCGGCGGTAGACGATGTAGTCGATGGGGACGCGGAACAGGGAGGCTTTCGAGCTGAGCATCTGCTGGCTGAGCTCGGTACGAACCACGACGACGATCGCGGCGATGACTGCGAGGAAAGCCCACGGCGTGCCGGGCAAGCGCTTGGACTCGTGTTGCACGGACTGAGCCGTGGGCTGCGGGGTCATGACAATTCAGGGAAAAGCTTTCGGGGATCTTTGAGGATCACGTGGCGGCCCGCGTCGCGCAGGCCCTGGAAGCCCTGCACGACCATGCGTCGGCCAATGTCATTAACCGAAGCGACCTCGGAGAGGTCGAACACCACTCGGTCGGCGAGCTTTTCTTCTTGAAGAATAGTACGCCACGCATTCTCCGCAGCCGCAAAATCAATGATTCCTTGGAGTTCGATAGTGGTGGTGCGGCCATCCGGCCCATCCTCGCGGGTAATGATGTCGCGCACTGCGGTATCGCCGCGCTGACGCAGACCCATCAAGTGCAGGCCCATGTCTTCCGACAGGCGGTGGAATGTCTTCACACCGCGCACCGAGTTTCCCGTTTTATCCAATCGCGGCGAAAACGTCGCCAGGCCCATCACGCCGGGCAGCGTGCCCATGATGCCCCCGGAGACTCCGGACTTCGCGGGGATGCCGACCACGGACATCCACCGGCCTGCAAGGTTGTACATGCCGGCGGAGGACATCACGGCCTGTACCTGCCGGGAGACCAGCGGGGAGACCACGCGCTTACCGGTCAGGGGCTGGATACCACCGCTCGCCAGGGTCGCAGCCATCACCGCCAGGTCGCGCACCGTGACCTTTATGGAGCACTGCTGGGTATAGCTCTCCACCGCGTCGTGGGCCATATCCTCGATGATGCCGTGACTGCGCAGCATGTGCGCGATGGACAGGTTGCGGTCCGCGACCTCCAGCTCGGAGTCGCAGACGAGGTAGTCGATCTCCAGGTCCCGGCCCGCCAGCTCGCTCAAGAACTGCCGGATAACCTCGGTGCGCTCCTCGACGGTGGAGTCCTCGCCGTTGATGAGCTGGTTGACCGCGATCGCACCGGCGTTGATCATCGGGTTCATCGGCCGATTGCTGCCCGGGTCGAGGCTGAGCTCGTTGAAAGCCTCTCCAGAGGGCTCCATGCCCACTGTGGCGCGAACTTTCTTCAGTCCCCGCTCCTGGATCGCCGCGGCATAGACGAAGGGCTTGGAGGCGGACTGGATCGTGAACTCCAGCTCATCGTCCCCCTCGTTAAGCCCCGCGCTATAGACAGCGCCGTCGGTGGTGGCCAGCGCGACCGCGAACGGTGCCGGGTCTGCGGTCGCCAGCTGCGGGATGTAGTCCGCGACCTCGCCGCCGTCGGAGTCCTTCAGGTCCTCCAGGATATCCTGCAGGTAGCCATGCACCATGTGGCGTTTCATAGATGTACTCCTTCGCGGGTCAATAATTCGATCTTGCGCTCCAGCCCACCGCCGAATCCCGTGAGGGATCCATTGGACCCCACCACGCGGTGGCACGGCACGAGGATACTGATGGGGTTGCGGCCCACGGCCTGACCAACGGGTCGTGCCGCCTTCGGCCGCCCAATGCTACGCGCCACCTCCAGGTAGCTACGCGTCTGCCCCACCGGAATGCGTCGCAGCTCCTGCCACACGGCCTGCTGCATCGCGGTACCAGAGGGGGCCAATGGCAAGTCACGGGCTTCGTCCAGGGCTGCGACGTCGCCGTCGAAGAAGCGGGCGAGAATGCTCGCGGCGTCTCCAAGAACCGCATCGGACTCGGCGTCAACCTCCCTGACCCCGGTGAGGTCTGGAATCCGGTCGGGCTGGTCGAACCAGCAACCGACGATGCACTTCCCCTCCGCGATGAGCCATAGCCTGCCCACCGGGGAGTCCAGAACAGCGAAACGGCGCCCCTCCCCGGCCCCGCGGGAAGAAAAGTTGGAGTCCATAGCATCCGATATTAATCCCCAGCTGGGCATCCGATAATATTGCGCACATGAACAATCACCCGAAACACCGGTCTGCCGTGGCGGTGATCCTCGCCACGGCTGCCCTCGTCCTCACCGGGTGCGTGACAAATGAAGAGCTCGGCAACCCCGATGGCTGGGAGGAAATCCTGCCCCCAGCCAAACCGGAGCTGGTCGACATGGTTCCCCAAAAGTTCCAGGACAAGGGAACCCTGTCGGCAGCCGCGAACACCCCGTACGCCCCCAATGAGTTCAAGGACTCGGAGGGCAAGATCATCGGATTCGAAATGGATCTGGTCCGGGCGGCAGGTTCGAAGCTGGGCCTCGACGTCGTTCCGCGCCAGATGGACTTCAACCTCATCCTGCCCGCAGTCTCCGCCGGCACCATCGACGTCGGCGCCTCCGCCTTCACCGACACTGAGGAGCGCCAGAAGAGCTACGACTTCGTGGACTTCTTCAGCGCCGGCATTGCCTGGGCTACCCAGCCGGGCCGGGAAAACAGCATTGACCCGGACAACGCCTGCGGCTTGACCGTCGCGGTCCAGAAGGGCACCTACTCGGACACGGACGAGGTCGAGGAGAAGAGCCAGGCCTGCGTCGAGGATGGAAAGCCAGCAATTGACAAGCTGGTCTACCCCACCGCGGACGCGGCCGCGACTGCCACGATCCTGAAGCGCGCCGATGCCTATAGCTCGGACTCCTCCGTCACCGCCTTCGCCATCCAGCGTTCTGAGAACAAGCTCGTCCAGGTCGGCGAGGCCTTCGATACCGCCCCATTCGGCTGGGCCTTCCCGAAGGGCTCCGAACTGGCCCGGGCTTTCGCCGCGGCTCTGCAGGACATGATGGACGATGGAACCTATGACAAGATCCTCAAGCCCTGGGGCCTGGAGGAAGGCGCACTCGACGAGGTGACCTTCAATCTGAAGCCGCTGCCCCAGGCCCGCCAGCGACACAATCAGCTGCCAGACGCCACCGGCCGCCACACGCGCCGGGGCACCAACCGCACGATGAACAGGAGGCGCCGTGAGCACCGCTAACAACAGCTCCCGGACAACCGTGATTTCCGACGAGCCACGCCGCCGGCCGTCGTCCAATAAGGCAGTCCCGCTGCGCCACCCCGGCCGCTGGATCACCGCCGCCGTACTCGTGATCCTGTTGGCGTGGTTCATCATCAGCGCTGCGGGCAACGAGGCCTACGGCTGGGACACTTACCGGCAGTACATCTTCGACACCCGCATCGCCGTCGCCGCAGGCCACACAATCTTGCTGACGGTGCTGGCCATGATCCTCGGCGTGGTGCTGGGCTCGATCATCGCCGTGCTTCGCATGTCTCCCAACGGCGTGCTGCGCGGCGTGTCCTGGCTCTTCCTGTGGGTCTTCCGTGGCACCCCGGTCTACGTGCAGCTGATGTTCTGGGGACTGCTTGGTTCGATCTACCAGGTGGTCAACATTGGCATCGCGGAGATCGACATGCAGGACTTCCTGTCCAACATGTTCTGGCTCGCCGTCATCGGCCTGGGCCTCAACGAGGCCGCCTACATGGCCGAGATCGTCCGCGCGGGAATCCAGGCCGTCCCAGAGGGCCAGTCTGAGGCGTCCAAGGCACTCGGCATGACCTGGTGGCAGAACATGCGCCGCACCGTGCTGCCACAGGCGATGCGCATCATCATCCCGCCGACCGGCAACGAGCTGATCAGCATGCTGAAGACGACCTCCCTGGTCATCGTGGTGCCGTACTCCGGCGAGCTATTCGGCAAGGCGACGGACATCTCCAACAGCATCTTCCAGCCGGTCCCGCTGCTCCTCGTGGCGGCCAGCTGGTACCTGGTGATCACCAGCGTGCTGATGGTGGGCCAGCACTACCTGGAGCGTTACTTCTCGCGTGGCTCTTCCCGCCAGCTGACTTCTCGCCAGCTCGCCGCCTTCACCGATGCGGAAGGCGTGCCGCCGCGCAATATTTCCATCAAGGACGACGACAGCGTTACGGAGAATAATCGATGAACGTCCCCATGATTGCTTTCCGCGATGTGTGGAAGAATTACGGCCGCCTCGACGTGCTCAAGGGCATCGACCTTGAGGTCCCGAAGGGCTCGGTGACCTGCCTGATCGGCCCGTCCGGTTCCGGCAAGTCCACGCTGCTGCGTTGCGTCAACCACCTGGAGAAGGTCACCGCTGGCCGGATCGAGGTCGATGGCGAGCTCATCGGCTACCGGGAAAACAACGGCACCCTGTACGAGATCTCGGAAGCAGCGGCAGCTAAGCAGCGCCGCGGCATCGGGATGGTCTTCCAGCACTTCAACCTCTTCCCTCACCGCACGGTGCTCGAGAACATCATCGAGGCCCCGGTGCTGGTCAACGGCGAGGATAAGGAAACCGCCACCGGCTACGCCATGACCCTGCTGGAGCAGGTCGGGCTAGCCAACAAGCGGGACGCGTACCCGGTGCAGCTCTCGGGTGGTCAGCAGCAGCGTGTGGCCATCGCTCGCGCCCTGGCGATGCGCCCGAAGCTGATGCTCTTCGACGAGCCGACCTCCGCCCTGGACCCGGAGCTGGTCGGCGAGGTGCTGGGCGTCATGCGTTCCCTGGCCGACGACGGGATGACGATGCTGGTCGTCACCCACGAGATGGGCTTTGCCCGCGAGGTCGCCGACGAGGTGGCCTTCATGGACGGCGGCGTCATCGTGGAGAAGGGTCCTGCCGCGGACCTCATCAACAATCCCCAGCACCCCCGCACCCAGGAGTTCCTCTCTAGCCTCCTCTAGGCTCTAGAGCCTTCCTGGGCCGCGAGCGGTCCTTCGCTGCGCGGGGTGTTCTCCCGGGGTGAGCGCTCAGGCCCTCTTGGGCTACGGGGGTGAGCGCTCCCATCATGCGCTTCTACAGCCTGGCCGCTACGGGGCGACCTCGAGGTGCCACGGCACCCGCGGGGTGCCCGGGTCGTCCTTCACCTCGCGCAGCAGCGGCTCGGCGGGCTCGTCCTCAATCACGGTGAGCAGGTGCGCGAACTGCATCGCCAGCCCGGAAATCGACCCGCCCTCGTACTTCGCGACAGCGACGTCCAGGGTGGTTCCCGAGGTCGGGTCGTCCTCCGAGGTCTCGCCGAAGAGCTCTACCCAGGTGGTTTCCAACTCAGGGTCCGGGGTCAGTCCGGTCTGCACCGCCAGTTCCGCGTCGAGGCGGGGTCCGAAAGAGTCGATGAGAGTGCGGAAATCCTGCTCGATCTCGTCGCGCTGGGCAGCGGTGGACAAGATCCTAAAACTAATCTTTGGCATGGGCCATAGTATGGCAGCTTTGCTGGTTGATTAGCTAGGATCGGCAGGTGTGATTGCTAATTCAGGACGCATCCCGGCCCCGGTCCCCCCGCTGACAACGCTCCCCGATGGGACGATCAAGCAGGTCAATCCTTTCTCCGGTACCGAGGTGTGGACTGTCCCCGGCCGTGGTCACCGCCCCATGGAGCCCTACCAGCTGGCCAAGGAGCCCATCGCCGACCGCGACCGGGCCAGCGACTTCGGCATCGCCCGCAAGCTCGACACTCCCCCGGAAAAAGCCCGCATGATCCGGGACATCAACGGTGAGATCCGCATCGACCGAGGCGTCGTCGCCAGCAAGCTGGAGGACAGCGAACCGCTCTTCCGCCGCGTGGCAAATCTCTACGAGATCCTCACCTATGACTACTGGGCGCTGAACTACGGCTACCGAATGAACCCGGCTGCGGCGAAGCACATGACCGACTACCTCAGCGAGGAAGCCGGCTGCGAGCACGTCGAGAACATCCTGCGCGTGAAGCTCGCCGCAGCAGGCACCCCGAAGGCAGAGATCGACGAGCTGTTCACCGAGGAGCGCCGCCACCAGACGCTCCACGAGATGGGTGCTGCACTCTTCGCTGGTGGCCACGACGTCGTCATCGCACGCGACCACTACGTCCCCGGGGCGAAGACCACGGACCAGCTGGCGTCCTCCGGCGAGATGAGTTGGGAGGACCACCGCCTGTTCATCGAGTTCACCGTCGACGGGATGGACCAGCTCTATCGCGCGAACCGCTACGTCCGCTACGTCGCGGCCTTCCAGAACTGGCTGGAGCCCTCTGGCGCCACGATGGAGCACCTGCACAAGCAGCTCGTGGCCATTGACGAGCACGGGCTACAGAACGACTGGGAGATCTCCCTCGTCCGCAACAACCCGAATATGTACAACGAGTGGGCCGTGGACTACGCCGCCCGCCATAACCTCGTCTTCGCCGAAAACGAGCATGCCATCGCCTTCGCCGGTTTCGGGCACCGCTGGCCGACCCTGGAGGTCTTCTCCAAGTCCGCCACCACCGAGCCGTGGCTGATGACGCCGGAGGAGCGCGCGGGTGTCGCGGACCTCGTGCATGCCTGCCACATCGCCAGCGGCCCATCCATCCCGTGCAACGAGGAGTGGTTGCACCGCCCGATGGACGTGGACGTGCCGATGCCGTGGCGCATCGTCATTAAGTGGCGCGTCTCCACCCTCGCCGGCTTCGAGGGCGGCACGAAGATCTACATCAACACCATCACCCCGCAGGAACTCTGCGAGCTGGTGTTGCACCGCCTGGAGGCGGCACAGGCTGCGGGTCGCCTGGCGCCAGGAATCAAGCTCGGCGAGGACATCGAGCATGCCCCCAACAAGCTGAAGTACAACCCGGCGATCCGCTAGCGCCGGATAGCACCGCTCGATCGCAGCTGCCGCGCCGAAGTAAACGCGCGGCTTAAGCCTTCACGTTGAAGAAAGGTAGTTTTCGCATGTCTGCATCCCAGTCCACCTCCTCCGCCCAGGCAGCCCCAGAGGCCGTTGCGGAGCTCATCAACTCCCTGGGCTCTAGCCCTGGTAGTGATCTGGGGTGGACCCAGGGATTCTACGAGTGGATGCACGCCCACCCGGAGCTCTCCCTCCAGGAGGAGAACACGGCACGCGCGATCGCGGAGAAGCTTGGCGACTTCGACTGCGAGGTAACCACCGGCATCGGCGGACACGGTATCGTCGCCATCTTCCGCAACGGTGAGGGGCCGACCGCGCTGATGCGCGCCGATTTCGACGCCCTGCCGGTGCGCGAGACCACCGGGCTGCCCTATGCCTCCACCGTGGACGGTGTGATGCACGCCTGCGGGCACGACGTCCACACCTCCTCCCTGCTGGGCCTGTGCGCCGTCATGGACGACCACCGTGAGGCGTGGTCCGGCACCTTCATCGCCCTGTTCCAGCCCGCCGAGGAGATCACCCAGGGGGCGAACAACATGATCAAGGACGGGCTCGCCGATGTGATCCCCCGCCCGGATGTCTGCTTCGGCCAGCACGTGGTCGCAGGCCCGCAGGGCACCGTCTACACCGCCGCAGGCCCCGTGCTCGCGGCCTGCGACACCATCACCGTGACGATCCCTGGCCTGTCCGCGCACGCTTCCTCCCCGCACCTGGGCCTGGACCCCAGCTACGTCGCGGCGATGATCGTCGTACGCCTGCAGGGCATCGTGGGTCGGGAGGTGGACCCGAATGACTTCGCGGTGATCTCCGTGGGCTCCCTGATCGCAGGACACACGAATAACACCATCCCTAGCGAGGCGAAGCTGGTACTGAACTGCCGCTTCTACAGCACCGAGGTGCGCGACCGCACCTACGAGGCCATCGAGCGGGTCATCCGCGGCGAGTGCCTGGCCTCAGGGGTCACCGACGAGCCGACCATCGAGTACTCCGCCCGCGGCGAGCTGACCGATAATGACCCAGAGCTCTTCCGCACGGTCCGCCCGTACTTCGACGAGGTCTTCGGCGGCCAGTCGCAGGACTCCGAGCGGTGGACCGCCTCCGAGGACTTCTCCGAGATACCCCGCCACTTCGGCTGCCCGTACCTGTTCTGGACGGTCGGTGTTACCCCCGCCGAGCAGTGGGACGCCACCACGCCGCCGCCGGGGAACCACGCGAGCGACTTCGCCCCAGCGAAGGGTTCCGTGCACACCGGCATCAAGGCTGCCGCCGCGGCAGTGCTGGGCTACCTGGGGGTCTAGACCGCCGGAGTCGGCACAGTACCCGAAGCCACGCGCACGAAAGGGGCCGGGGCTCGCTTCTCCAGCGAGCCACCCGGCCCCTTTTCTCACGCTTGCGCGCTATGCCCTAGCGGCGGCGCTCCTGACCCAGCATGTGCACCTGGATCATGTTGGTGTTGCCCGGGATCCCCGGTGGGGAGCCCGCGGTGACCACGACGAGGTCGTCGTAGTTGTAGTTCTTCTTGCTGAGCAGGGACTCGTCCACCACGCGCATCATGTCATCCGTGGAGTCGACGTCATTAGTGAGCAGCGTCTCGGTGCCCCAGGTCAGCGACAGCTGGTTGCGCACGTCCTGCGAAGGCGTGAACACCAGCAGCGGCAGGTAGCTGCGCAGTCGCGCCACGCGCTTGGCGGTATCGCCGGAGGAGGTGAAGGCCACCAGGGCGCGCGCGTTGAGGCGCTCGCCGATGTCCTTCGCGGCATAGGAGATCACGCCGCGGCGGGTACGCGGTCGGTGCGTCAACGGTGGGGCCTCGCCGTCGTCCTCGGCGGCAACAACGATGCGGGACATCGTCTCCACCGTCGCGATCGGGTGCTTACCCACGGAGGTCTCACCGGAAAGCATGACGGCGTCCGCACCATCCAGCACGGCGTTGGCCACGTCGGAGGCCTCTGCGCGGGTCGGGCGAGAGTTTTCGATCATGGAGTCCAGCATCTGGGTCGCCACGATCACCGGCTTGGCGTTCTCACGGGCGATCTGGATGGCACGCTTCTGCACCAGCGGGACGTCCTCCAGCGGAACCTCCACGCCCAGGTCACCGCGAGCGACCATGATCGCGTCGAAGGCCAGAATGATCGGCTCGAGCGCGTCAACGGCCTCTGGCTTCTCTAGCTTGGCGATGACAGGCACGCGGCGGCCAACCTCGTCCATAATCTCGTGGACAAGCTCGACGTCCGCCGGGGAGCGCACGAAGGACAGCGCGATGAAGTCCACGCCCATCTTCAGGGCGAAGCGGAGGTCCTCGCGGTCCTTCTCGCTGAGCGCCGGCACCGAGATATTCATCCCAGGCAGGGATACGCCCTTGTTATTGGAGACCGGGCCGCCCTCGACGACCTCGCAGACCACGTCGTCGTCCTCGACAGCCTTGCAGATCAACGCGACCTTGCCGTCGTCGACGAGGAGGCGGTCGCCCGGCTGCGCATCCCGGGCCAGGCCCTTGTACGTGGTAGAGACGCGGTCGTGGGTGCCCTCGATGTCCTCCACAGTGATGCGGACGGTCTCGCCGGTCGCCCAGTAGGTCTTGTCCTCGGCGAAGCGGCCGAGGCGGATCTTCGGGCCCTGCAGGTCGGCCAGGATGCCGACCGGCTTCCCGGTCTCCGCCGAGGCGTCGCGGACCCACTGGTAATTCTGCTGATGGTCAGCGTGTTCCCCGTGGGAAAAGTTCAGGCGCGCGACATTCATGCCCGCGTCGATCAGCCCGCGAATCGAATCTTTATCGGCCACAGCTGGGCCGAGCGTACACACGATTTTTGTTCTTCTGCTCACAGCTCCCCAGAATAGCCAGGAGCAGCCTAACCCCGCTACATAAGGGGTAATTGGGGCGAGTTTTTACTCCGCCGCGCCGGTCAGTTCCTCGTTTCCGCGGACGTACTCGGGGTTTTCCCGACGTCGGTTCCGGGTGGCCCAGAACAGGATGGCGGCCGTTACAAAGGCCACGGCAGAGACCACCACGTTGATGCGGACGTCCCCGAAGACGGTGGTTGCCGGATCGGTGCGCAGCATCTCGATGAAGAAGCGCCCCAGCGTGTAGCCAGCCACGTAGAGAATGAACAGCCTGCCGCCTCCCAGCCGGCGGGTGCGGTCGATGTAGACCAGCAGGCAGACGATGAGGAGGTTCCACACCATCTCGTAGATGAAGGTGGGCTGGACGGTGGCGATGACCTCCCCGGTGGAGCGCCCCGTGACGGGTGCGAGGTAGCCGGATTCGTCGACGCGGCGGTAGATCTCCAAGGCCAGCGGGCCGTCTGCGGGACCGCCGTAGAGCTCCTGGTTGAACCAGTTGCCCAGCCTGCCGATGGCTTGTGCCAGCAGAATGGTGGGCGCGATGGCGTCCGCAAAAGGCATCAGTGGGAGGCGTTTGAACTTAAACAGCAGCGCCACGGCCACACCGCCCAGGATCACGGCACCCCAGATGCCGAGGCCACCGTTGGTAATCTTCAGCGCGTCGACGGGGTTCTTCCCCGGCCCGAAATACTTATCGTGATCAGTGATGACGTGATAAATACGCCCGCCGATGATGCCTGCGGGCACGGCGACGAGCAGCGCATCGACCACAACCTCCGGGTCGCCGCCACGCGCGGCGTAGCGCTGACGCGACCAGAAGTACGCCACGATGATGCCCGTGAGAATGCACAGGGCATAGGCCCGCAGCGGGAATCCGCCCAGGTACCACACGCCCTGCGGGGGCGAAGGAATCGCGGCGAGCAGCATGGTGTCCGGGGCACCCATCATTCGCGGCTGCTCCCCTATGCCTTGGCGCGCACGCCGGCGGCCAGGTCTGCTGCGACCTCCACCAGGGTGCCTTTCTCGGTGGCGTTGATGAGGGCGGAGCCTACGATCACGCCGTCGGCGAAGGCTGCGATCTGTGCGGCCTGCTTGCCGTCGCGAACGCCCAGTCCGACGGCCACCGGCAGGTCGGTGACCTTCCGGCAGCGTTCCACGAGCTCCTGGGCGCCCTTGTCGATCTCGTCCTGAGTGCCGGTGACACCCATGTGGGAGGCCGCGTAGATGAAGCCGCCACCAGCGTGGGTGGTCATCTCCAGCCGCTCCATGGTGGTGGACTGAGCCGCCAGGTAGACCGGTTCCAAGTCGTTTTCTTCACAGGCGGCCTTCCAGCGGCCAGCCATCTCCGGAAGCAAATCCGGGATGATGCTGCCCAGGCCACCAGCCTCAGCGAACTCGGCGGCGAAGCGTTCCGGGCCGTACTGCAGCACCGGGTTCCAGTAGGTCATAACCACGCAGTTCGCGCCGGCCTCAGTGGCCCGTCGCACGACCTCGATGGTGTCCTTGACCTTGAAGCCGTTCTCCAGGGCGATGTCCGCGGCGTGCTGGATGGTCGGGCCGTCCATCATCGGATCCGTGAACGGGATGCCCACCTCGATGAGATCCGCGTGCTTGGACAGCTCGATGATGTTCTCGACGGACTCCTCGACCGTTGGGAAACCGGCCGGGTAGTAGGCGACGAACGCCGCCCGTCCCTCCGCCTTGGCGTCCTTAAAAATCTGTTCCAGACGGCTCATTTAGTTTCCCTCCTTCGCGAACCACTTCGCGGCGGTCGCGACGTCCTTATCGCCGCGGCCGGAGACGTTGACGATGATCAACGGGTTATCCTCGCGCTCGGCGTACTTGATGGCAGCAGCCACACCGTGGGCCGACTCGATGGCCGGCAGGATGCCCTCCAAGCGGGTCAGGAGGCGGAAAGCTTCCATGGCCTCGGCATCGGTGATGGCGAAGTACTCCGCGCGCCCCTCGGCGTGCAGTGCGGAGTGCTCGGGCCCCACACCCGGGTAATCGAGTCCGGCGGAAATGGAGTGCGACGGGATGATCTGGCCGTCCTTGTCCTCCATCAAGTCGGAATAGGAGCCTTGGAACACGCCCTGGCGGCCCATGTTGATGGGTGCGGCGTGGCGGCCGGTGTCCATGCCATCGCCCGCGGCCTCGGCGCCGATCAGCGCGACGGACTCGTCTTCGATGAACGGGTGGAACAGGCCGATGGCGTTCGAGCCACCGCCCACGCAGGCCACCACGGCGTCTGGGAGGCGACCAGCGCCCTGAAGGATCTGCTGTCGGGCCTCGGTGCCGATGATGCGCTGCAGGTCGCGCACCATCTGCGGGAATGGGTGCGGGCCGGCGGCGGTGCCGAAGCAGTAGTAGGTATCGTCCGCATTGGCCACCCAGTAGCGCATGGCCTCGTTAATCGCGTCCTTTAGCGTGGCGGAGCCGATCTCGACCTCCTCGACCTCCGCTCCCAGCAACTTCATCCGGGCGACATTCATCGCCTGGCGCTGGGCGTCCACTGCACCCATGTAGATGCGGCACTCCAGGCCGAGCAGCGCACAAGCGGTGGCGGTCGCGACGCCGTGCTGGCCAGCACCCGTCTCAGCGATCACGCGGGTCTTGCCCATGCGCTTGGCCAGCAGGGCCTGGCCGAGCACGTTGTTGATCTTGTGGGACCCCGTGTGGTTGAGGTCCTCACGCTTGAGCCACACCTGGGCACCCACGTGCTTGGAGAAACGCTCCGCGTAGTACAGCGGAGACGGTCGGCCCGAGTAGTTGCGGTGCAGATCGTCGAGCGTATCCAGGTACTGCGGATCGGTCTTCGCCTTGCCCCAGGCGTCGGTGATCTCGTCGATCACGGCCATGAGGGCCTCTGGGATATAACGGCCACCGAAGTCGCCCCACTGCCCGAGGTTATCGGGTTCGTGGTGGGTCGCGGTGCCGATCACTTCACCGGCAGTGGGCAGTGCTTGTGCTGGGCTTTTCTTGTTATTACTCACGAGTTCCAACTTACCTGGCTGGCGTTATGCGTCTTGCTTGGAGCCGGTCGGGCACGCCGGGTGCTGGCCTGCCACCACGAGGGCCTTGGCGGCCGCACCCGGGTCGTCGGCGGTCACGAGTCCCTCGCCCACGAGGACGGCGTTCGCGCCGTGGCGGGCGTACTCGATCAGGTCGTGCTTATCCCGCACACCGGATTCCGCGATCTTCACGATGTGATCCGGGATCATCGGGGCGATGCGACCGAAGACGGACATGTCGACCTCGAGGGTCTTCAGGTTGCGGGCGTTGACACCGATGACCTTGGCACCGGCTGCGACCGCGCGCTCAACCTCATCCTCGGTGTGCACCTCGACGAGGGCGGTCATGCCCAGGGACTCGGCGCAGTCCAGCAGTCCGGTCAGCCGCTCCTGCTCAAGTGCGGCGACGATGAGGAGAATGACGTCCGCGCCATGCGCCCGGGCCTCATAGATCTGGTACGGGTTGACGATGAAGTCCTTGCGCAGCAGCGGGATATCCACGTTCGCACGCACGGCGTCGAAGTCGGCCAGGGAACCGTTGAAGCGGCGCTCCTCGGTCAAGCAGCTGATGACGGCCGCACCGTTCTTGGCATAAGCCTTAGCCAGTACCTCCGGCTCCGGGATCGCGGCCAGGGTGCCCTTCGAGGGACTAGAGCGCTTGACCTCGGCGATGACGCTCACATCCGGACCGGAGAGGGCAGCCAGCGCGTCGAGCGCGGGCGGGGCTTCCAGTGCACGAGCCTTGATCTCCGCCAGCGGCACCTCCGCTTCGCGGCGAGCCTGGTCCTCGAGAACTCCGGCGATGATCTCATCCAACACTGTTACCATGTCGGCCTACCCTTTCACGATCGCTGTGTCGATGGTCACAACACTATCCACGCCGGGCGCTGGCACGAAATCCTGCCACCCCGGGTGATGCAGGCTACTTCCGCTCGTCGTCCGTGGGGTCCACTCCCGCGTCGAGGGCGTCCCACAGCACCCGGCCGGAATCCGGGTTTTCCGTCAGATCTTGCTTGGCCCCTTCTCGGCGACGTTCTGGGGTCTCATAGCGGCTGTAGCCGGTGTCCGATGCCCCAGGCTTCATCGCAAGGATCACCCCGCCGCACACCCCGAGAATTGCGACGATGACGGTGAGCAGGACGGGCAGGTTGTGCACCTCCGCGAACACCACTTGCGCCCACGCGGAGATCTGCTCGGGGTTGCTGGAATTCTGCGTGGCCACGCCCGAGCGCAGCAGCTGCTGGGCGCGGTAAAGGTCCGGCTCCGCCCCAACGAGCTGCACGGCCCGGAAGCTCGCGCCAGCCGATAGCAACGCGATGAGAACGCCAATGATGCGGCGGACCACCGGGGGGACAGCCATCGTCGCGATCAACGCAGCCATCATCGCCAGGGCCAGCGGCGTGCCCGCCGGGTCCCAGACCGCGCCCACGAGCTCGTGGGTGGATTCGCCGGACTTATCGTCGAAGACCTCCGCGGTCAGCCAGTTCATGCGTCCAAAACCCCACACCCCGGCCGCTGCCAGGATCACCAGCAGTTGGGCCAGCCCACGAATGCGCTTCTCAGTCTTCGTCATGCCCTCTTACCTTCTCGTCAACGTCACTGGCGGGTCGTGGCCTAGAGCTTGCGCAGCGTTTCCGCTGCCGCCACGGCGCGCAGCACGGCCTTGGCCTTGTGCTGGCACTCCCGGTCCTCTGCCGCCGGGTCGGAATCCGCAACGATACCCGCACCGGCCTGCACGTACACGGTGCCATCCTTGTAAAGCCCGGAGCGGATCGCAATCGCCTGGTCGGTGTTGCCGGAAAAATCGAAGTAGCCGACCGTGCCGCCGTAGATACCACGACGGGTGTCCTCGAGGCGGTCGATGATGCTCATGGCGGATGGCTTCGGGGAGCCAGACAGCGTGCCCGCTGGGAAGGTCGCCGCGGCAGCGTCCACGGCCGCCTTCCCCTCCGCGAGCTCGCCCGTCACACCGGAAACCAGGTGCATGATGGCGCTGTAGCGCTCGATATGGCGGAAATCGTGCACCGCCACCGAGCCGGGCTTCGAGATCTTGCCCACGTCGTTGCGGCCCAGGTCTACGAGCATCAAGTGCTCGGAGTTCTCCTTCTCATCGGCCAGCAGCTCCCGCTCGTTGGCCAGGTCTTCCTCCGGGGTGGCCCCGCGGGGCCGGGAACCGGCGATCGGGTGGGTGCTGATGTGCCCGTCTTGCACGCGAACGAGTGACTCCGGCGAGGATCCAACGATCCGGAACGCGGTCTGCGTGAAGTCCTCGTTCGGAATATTCATCAAGAACATGTACGGGCTCGGGTTGGTGCGCCGCAGCATCCGGTAAATATCCAGCGCGGGCACATCCGTATCGATCTCGAAGCGCTGGCTCAGCACGATCTGGAACGCATCGCCGGCCCGGATGTGCTCCTGGCACTTCAGCACGCGCTCCCGGTAAACCGCAGAGTTTTGCTGGCGGCGGACCTGTGGCTCGACGGTGGCGTCGTAAGTATGAACCCCGCCCGCGGTCGCGCCGGAGAGCTTGCCGAGCATGTCCTCGATGCGGGCGACGGCGTCGTCATAGGCGGCGTCCACGTGCTCCGGCGAATTATTCCAGTTCACGGCATTGGCGATGAGCCAGATGCTGCCCTCGTGGTGGTCGACAACCGCCAGGGTGTCGACGAGCATCTGCACCAGATCGGGGACGTCCAGGTCGTCCTCGCAGGTATCCGGGAGCTGCTCGATATAGCGCACCATGTCGTAACCCAGGTAGCCCACCAATCCGCTGGTCAACGGAGGTAGGCCCGGCATCGGGGAGGTGTGCAGGGCTTCCAGGGTGGCGCTGATCGCAGCGAGTGGGTTCTCGGCGTCCGGCAGATCTTCGGGCGTCTGGCCAATCCAGCGGGCGTCCTTGCCCTTGGCCACCAGGGCGGCGCGCGCCCCGGTGCCGATGATGGACCAGCGGCTCCACGACTTGCCGCTCGGGGCAGATTCGAAGAGGAACGTGCCCGGCCGGTCTTCTGCGAGCACGCGGTAGGTGTTCAGGGTGGACAGCCCGTCGGCCAGCACCTTGTACACCACCGGGACCACGCGATGTGCCGCCGCCAGAGCGCGGAACTCCTCGCGGGTGGTGATCTCCTGGAAATTCCCCTGCGCTGTAGCCATGTTCTAGAGCAACCTATCCGAATCGAAGCAGGTGGTGGTTCCGGTGTGGCACGCCGCACCGGTCTGATTGACCTTCAGCAGCACCGTGTCGCCATCGCAGTCGAGCCGTGCCTCCACGACCTCCTGCGTGTGCCCACTGGTCTCCCCCTTAACCCAAAGCTGCTGCCGGGATCGGGACCAGTACGTGCCCTTGCGGGTGGACAACGTCAGCGCCAGGGCCTCGTCGTTCATCCAGGCCTGCATCAGGACGTCCCCGGAGGTCGCGTCCTGTACGACGGCGGCGACGAGGCCGTCAGCGTTGCGCTTCAGGCGTTCGGCGATGGCGGGGTCGAGGGCTGCAGAACTCAACGGCGCACCTCGTAGTCTTGGCCGAGTGCGTCCTTGACCTCGCGGATGCTGACCTCACCGAAGTGGAAGATGCTGGCCGCCAAGACCGCATTCGCACCGGCCGCGACGGCCGGCGGGAAGTGGCTGGCTTTACCCGCACCACCGGAGGCGATGACGGGAATGGACACGACCTCACGCACCGCGGCGAGCATCTCGGTGTCGAAGCCGTCCTTGGTACCGTCGGCATCCATGGAGTTGAGCAGGATCTCCCCCACGCCCAGCTCCTCGCCCTTCTTGGCCCAGGCCACGGCGTCCAGGCCGGCGGACTTGGTACCGCCGTGCGTGGTGACCTCGTAGCCGGAGGGCTGGTCATCGCAGCGGCGAGCATCCACGGAGAGCACAACACACTGGGCGCCGAAGCGGGTGGACAGCTCGCGGAGCAGCTCCGGATTCGCCACCGCAGAGGAGTTCACGGAAACCTTATCGGCACCCGCCCGCAGCAGGGCGTCGGCGTCCTCAACGGAACGGACCCCGCCGCCGACGGTCAGCGGGATGAAAATCTGGTCCGCGGTACGGCGGACGACGTCCAGCATCGTGCCACGGCCTTCCTTGGACGCGGAGACGTCCAGGAAGGTCAGCTCGTCGGCACCCTCTTCGTCGTAGCGCTTTGCGAGTTCCACCGGGTCGCCGGCGTCGCGCAGGTTCTTAAAGTTCACGCCCTTGACGACGCGGCCGTTCGCCACGTCCAGGCACGGAATGACGCGCACACTGACGCTCATCGGATTCCACCTCGGTCCATAATCTCCTGCGCGGTACGCGCAGCGGTGCCGATCGGCACGTTTTGAATGTGTTCCAGCAGCGTGGCGTGCACATCCGGCTCCCCGGCCACCAGGCCGGACACACCCGGTCGCCACGGATTCCCCGCGAAGTCGGTTGCCACGCCACCATTGGCCTCCACGGCCAGGATGCCGGCAGCGTTATCCCACAGGTTCGGGCTGAAGGTCACCGTGCCGCCAAAAACACCGGCGGCGGTAAATGCCAGATCGATCCCCACCGAACCCGTGACGCGCATGCGCGGATAGGACTTGCCGATCTCGTTGAGCATGTCCTGGCGGTAGGAAATCGGCAGGTTGCCGCGACGCTGGGACAGAATCGAGCCGAAGCTGATCTGTGTTACGCCCGCATCCGAGGGCGGCATCGGCCGGGCCGGATTGCCGTCCACGAACAACCCGTGGTCCTTATGCGCAGTGATGCGGCGGCCCAGCAGGGGCATCTCGGTCACCGACAGCAGGGTCTCGCCCTGGTGAATCAGGGACACGAGGATGCAGCAGAACGGGTTGCCCACCGCGTAGTTCGCGGTGCCGTCGATCGGGTCGACGATCCACACCGCGTCGTGGTTGTAACTGCCACCGGCCTCCTCCCCGAGCACCGGGATGCCGGTGAACTGGGTGAGCATCTGCCGCAGGTGCGCCTCAATGGTCAGGTCGACCTCGGTGGCGAAGTCGCCGGGCTGCTTGAGCTCGGCCGGATCCGCGCCGACCCCGGCGAGGAACATCGCCTCGGCGTCGTCGGTGACGGCCTCGGCGACGGCCAGCAGTTCCCGGGCGTCCATGGTCCTACTTCTTCGCCGGGTCGGCGACGGCCGCAAGGGCCTCGCGCAGAGTGAATCGCCCCTCATAGAGGGCCTTGCCGATGATGGCCGAATCGATCCCCTCGTCCACGTAGCGGGACAGTTCCACCACATCGTCGAGGGTGGAGATGCCGCCGGAGGCGACGATCCTCGCGTCGGTGGCCGCGGCGACCTCGCGCAGCAGCTCGACGTTCGGCCCGGCCAGGGTGCCGTCCTTGGACACGTCGGTGACCACGAAACGGGTGCAGCCGGCGGCGTCGAGCCGCTCGAGCACCTCCCAGAGGTCACCGCCGTCGGAGACCCAGCCGTTGCCCCGGGTGCGCCACTCCCCGTCGATCTCGCGCACGGCGATGTCCACGGCCACCTGGTCCCCGTGGGAGGCGAGGACGTCGGCGATCCATTCCGGCTTCTCCAGCGCGGCGGTGCCGATGTTGACGCGGGTGGCCCCGGTGGCCAGGGCCCGCTCCAGGGACGCGTCATCCCGGATGCCGCCGGTCAGCTCGACCTTGATGTCCAGCTTGGCGGTGATCTCGGCCATGAGCTCATGGTTGGAGCCACGGTTGAACGCCGCGTCCAGGTCGACGAAGTGCAGCCACTGCGCTCCCTGCTCCTGCCACTCGAGTGCCGCCTGCAGGGGTGAGCCGTAGGACTTCTCTGTGCCGGCCTCCCCCTGATCGAGTCGGACGGCCTGCCCGTCGACCACGTCGACGGCGGGAAGAAGGGTGAAATCGCTCATGGCAGTGATCCTATCCAGTTCTCCAGCAGCACCGCGCCGGCATCGCCGGACTTCTCCGGGTGGAACTGGGTCGCCCACAGCGGACCGTTCTCCACTGCGGCGACGAAGCGGTCCCCGCCGTGCTCCGCCCACGTCACGGTCGGCGGGGTGGTCAGCTCATCGGTTTCCAGGGTCCAGTCCCGCACCCCGTAGGTGTGGACGAAGTAGTAGCGCTCCTCATCCGGAAGGCCGGCGAACATCACCGAGTCCGGGTGACGTTCTACGGTGTTCCAGCCCATGTGCGGGAGGATCTCCGCCTGGAGGCGTTCGACGGTGCCGGGCCACTCGCCGCAGCCGCGGGTGTGCACGCCGTGCTCCTGGCCGTGTTCGAAGAGGATCTGCATGCCCACGCAGATGCCCAGGACGGGGCGGCCACCCGCGAGACGCTGGCCGATGATGCGCCCGCCCTGGACCTTCTCCAGGCCGGCCATGCACGAGGT
>JBHWRM010000130.1:0-6748 GCA_043426695.1 Corynebacterium sp. | reverse complement strand
ACCGCGGGCAGCCAGGCGAAGCTCGATGTGTGCCGCAGCTACGGCGCGGACACGCTGATCAACTACAAGGAGGAAGACTTCGCGGAGGTGCTGCGCGAGCTCGGCGGCGCGGACGTCATCCTCGACATCATCGGCGCGAAGTACCTGGACTCCAATGTGAAGGCCCTCGCGATGGACGGCCGCATGGTGATCATCGGCATGCAGGGCGGGGTGAAGGGCGAGCTCAACATCGCCCGGCTGCTCAGCAAGCGCGGCACGATCTCCGCGACGGGGCTGCGTTACCGCGATACGGAGGATAAGGCACGCATCGTGCGCGGCACCCTCGAGGAGATGTGGCCGCTGCTCGAAAGCGGGAAGATCAGCCACCACATCGATCGCACCGTCCCCATCCAGGACGCCGCCGCGGCCCACCAGGCACTGTTGGCGGGCGAGGTCACCGGCAAGGTCGTGTTCGAGGTCCCGCAGGACTAGGGTTCCGCGAGGCTAGGGCTGCGCGGGGCTCGGGTGAGCTGACATGGGTCGGCTCGGGCCGCCGCATGGACAGCCTCGCGCGCTCGGGATTGACGTGGCAAGGAGCCTACAAGCCCCAGGGGCCCTGCAGCGCTGCGGCTAGCGCAGGCTCGCGACCGCGCGGAGCAGGCGATTCACATCGGCCACCGTGTTGTGCACGCTGAGCCCCACGCACACCGCGCCCGTGCTGGACTCGAAAACCCCCATCTGCGCCAGCAGCTCCGAATCGCCCGGGGGAATCACGCTGGTGAGCACACCCTGCGCGAACAAACGGTCGTGCACCGCCTCCGCCGGCACCCCGTCGATGAAGAAGCTCAAGCGAGGGATGCGCTCCACCGAGTCGTAGTCGAAGTGCTCCTCGTACTCCCCCTCCAGGCCGATGACATGCGCGCCCGGCAGGCCGTGCAGCCCATCAACCACCATCCGGGCCAGCGCGTGCACGTAGTCCTCCGCCAGGGGAAGCGCGCCACGCAGGCGACGTCGACGCGTCCCCCGCAGGGAGTCACCCTCCGCATCGGACGCTAGGTCCGCCAGGTGATCCACCGCTGCGGACACACCTCCGAGCAGACCCTCGCTCAATCCGCCCAGCTCCAGCCACTCGCGGGCACGCTCCACCGACGGGTGCACCGCACCGCGCAGCGCGAGCCCACCCGGGCCGGGGTTGACGTCCTTATGAGCGCCGAAACGCGCCGCCGAGCGGGCGCGGGACTGGCGCGGCGGGTGAGGGAACAGCTCCCCCATCAGCTCCACCGAGCGGAAGACCAGCGCACCGATCGACGGGCCGCCGATCGTCGCGACGTCGAGTGCCAGGACATCCGCCCCCAGGTCAGCGATATCGATCAGATGGAACGGGGCGATGGCGTTCGCGTCGACGACGAAGATGCCGTCCGACTTCGCGTGCACCGTACGTCCGATCGCGGCGGCGTCCGTGACCGTCCCGACGTGCTCATTCGCGGCTGCCACCGCGACGACCGCGGTCTCCGGGCTCACCAACTCCGTGTACTGCCAGGCGGGAAGGACACCCGTGGACAGGTCAGCCTCCGCCCAGCGGATGTCCGCGCCGTACAGGTCGGCGGCGCGCAGCCACGGGTCGATGTTCGCCCCGTCATCCACGCGGGAGAGGACGACCTGGCGGCCCAAGCGCAGGCGGTGAGACATGCTCTCCGCGAGCTGGTTGATCAACTGCTTGCGGGAGCTGCCCAGGATCACATGCTCCGGGCGGGCGCCAACCAAGTCAGCGATCGCGACGCGAGCGGATTTGATGTGGCTTTCACCGATGCGCGTGCCCGGGCTAGCGACGCGGCTATGCTCCCCGTGGGTTTCCTCAATCGGGGCGGCCAGCGGGGCAGAACGGAAGGCGCGCGAGACCGCACCAGAGACGCGCTCGGGTAGCTGCGGGTCCGTCGCTGCGTTCATATAGACCCAGCCGTCGGAAAGGGATGTGTACAGACCACGCACCCTGGGGTTGTCGAACCGTGCGTTGTCGAACAAGCCATCTCCCTTCCTGGAAAAACTGCTGGCGCCGGCGTGAAACCGCAGGCCAACCGCATCAGCGACGGCCCCGGGTTTCGCCATCGCAAAACAATACCAGCGCTACCTGGCAACGTCTGCCCCACAACCTAAGGGCATCCAACCCACAACCCAAGCAGCGCTCGGCGACGTCCCGGGCACCACAGCCGCGATTCCGATGCGCGCACCGCGCAAACTGCAGTGTGAGGGCGCGGAGACCGCCACCACAGCGGGAGCCAACCCCGGCGCGCTTGAGCGACCGTGTCCGCACCTCCTACTAGAATGCGTTAGTCATGACAGACCTCAGCAGGATCACCGCAACCCACGACGGCGAAATCCCAGCCTCGCGCTCGCAAACCTTCGCCGCCGCCTGGGACGATCTCACACGCGGCTTCCAGCAGCGTGAGCTCTGGCTCGCCCTTGGCTGGCAGGACATCAAGCAGCGCTACCGGCGCTCCGTCCTGGGCCCACTGTGGATCACCATCGCCACCGGCGTGATGGCCGCTGCCCTGGGTCTGCTGTACTCCCAGCTCTTCGGCATCGACGTGGCCGTTTTCCTGCCGCACGTCGCCGTCGGCCTGATCATGTGGGGCTTCATCGCCGGCTGTATCAAGGAGGGCGCGGAGGTCTTCATCGCCAATGAAGGCCTGATCAAGCAGCTGCCTTCCGCGCTATCCGTTCACGTTTACCGCCTGGTGTGGCGGCAGTTCCTCTTCCTGCTGCACAACCTCGTGATCTGGCTCGTGTTGCTCGCGATCTTCCGCATCCCGGTCGGGTGGGAGGTGCTGCTGGCAGTACCGGGGCTCGCGCTTCTCGTCATCAACGGTGTGTGGGTGACAATGTTCTTCGGTATCGTCGCGACCCGTTTCCGTGACGTCGCCCCGCTGCTCGAATCCCTGGTCCAGCTGGCCTTTTATATGACGCCAATCGTGTGGACCGCACAAACCCTCACCGATCAGGGTGGTGCGGTCGCCGAGCGGGCGGCGCTGGCCAAGCTCAACCCGCTGTACCACTACCTGGAGATCGTGCGCGGGCCGATGATCAACGTGCCAGTCGAGGCGTCCTCCTGGTACATCGTTATCGCCATGACCGTGGTGGGTCTGGGCCTTGCCCTGCTGGCCATGCGGAAGTGGCGCTTCCGCGTGAGCTACTGGGTGTAACAAGGCGAGCGGGTTGGCGTCCTAAAGAAAAGAAAGAACAAGCATGAACCAGCAAGTCAGCATCGACACCTACAACGCCTGCGTGGATTTCCCCATCTTCGACGCGAAGACCAGGTCGCTGAAGCACACCTTCCTGGGCGCCGCCGGCGGCGCGATCGGGCGGAACGAGTCCAACACCGTCATGGTGGAAGCGCTGAAGGACATCAACCTGCACCTGCAGGACGGCGACCGCGTGGGCCTGGTCGGGCACAACGGTGCGGGTAAGTCCACGCTGCTGCGGTTACTGTCCGGGATTTACGAACCGACGCGCGGGTCCGCCGTGGTGCGTGGACGCGTGGCGCCGGTGTTCGACCTGGGTGTGGGCATGGACCCGGAGATCTCCGGCTACGAGAACATCATTATTCGCGGGCTGTTCCTGGGGCAGACGCGCAAGGCGATGAACCGGAAGATGGATGAGATCGCGGAGTTCTCGGAGCTGGGGGATTACCTCGCGATGCCGCTGCGGACGTACTCCACCGGTATGCGGATTCGCTTGGCGCTGGGCGTGGTGACCAGCATCGATCCGGAGATTCTGCTGCTCGACGAGGGCATCGGCGCCGTGGATGCGGCGTTCATGGCGAAGGCGCGGTCGCGGCTGGTTGAGATGGTGAAGCGATCGGGCATCCTGGTGTTCGCTTCGCACTCCAATGAGTTCCTGGCGCAGCTGTGCGATAGCGCGCTGTGGATTGACCACGGTGAGATTCGCCAGGCCGGGCCGGTGGACGAGGTCGTGGAGGCCTACGAGGGGCCCGAGGCGGGGCAGCACGTGCGCAACGTCCTGCGCGACTTGGGGCGGTAGCTGGGCTTGGGGGGTCCGGGCTGGGGGTCCGGGCTGGGGTGGCCGCCCCCATTCCACGTTTTGCAGAGTTTGATGCCGCTTTTCCCCGGTTTTCCGACCTCAAACTCTGCAAAACTTTCATTAGCACCTAGCTTCTGGCGCGCGAGCCCCGATTCACTAGGGCCTGCACCCTCGCCACAATGTCATCTGACTTCCTCATACTCTGGGCGCTGAGCCGCAACACTGCATAGCCCGCAGCAGTGAGGCGCGAGTTCACCTCGGTGTCCCACTCTCGCTGATCGGGTGCGGAGTGGTACGAGCCGTCATAAAAAATCATGATCCGCAGCGAGCGAGAGCCGAGATCCGCGGTGGCAACAGGGCCACGCTCATCGACAACTTTGAGTTGTGTTTCAAGGTCCGGGATCAAGGGTTTGAGCAGCAGGCGCACCCAGGTCTCTGGCGGAGAGTCCGCTCCGAGCTCGCAATGTTCAAGGACCAAGCGTTTCACGCGCACCGATGCCGGCAGGAACTTATCCATGTTGGACAGCAACTGTTCCGGAGTATTGCGTGTGAAGGTACACAGGGCGTCTGCAGCCTGAATGACCCGCAGCTCAGTGTGGTTCCACAGCTCTAACGGCCGCACATTCCATGCGCACTTCTGCAGCGAGACATCTTTGAGGAACTGGGTTGCCGCCATGTATATCGGAGCAACCGGCAATTCTGGCAAGAGCTCATCAACCTCGCGGATAGGGGCGAACCGCTTACGCACCGTGCTGACTCGAGCCTCGGAATCTGCATGTGACAAACCCCTCGAACTCGGGGTGAGCATGTGCGCTGGGGCACCGTGGTGAAAATAAGGAAACCCTCTTACGGCTAGGGCTGAGATTCCGCCCGCGACCCAGCTCGGGTGGGCATTGAAGTGGCCCCGCACCCGTACCTCGTGAGGAATTTTGAGGGAAGGGCGTTTCCTAGCCCCATTGAGGATTCTCTGTCGCTGATCCAGCGTTGGCATGCGATCTGCTGCCCGGAGCAGTTCCGTAGGCTTAGCGATCCACGTGCCAAAAGTGCAGCATTCGAAGTAGTTGTTCATTTCGGCCCTCGTCACCCCGAGCGCCCTGAGCTGCTTCGGAGTCCTAGGAACCTCCTGGAACTGCTTCGTCGTGAAATGAATTGGACTGCGCATGCTCTCCCCTCAATCCCCCACTGTTGGGCGCGTATCCCTTAGATGCCTGGGCCCCTGAATCCCCCACACTCTCTTAGACAACAATCCGCTCTGTTTGGTTCCCGACACCACGAATCCCACTCCCACCCCCAACGTTTTGCAGAGTTTGATGCCGGAAAACCTCGGAAAAGCGACATCAAACTCTGCAAAACGCAATGGGTCGGCACGCATGGCCGGAGAGGCCAGGGCCCCAGGCAGCCAGGGGGCGGACGCACGCGCGGGGCAGCCGGGGCACGAGCACACGCACGGCCAGCCGACACACGCACGGCCAGCCTGGCCCCATCCCGGGCGGCCCGGCGCGCATCGCCAGAGGCCACACGCAGACCGGGTAGAGTAGCACCCATGAAACGCGCGCTCCGAGGACTCAAAAACGCTGCTACCAGCACCATCGCCCGCATCACCGGCTCCCAGGGCAGCACCACCAACCACACCGGAACTCCGGCCACGAAGGCAGGCACCGGCTCCCAGGGCACCGCGGACCACGCAGCACCCAACCCGGGGCGCTATGCCATCGACCCGCGCGGCACCATCGCCGCCGTGATCGTCACCCACAACCGTGTTGACCTGCTGGAACGCAGCCTCGACATGGTGGCCAAGCAGACCCGTCGTCCCGACTGGGTGATCGTCGTGGACAACGGCGCCGACCCCGCGGTCGAAACCCTGGTCCACGCGAAGCTCGGCGGCGAACCGCAGTCCCGCCGCGCGTCCGCTGAGATCGCCGCCCGCCGTTTCGCGGAGATCCAGACCGTCGGGGCCGCCATCACCAAGGCCTCCGACGAAGCCGGCAACGACCTCCCCACCGACGGCACCGCCAGCAACGACGACGCCACCGCGTCGACGTCCACGCCCAGCTCCCCCTCCGCCGCTTCCGACAACGTCCCCCAGCGACGTCCCCGCCCGATGTACCTGCCCAGCCGCACGAACCTGGGCGGTGGGGGCGGCTTCGCCCTCGGCTTCCTCGCGGCACTGGCCCTGGGAGCGGACACCATCTGGTGCGCTGACGACGACGGCCGCCCCGCCGACGAGAACGTCCTCGCCACCCTGCTGGACATCGCCGAACGCGAGCAGCTCGCGCAGGTATCACCACTGGTCACGAACATCAACAACCCGGATCGCCTGGCGTTCCCGCTGCGTCAAGGCCTCACGTGGCGTCGCCGCGTGTCCGAGCTGGAGGGGGATTTCCTGCCGGGCATCGCGAGCCTCTTCAACGGCGCACTAATTTCCGCCCGCGCGATGGAGATCATCGGTGTGCCGGATTATCGACTGTTTATCCGCGGCGACGAGGTCGAGTACCACCGTCGCATCGTCCGCAGCGGCCTGCGCTTCGGCACGGCCCTGACCTGTGCTTATGCGCACCCGGACGGCTCGGAAGAGTTCAAGCCAATCCTTGGCGGGCGCATGCACACGCAGTACCCGGACGGCGAGTTCAAGCGCTACTTCACGTACCGCAACCGCGGTTACCTCATGTCGCAGCCGGGCATGCGGCGGTTGTTGCCGCAGGAGTACGCGCGCTTCGCGTGGTTCTTCCTG
>JBHWRM010000129.1:0-9003 GCA_043426695.1 Corynebacterium sp. | reverse complement strand
GCTCCCCCTGTGTGCGGGCTGGCCTGGGCTAACCGACTTCCAGTGGCTTCATACGCTGCGAAATAACGCGCGTCACGCCGTCCCCGCGCATGGTCACACCGTAGAGGACATTGGCCACATCCATCGTCGGCTTCTGGTGCGTGATCACGATCAGTTGGGAGTCCTTGCGCAACTCTTCGAACAGCGCAATCAGACGGCGAAGGTTGACGTCGTCCAGCGCAGCCTCGACCTCGTCCATGACGGAGAAGGGACTCGGGCGAGCACGGAAGATGGCGACGAGCAGGGCCAGCGCGGTCAGCGACTTCTCGCCGCCGGAGAGCAGGCTCAAGCGCTTGACCTTCTTGCCCGGCGGGCGGGCTTCCACTTCGATACCGGTGGTGAGCATATCCTCCGGGTCGGTCAGCACCAGTCGGCCGGACCCACCCGGGAAGAGGGTCTCGAAGACCTTGGGGAACTGCTCCTCCACGTCGTGCCAAGCGTCCACGAAGAGGGTGAGGATGGTGTTGTCCACGTCCTTGATGACCCCGTTGAGGTCCTCGCGGGCTCGTTGAACGTCGTCCAGCTGGCTGGCGAGGAAGGAATAGCGTTCCTCCAGCGCCTTGTACTCCTCCAGTGCCAGCGGGTTGACCTTGCCGAGGGAGTTCAGGTCCTTTTCCGCCTGCTTGAGCTCCTTACGGGCTGTGGCCTGGTCGAAATCCTCCGGGAGTTCGACGGCCAGCAGCTGCTCGGGAGTCATGGTGAGCTGCTCCATCGCGGATTCTGCGGCCTGCTCGAGCTTGAGCTGTGCCTGGTTGCGCTTCAGCTCCGCCTCATGGGCCCGCTGGGTGACCGCCCCGAGCTGGCTGTTGTATTTATTGACCTCAGCCTTTTGCTGGCGCATCCGTTCCTGCCACTGGCGATGCGCCTGCTCGGTCAGGGTACGGGACTCCTGTGCCCGATGAAGCGCATCGTCGATGCGCTGGCCGACGCGTTCGGCCTGCTCCTGCACGATGAGCGCGGCCTGACGCTTGGCCTCGCGACGGGCCCTCGCGATCTCGTGCTGCTTGCGGGAGGCCTCCTCCTGGCGGGCCTGGCGCCGCAGGTTCTCCGCCTTGCCGCGGGTGGCGGCGGCGCGCTCCTCCGCCGTGCGCAGCTGCAGACGCGCATCCATCTCCATGGCCTTGGCCTGTGTGAGCTCCTGGGCCGTGCGGTCGCGCTGCGCGGTGGAGGGTTCCTCCTGCTCCTCAGGCTCCTGCACGCGCGAGAGGCGGTCGCGCACCTCGGCGAGCTCCTCATCAGCCTGCCGCGCCCGCTCCTCGGCCTGGTTGCGTTGGACGGTGGCGCGCTCGAGGCTACGGCGCGCGGATTCCTCCGCGTTCTCCGCCGCTTTAAAGTGGTGCTGAGCTGCCTGGACGCGTGCCCGTTGTTCCTGGACGGAGGCCTTCGCGCTGCTGGCTGCGGCGCGGCGCTCCGCGGTGGTTTCCAGAGCGGCGTCGAGGCTCGCCTTCAGGTCTGCGAGCTGTTCCTTCTTTTCGGCGACGTCCGCGGTGGCCTGGTCAATCTTCGCAGCAAGCTCCACCGCTGGGGTGGCTCCCCCGCGGCCGGCCGCGAACCAACCGGGGCCGAAGAGGCTGCCGGCCTGGGTCACTGCCCGCAGCCTGGTGTCAGCGGTCACGACGCGGCGAGCCTCAGCGGCGTCTGCCACGGCGACGACGTCGACGAGCATCGCGTTTAGCGGAGCGGCTACCTCCGGGCTGGGCTCGATGACGTCCAGCAGCCACTGCCCCGCGGGCAGGGTCGCGTCCAAGCGCCAGCCGGCCTTGCCCTCGGCCTCGGTGCCGGATTCGATGACGAGGGCGCGGCCCTCGTCGCTGCCCTCGAGCGCGCTGAGGACGGCGTCGTCTGATGCAGTCACCACCCCGGTGGGCGCGATGGCGCCCAACACGGCGGCGACGGCGGCGGACCAGTCGCCGGTGACCGTGAGGTTCTCCGCCAGAGTGCTCACCGCATGCCCCTGCTCCTCGGCGGCGGTAGTCGCGCGGGCAGCACCGTCGGTGGGGCGCAGCCGCTCCTGCCAGCCGGTGATGGTGGCCTCCAAGCCAGCGATTTCTCGCTCCAGCACGCGTTCCTGGTTGCGCAGCTCCTCCGCGCGCTGCTCGACGGTCTGCACCTCGCGGGCGAGCTGCTCTGCAGTGGCTTGCAGTTCCTCGCCCCCACCCTCGATATCCGCGAGCGCGTCGGCAGCTTCCGCGAGTTCCTCGCTGAGGTTGTCCAGCTCCTCGGTGTGCTCGCTCACGGCCTCTTCGCTGCGCTCCACCTCGGCTTGTGCGTTAGCCAACCTCTCGCTGGCTGCCTCCTGGCGGGAGAGCAGCCTTACCACGCCCTCACGCCGGTCCGCGATGGCTCGGACCTGGGCGAGGTGCTCGTTCTCCGCCTGCCGGGCGGCATCCTGAGCCTCGGCGACGGTTTCCCGGATGCCTTCGAGCTTCTCCTGGGCGATCTCGACGGCCTCGTCGAGCTCCTCCTGCTCGGCATCGGCCCGCTCGGCGCGCTCCAGCAGGTGAGCCGGGTCGGGCCCCAGCCAGGCGGTCTCCTCGCTGGCCTGTGCGCGATCAGCCGCGATGCGCAGGGAGGCGGAGTTCTTCTCCGCGACCGCCGAAAGTCGGTACCAGAGGGTGCGGGCAGACTCCGCGTCCTCCAACGCGGTGCGCAGCTCTTCTTCCACCTCGGCGAGCTCACCGGAGTGCTCCTCAAGCTGCTCGGTGAGGTATTCGCGCTCCTCGATGAGCCGCTCGGCCTCGGTGTTGGCCTCGTGAAGGTTCTCCGACAACGTGCGGACGTGGTGGGCCGCCAGGACGGTGCGACGGTCCCGGATGGTGGCCTGCACGGTGGACGCCCGCTGCGCGGCGTCGGCCTGCCGGGCCAGCGGCCCCAGCTGGCGGTGCAGCTCATCGGTGAGGTCCTGGAGGCGGTCCAGGTTGGCCTGCATGCCGACCAGCTTGCGCTGCGCCTTCTCCTTGCGGCGCCGGTGCTTCAACACACCCGCGGCCTCCTCGATGAAGGCGCGGCGCTCCTCCGGCTTGGACTCCAGGATCTGGGAGAGCCTTCCCTGACCGACGATGACGTGCATCTCGCGGCCGATGCCCGAGTCGCTCAGCAGCTCCTGGATATCCATGAGCCGGGCTTTGGCGCCGTTGATCTCGTATTCGCTGGCCCCGTCGCGGAACATGCGGCGGGTGACCGCGACCTCGGAGTACTCGATCGGCAGCTTGCCGTCGGAGTTGTCGATGACGAGGGTAACCTCCGCGCGCCCCAGCGGTTTGCGGTCACCGGCACCGGCGAAGATGACGTCCTCCATCTTGCCGCCGCGCAGGGTCTTCGCCCCCTGCTCCCCCATCACCCATGCCAGGGCATCGACGACATTGGACTTGCCCGAGCCGTTGGGGCCGACGACCGCGCAGATCCCCGGCTCGAGTTTCAGGGTCGTTGAAGACGCAAAGGACTTGAATCCTTTGAGGGTCAACGACTTTAAGTGCATGCCGTTATCTTAACGGTGCGCGCGGACAAGCTCTAAGCGCAGGCTTCCCACGCACTAGCGGCGCTCGAAACCCTCCGCCCCCTTGGGCTCGCCCCACAGCTCCACGACGGTGGTGACCTGACCCGGTCGTTGCGGGTTCGTCAACGCACCGGGCTGGAGCCGGTCGAGCAATTCTTCGGCCAGGTGCCGCGCCCCCTCCGCGACAACGAGCACCCGACCGTCCGGATAGTTCGTGGCCGAGCCGGTCAGCCCCAAAGCCTTAGCCTGGCCGGCGACCCACCAGCGAAAGCCCACCCCCTGAACGTGGCCGTGGCACCAGGCGGTGAGCCGGACCTGTGGTTGCTCAGTCACTTCCGTTTCTCCTTAGCTCGCCGTATTCCGGGCGCAGTTTTTAGGTGAACTCGCGCAGAGAGCGGCGCTGGAGCCAACCGCGGCGGGTCGCCGAGTCGGAGCCGTCCCAGACCTCGACGTTCTTCGCCTCCGGCAGCATATCCCGGTGGAAGACCGGATCCAGCCCCTTCTTGCGCTGATCATTGAAGTTCTTCAGCAGCTTGAAGGCGATCCCGCCCAGCGGGACGATCGCGATGATGTTGATGATCGCCATGGTGCCGGCCATCGTGTCTCCCAGAGCCCACACCAGCGGGAGGGAGCCGAACGCGCCGAAGAACACGAAAGCGATCACGCCAAGCCGGAAGACCGTCATAACCTTCTTCGACTCGGAGAGGTACTCGATATTGGCCTGGGCAAGGTAAACATTGCCGATGACCGAGGAGAAGGCCAAGAAGAAGAGGATGATGGTGATGAAGTGCGCGCCCCACGAGCCAACCGTGTCGGCCAGCGCGGTCTGGGTCAGGGACACACCCTGAATGTCCTCGCGTCCGTAGGTCACCGCAGGACCCAGCAGCACCACGAAAGCGGTGATGCTACACACGACCAGGGTGTCGAAATATACGCCGAGGGTCTGGACGAGGCCCTGCTTAACCGGGTGGGAGACGGTCGCGGTCGCGGCGGCATTCGGCGCCGAGCCCTGGCCTGCTTCGTTGGAGAACAGGCCACGGCGCAAGCCGATACCGAAGGCGACACCGACTCCCGCGCCCGCAATCTGCTTCAGCCCCAGGGCGTGGCCAACAATCAGCCCGATCATGCCGGGTACCTCGCTGAGGTTCATGAGCACGACGATGAGACCCACGACGATGTAGGCCACGGCCATCAGGGGCACGACGATCTGGGTGACGCTGGCGATGCGGGTGACACCACCGAAGATGACGAGTGCGGTCAGGGAGGCGACGACGACCGCGACGATCAGCTTGAGGGTCATTGAGTCGCTATTGAGGGACCCACCCACCGCGTCGACGATGGAGTTCGTCTGAATCGCGTTGTAGACGAAGCCGTAGGTGAAGGACAGCGCTACGGCGAAGATGACGGCGAGCGGCTTCCATCCCAGGCCGCGGGTCATGTAGAACGCCGGGCCACCGTGATAATGGCCGTCGGCGTCGCGGGACTTCCACAGCTGAGCCAGCGTGGACTCCACGAAGGCAGTCGCGCCGCCGACGATGGCGATCATCCACATCCAGAAGACCGCACCGGGGCCACCGATGGAGATCGCCAGCGCTACGCCAGCGATATTGCCGGTTCCCACACGGGAGGCGGCGGAAATTGTGAAGGCCTTAAATGCCGAAATACCGACGCGCTCGCCGTCCTGGATCTCATTGCCCTGCTCGTCGCGGGCAACCGGAGGCTTCTCCGCGACCGCTTTCAGCATCGCGGGCAGCAGGCGGACCTGGACGAAGAGGGTCCGCAAGCCGAAGTAGATGCCCGCGGCGATCAGCAGCCACGGGATGATGTTCCAGATGACACCATTGATTGAGCCATCAACGAGCTCAGTAAGTTTTTCCATAGGGGCATTGTAGAACCCCGCCACCCATTCTTGGAATAGCCTGCCCGTAACCGAGCCCCGTTCTGAACGCTAGCTGGACTGGCACTGCGGGCAGAAGTGTGAGGATCGGTTCGTCCACTGCACCCGAACGATCAGCTCCCCACAGCGGGGGCAGGGCTTCCTGGCCCTGCCGTAGGCATTGAGCGAGCGGGCGAAGTAGCCGCTGGCTCCGTTGACGTTGACGTAGAGCGAATCAAAACTGGTGCCACCTTGGGCCAGCGCCCGGCGCATCACCGCCCCGGCCTGCTCCAATACAGCCACGGCATCGCGCTGGCGCATACCCCGGGTACGTCGGCCGGGAGCTACGCCCGCCGACCACAGCGCCTCGTCGGCGTAAATGTTTCCGATGCCTGAGACCAGCGTTTGATCCAGGAGGGCGCGCTTCACGTCGGTCTTCTTCGCCCGCAGGCGCCGTGCCACGACCGTCGGGTCAAAGACCGCCTCGAAGGGATCAGGGGCGATGTGCGCGACCGGCACCGGCACCCCCGTAAAGCCCCCGTGCGGGTCTGTCACGACGGGCGTGACCTGCCACTGGCCAAAGGTGCGCTGATCCACGAAACTCAGCACGAGATCCTTCTCCCCCACGTCGACCAGCGCAGAAATCCGGACGTGCGTGGTGGGCAGAGCCGGATCAGCAGCCTCATGGATCAGCATCTGCCCGCTCATCCCGAGGTGAACGAACAGCGCACGGCCACTATTCAGCAGGAACCACATGTACTTTCCCCGGCGCTCAATGGACTGGATGCGGGCGCCGTCCAGAAGCGCGATGAGCTCCGCAGCCCCGCCGGGCTGGGCGCGAACGGCACGGGGATGACGGACGTCGACGTCGTGGATGACCCCACCGCGGAGATGTTCTTCCAGCCCCCGGCGGACGACCTCCACCTCAGGCAGCTCAGGCACGCTTGCTGAGTTCCTCCACCATGGCGCGGGCCGCCTGGTGTTCCGCTTCCTTCTTCGTGCGCCCCTGGCCGCGGGTGCGCTCCTTGCCAGCCAGCTTGAGCGTGGCGAAGAAGGCCTTGTCGTGCTCCGGCCCGGAGGAGGTGACCTCGTATTCCGGCATCGGCAGATCGTGTTCGCGCAGGCGTTCCTGCACGGTGGTCTTCCAGTCCATGGTCAGCCCCACGGTCGGCGCCTTATCGATCATGGATTTAAACAGCCGCAACACGGTCGCCTTCGCGACCGCGAATCCGTGTTCCAGGTAGATGGCGCCGAGGATTGCCTCGACGGTATCCGCGAGGATGGAATCCTTATCCTGCCCGTCGGTCTTCAACTCGCCGCGGCCGAGCAGGATGTATTCCCCCAGCCCGAGGTTGCGGGCCAGTCCCGCGAGCGCATACATATTCACCACGCCCGCGCGCATCTTGGAGATATCGGACTCGCTGCGCTGCGGGAACTGCGTGTACAGCTGCTCGGCGACCGACAGCCCGAGCACAGCGTCGCCGAGGAACTCGAGGCGCTCGTTGTTCGGCACGTTGTCATTCTCGTGCGCGAAGGAACGGTGCGTCAGAGCCAGCCGCAGCATCTCGTCGGAAAGCTCGATCCCCCATGCCTCCAGCAGCGGGGCGTGATCGTGCTTGGAATACGCGGCGCGAAGTGCCGCCTCCCCGGTGAGCCTACGCTTGCGAGCCATCGTCACCCCCGGCCAGGCGGGACTTGATTGCGGACAGGCCGGCCCAGCGCGGGTCAACCTTTTCCTCTTCCGCTTCCTCCTCGGAGATGCCGTCCGGCTCCGGGACATTAGTCTCGCACTCGAGGCCATAATCAGCGCAGACGGGGTTGAACGGCGCGTTGAGGCCAGCTTCGTTGAGCACGGTCTGCGTCAGGTCGATGCGATCGTCCTCAACCAACGGCGGCAGCTCTTCGGCGTCCTCCTCGGAGTCCTCGTCCTCGGTGGTGATGAAGTCCGCGGAGGTGCCGAAGACCTGGTCAACCTTGATGCTGAGGTCCGTTGTGAAGTGGCGGAGGCAGCGACCGCATTCGACGGTGGCCGGCCCACTGACCGTCCCCTGGGCCATGATGGCCTCACCCAGGTTGGTGAGGATCACGTCGATATCAACGCTGGTGCCGGGGGTAATTCCGAACATTTCCCCGCCGAGGTTGTGCGGGGTTTCACCGGTGGTGTGAATGTGCTCCGGGCCACCTTGCTGGCCGAGGATGTCCTGAACATCGAGGATGAAGGGGTTGCTCATACCCCTTTTGTACCCGCTTTAGGCTCCCCTCCGCTATTTGGGACGACGCCCTGCCCGCTTCGCCCCAGGCAGACAGCCCGGCGCTTAGCCTTCCTAGCTGTGGTCCCCGTAGTTGGAGTCGCTACGCAGCCCGGAGACGCCGGCCCCCTTGCGTAGTGCGGCGCGGTCGCGGCCCACGCTGCGCAGGGTGGCGGAGAGGGATTCCTCAAACTCCGCGAGGGTGGAATCCACATAGCGGTCGCACTCGTTGCGCAGGCGATCGGAATCCGCGTGGGCGGACTGCACGATGCGCTGGGCTTCCGCCTCGGCGTTGCGGACAACCTCGGATTCGGAGACCAGGCGCTGCTGCTCGGCAATACCCTCGTCCACGGAGCGCTGGTAGGAATCGTTACCTGCCTTGATGAGGCGGTCGGATTCCGCGGCGGCGCGGGAGGTAACGTGGTCGTATTCGTTGCGGGCCTCGGTCACCAGGCGGTCGGCCTCATCCTCAGCCTGGGCGACCGTGGTGGTGGCACGGTCTTCGGCATCGCGCACCATCGCCTCCGCGCGGGCATGAGCCTCCTCAAGAATCCGGTCGCGTTCCGCCTCAGCGTCGGCGACCATGCCGTCGGCGCGGTCCTCAGCGTCGTGGAGGATCTTGTCTCGGTGATCAAGGACATCCTGGGCGTCGTCCATCTCGATGGGAATGGCGTTACGCATCTCGTCGAGGATGTCGAGCACCTCGCGGCGCGGCACCATGCAATTGGATGTCATGGGCACGCTATAAGCCTGCTCCACCATGTGCTGGAGATCGTCCATGCCTTGGAAGGTTTTGTACATGCTCACCACTATTCCATGTTCCAGGGCGTCACTCGCGGAAAAACACACCGGTCACAGGAATTAACAATTTTTTCTTTCGCTGAGGCCGGTGCGTAGTGCCCGTCTAGGATTCGGCGAACTTCGCCTTCACAGCCTCGGCTACTGGCTCCGGCAGCAGCCCAGAAACATCCCCGCCGTACTTCGCGACTTCCTTGCAGAGGGTGGAGGACACGTAACCGTACTCCGGGCTCGTGAGCAGAAAGTAGGTATCCGCCCCCGAGAGCCGCTGGTTCATCTGAGCCATCGGCAGCTCGTATTCGTAGTCCAGTGAGCTGCGCAATCCCTTGACCAGCGCGGAGATGTTGTTCTCGGTGAGGTAGTCCACCAGCAGGCGGTCCCACGTGTCGATCCGAATATTCTTCGGGCGCCGCTCCTCCGGCAGGTCCGCGATGGCTGCCTCGATGAGCGCCACCCGCTCCTGCTCGTTGAACAGCCCATTCTTGTTGGGGTTATAGGTCACCAGCACGATGACCTCATCCCACTGGGCCGCAGCGCGCGTGAAA
>JBHWRM010000128.1:0-6096 GCA_043426695.1 Corynebacterium sp. | reverse complement strand
CACAAGGGCTACGGCACGGCGAAGCACATGGCTGCGGTGCGCCTCCACGGGGCGTGCCCGGAACACCGTTACACTTACTCCAATGTCGCCACCGCACATGCCGAGTGGGCGAGCACACAACCGCGTGAGGAAGGACATCCTGGCCAGTGAGCGCTGAAGAGCTAGACGACTACGAGGCAAACGTTGAGCTGTCGATGTACCGCGAGTATCGGGACGTCGTGAGCCAGTTCTCCTATGTCGTGGAAACCGAACGTCGGTTCTACCTAGCCAACGCGGTGGAGCTCACGCCCCGCAACTCCGGCGGCGAGGTCTACTACGAAATCCGCATGTCGGATGCCTGGGTGTGGGATATGTACCGCCCGGCCCGCTTCGTTCGCTACGTCCGCGTGATCACTTACAAGGACGTCAACATCGAGGAGCTCGACAAGCCCGAGCTGCAACTGCCGGAGCACTAGCCCGGACTTTCGCGCAGGCCCTTTTCCGGCTGCCCCGCTGTTATCCACACCCCAGCGCCTATCCACAGGCTCCTGGGGTTTTCTTGTACCCGCCTTCTTTTTAGGACGTCAACGCCCTGGCCACCGTGCTTGGCTAGCCTGACACGCTGCCCTGGTACGACAGCTGCGTGGGCAGGGCGAGCGTGAATGACTTTGGCCACGCGCAGCGGAACAGAACGACAGCGAGGTACGGGGATGGATAGCGCAACGCAGGTGGCAGGAGCCGATCGACACACGGCGGGTCGGGGGACGGCCGGTCGTCGCACGGTAGGAGACAGCTCGGTCGGACAGGGCTCAGCTGGACAGAGCTCAGTCGGAAAGGGCTCGGTCGGACCAAGCACAGCGGATTCGACGGTGGGGGTGGGCCGACAGGGTGAGACCCAGGCCGGGGAATACCTGGCGAAGAAGGGCTGGACAATCGTGGAGCGCAACTGGCACTGCCGGTTCGCGGAGCTGGACATCATTGCGCTCGACCCGGAAGGCGAGATGGTGTTCGTGGAGGTCAAGTACCGGAAGGACACCACGCATGGCACCGGCGTGGAAGCAGTGACGCCGACCAAGCTGCGCCGGATGCGCCTGGCAGCAGGGATGTGGCTGTCGGAACAGCAGCGGGGGGTCGACGTCGTGCGTTTCGACGTCATCGACGTGGGCCCCGCCGGTGTGCGGGAGCACATGATGGGGGTGGCGTGATGGCGGTCGGGCAAGCTAGAAGCATGGCCCTGCACGGGCTGGACGGGATGCTCGTCACCGTGGAATGCGACCTGGGACGAGGGCTGCCCGGGGTCAGCGTGGTCGGGCTGGGGGATGCGGCTGTGGTGCAGGCCCGCGACCGGATTCGCGCGGCGATGCTGAACAGCAATTTACCGTGGCCGAAGTCGAAGGTCGTGATGAGTCTGTCACCGGCAGACGTGAAGAAGGAGGGGTCCAGCTACGACTTGGCGATGGTGGCATCGATTCTGGCAGCCCAGGGCTTATCCGACCCCGGGCTGGAGCTCCTGTGTGACGCAGTTGTCGTCGGCGAGCTCGGACTGGACGGTACCGTGCGCGCCGTCGCCGGGGTTGTACCCATGATTTTGTCCGCGCAACGGCAGGGGATGAGTCGCATCGTGATCCCAGAAGAGAACCTGCCCGATGCACAGCAACTCGTCGACGTGGTTGCTGGACTGGACATCCTCGCCGTGGGTAGCCTGCAGGATTTTCACGCATGGCTGCGTGGTTCCGGCGACGTTACCCCAGTGAGCAGACCCCTGGGCGCGCCGACCCCGGACGCAGGTCATCGGCCACGGGATGAGGAGGTCGACATGTCCGACATCGTCGGGCAGGCAGAGGCGCGCCGGGCGCTGGAGATTGCCGCCGTGGGTGGACACGCCATCATGCTCACCGGGCCGCCGGGCAGTGGAAAGTCGATGCTCGCAGAGCGCCTGCCGACGATTCTGCCTCCGTTGTCGGCCACTGAGCAGGTCGAGGCGGCCGCGATTCACTCGATCGCCGGGGGCCGGGGAGACCTTGGCCCGATCTGGGCTGGGGTGAGACCCTTCGTCGCCCCGCACCCCTCGGCGACCCAGGCCGCACTGGTTGGTGGCGGGCCGAACCTACAGCCCGGCGCGATCAGCTTGGCTCACCACGGCGTGCTGTTCTTGGACGAGGCTGCGGAGACCCGCTCTGGGGTGCTGGACTGCTTGCGGATTCCGATGGAGTCCCGCCGTGTGGAGATTGCGCGTGCCCGCCGCAGCGTGTCCTACCCGGCGGGCTTCCAATTGGTGATGGCGGCAAACCCGTGCCGCTGCGGTGCTGAGGACCCGACCATGTGCACGTGTAGTTCGACGGACCGCCGCCGCTACTACGCGCGGGTCTCTGGTCCCATCCGAGACCGGATTGACGTCTTCGCAAAAACCCGCAGGCAGCGGTTGATCGGCCAACAGCTCCCGGTGAGTGCTGAGGCAACGGCGGCGAGGGGAACCGATAGCGGGGAGGAACGAGCGGAGAGCTCCGCCGTGGTGGCGGAACGGGTTGCCCAGGCCAGGGAGCGCGCCCATCATCGTTGGCGACAATTCGACCTGGGGCAGGCCGTGACGAATGCGACGATTCCTGGCAGGCTGCTGCGCTCGGAATGCGCGGCGAGTTTCGAGGGCATGGTGGCGCTACAGGAAGCCTATGCCTCCGGCGCCCTCTCGCAGCGTGGGGTGGACCGGGCGCTGCGGGTGGCGTGGAGCCTCGCCGATCTCGCCGGGGTGTCCCGCCCCGGTGTTGGGGAGGTCCTGGATGCTGCCGAGCTCTACTCCGATACTGAGGAGGTGCCTGGATGAGCCCGGTCGGCGCCACGGAGGAACACCAGAACCTACTCGCGTGGATCTACCTGCGGCAGACCATCGAAGCTTCGAACACGGATATTCTCAACCTCCTCTGGCCCGAAGGTTGGGAGAACCGGCTCGAGGGCCGAGACGCGGGAAAAGGAGCGCTTCCCGATGTACGCGCGCTCGCTAGCCGTATCCGGCATCGTGACCCCAGCCTGCCGCGCAGGATCCTGGAATCGACTGCCGCGCGCGTGGACTGCGACCCCGAAGCCGAACTCGACGCCGCTACGGCTGCGGGGTTCCGGCTGATCACCCCGTTGGACCAAGAGTGGCCCGAGACCCTAGACCACGCCTTCGCCCGGATCGACGACCGTGGTAGTGACCAGAACTCCGCGGTGAGAGGTCTTGCCGCAGCACCCTTCGCCCTTTGGCTACGGGGCAACGGCAACCTACGGAATTTGAGTCGCCAGTCGGTGACCGTCGTGGGTACCAGACAGCCCAATGCTTACGGGGCGCAGTTGAGTACCCAGCTGAGCACGGACCTCGCGCTGGCGGGCTACAGCATCGTCTCCGGAGGCGCCAGGGGAGTCGACCGCTGCGCCCACACCGCCGCCCTCCGCGCCGGGGGTGCGAGCATCGCGGTGCTCGCGTGCGGCCTCGACGTGGCCTATCCCAGGCAGCATGTCGGGCTTTTCAAGCAGATAGCGGAGTCCGGGGTGGTCGTCAGCGAATATGCGCTGGGAACACATCCCGCCCGGCACCGCTTCCTCACCCGCAACCGGCTGGTCGCCGGCCTGTCCGCAGGAACCATCGTGACTCAGGCCGCCAACCGCTCCGGGGCGCTGAATACCCTCAACTGGGCGGAGGTCATGCTCAACCAGCCCATGGTGGTACCCGGGCCCGTGGATACCGCACTCAGCCAGGGGGTGCTCCACCGCCTGCGGGACGGCCGGGCCCAACCGGTCTGGACCGCCAGCCATGTCCGGGAGCTGGTGGAGGCCTCCAGCCAGTTCAACGCCGAGGCGCCCGAACAGCAAGCGATGGTCTTCGGCTCCGGCACCGGGGTGCAGAGCATGTCGCTGAACCAGGTCACCGTCTACGACGCGGCCGGACTACCCGGCGGGGGCGGTGGAACGCTGCGAGACATCCAGCAGGAGACCGGGCTATCCATCCGGCTCGTGATGCGCACCCTCAAAGAACTCGACAAGCAGGGACTCATCACCAGGGAAGGGGAGCGCTGGGTCCGGGTGGATGGGGAGGCATAGCCAAGGGGGCCGACGAACCACGACAACAGCTCCGGTGCGCCACAACAGCTATGCTGAGCTGCATGCCGAAAGCCCGCGACCCGCAACTCCTCATCGAGGACTACGTGGACTACCTGCGCTATAACCTCGGCCGGTCCGAGAACACGATCCGGGCCTACCAGCGGGACCTCACCGACGCCCTCGAGGGGCTGCGGGATATCGAGTCCTTCACCCTCGACCACGCACGCGACGTGCTGGGGTACGCGGCCGACGACGGCGCCAGCCGGTCCCGGCTCTCCCGCCTGGCCTCCAGCATGAAAGGCTTCGGGAAGTTCCTCGCCCAGAGCGAGGTGCTCCCCGCGAACCCGGTCTCTGCGCTCCGACTCCCCAAGGGGGAGAAGACGCTGCCCCGCGTGCTGCGCAGCGACCAGGCCCGCACCCTGCTCGATGGGCTCAAGAGCGAGGCCCTCCAGCCCCCGGCCTCCCAGCACGAAGGTGACGACGCTCCCGCCACCACCGGACCAGCAGGAGAGAAACAACAACGTCACGCCACAGCGCGCCGGGCGCGGGACTGGTTCATCGCCGAGCTGCTCTTCGGTACCGGCATCCGTGTCGGCGAGGCCGAGGCCATTGATGTCGAGGATTTCGACCGGGCCAACCGGCTCCTGCGGGTCACCGGTAAGGGAAACAAGACCCGCGTGGTTCCCTACGGCGGCGTCATCGACGAGGCTCTCACACACTGGCTCACCCACCGCGGTGAGCTCGCCCAGCCCGGCAACCCGGCCCTGCTCGTTGGGGTGCGAGGGGGCAGGCTCAACCAGCGCGAAATTCGCCGGGTCGTTGACCAGGCCATCCGCCGCCACCCGGAGCTCGCGGTGGGGCACATGTCCCCGCACGGGTTTCGCCACTCCGCGGCAACCGCCGTGCTCGAAGGTGGTGCAGACCTAAGGGTGGTCCAGGAACTCCTGGGGCACGCGTCGATGAACACCACCCAGATCTACACCCACGTCGGCGCCGAGCGGCTAAAGGCCGCCTACCGCCAAGCCCACCCACGGTCGGGAGAATAACGGCCCGCCCCACGAGGGCCTAGCGCAACAGGCGCACCCGCACCGAGCCCAAGAGCTGAAACGGATCGAGATAGCGCTTCCGCCCATCCGTGCCCTTGACCCACGCGCCCCAGGACAACCCATCCGGCTTCCGGGCAGTATCGCCCAACAGCGCTGCATTCGCGAGACGGCCAATCCGCTGGCCCCGGGACACCGGCTCACCCTTGGAGACCTCCGCGTGCACCGGCTCGTAGGTGGTGTGCAGCCCATCCCGGTGCCGGATCGTCACCACCGGCGTGCCCGCGACGGTGCCGACGAAGCTGACCCGGCCGCCCAAACTCGCCAGGACGTCCGCACCGGGTGCCGCCCGCAGGTCCACGACGCGGTGGCCCGGCAGCCAGTCCTGCTCCGGAATGTCGAGGGGGCGGGTCACCAGGGCCTCCGCCGCAGCGGGGGAGGTCGGGGAGTCCGTGACGAGCGGCACGCGGTGGGACCGGCTCAGTCGGTTAGCGCCCCTCAACCAGCCCCCGCTTTCTTGTTTCTCTTCCTCCACGGCGAAGACCATCGGCGGAACCGGGGCTACCGCAATGGCCGACGTCAAGCTAAAAACACTGGCCACTGCGAACAGGCGGCGCCGGAAATGGGCGGAAGAAGGAAAGCGTGACATGCCTCCAACCTGCCGCAGCTGACGTCCTGAAAAGAAGGGCGAAGAACCGGCTGTGGACAGGGAGGATCAACGGACACACACTGGGTAGGCAGCCACTTGGATTGGCAAGGCAGAGCAGCTAAGATGTTCCGGTGCAGTGTGCTCACGTTTCCCGCACCACCCGGGGATGATGCGCCGCGCGAACCGTGCCAGCGGAGAACACGAGGCTTCCCGCTAGTGGCGATCGCAGCGACGTCAAGAACACAACACCCCGGGAAACCGGCGGCGAGATAGCGAGCAGACTGACTACACGTAGATGCCTCGTGTCCCCAACAGGATCCACCTACGGTCCCGCTGATTGCGGGTCAATAC
>JBHWRM010000127.1:0-49539 GCA_043426695.1 Corynebacterium sp. | reverse complement strand
TATCGGTGTCTTCGCGGCCCTGGGTTTCATGGCTCACCAGACGCAGACCAACGTCTCTGAGGTTGTCAGCGGCGGCATCGGCCTGGCCTTCGTCGCCTTCCCGACGATCATCAACGAAATGCCTTTCGGTGAGGTCTTCGGCATCCTGTTCTTCGTCTCGCTGTTCATCGCTGGCCTGACCTCCCTGATCTCGCTGATGGAAGTCGTGGTCTCCGCCGTGAAGGATAAGTTCAACCTGGAGCGCAAGACCACCGCGGTCATCATCGGCGCGGTCATGGGCACCATCTCCACCCTGCTGTTCTCGGCGACCACCGGCCTAATCGCCCTGGACATCATGGACAAGTGGACGAACAACATCGGCATCATCTTCTGTGCCTCGCTGTCCCTCATCCTCACCGCGTGGGTGTTCAAGCGCCGCGTGGAGATGACTCAGCACCTTAACGCTGTGTCTTCCGTAAAGGTCGGCCCGATCTGGCAGTTCTTCGCCTTCGTCCTGACCCCAATCGTCCTGCTGTACACGATGATCTCGGAGATCATCGGGCTGCTCAAGGAGCCTTACGAGGGTTACGGTACCGCCCAGATCACCACCTACGGCTGGCTGGTGCTTGCGGTCATCGTGATCGCCGCGATCGTGATGACGATCGTTCCGTTCCGCCAGGGAGTCCACGTCAACGGCATCCCGGGCTCGGACTACGGCGTGCCGAAGTTCGGCCGAAAAAAGAACGAACCAAACACCCTGGCCGCAGCAGCAAAGGGCTCGGCTGCCACCACGGCCGCGTCGAACCCCGCCAAGAAGGGAGACAACTAACATGACCGCAATCGCGCTGATCATGATGGTGCTTTTCATCCTCGTCATCTGGGGTGGCCTCGTTGGATCCGTCATCATGCTGACCAACAGCACCGATGAGGAATCCGGCGAACTCGGAACCGCCCCAGGCACCCACGACGAAGCACTCGCCGCCGTTCGGGTGTCCTAGCCCCTCTCCTCCGCGTTAAAAACTAACCCCACCGCTAAATCCATGCTTTGGCGGTGGGGTTAAGCATTGTTTTGACGCACCTTTCAGGCATGATGGATACATGAATTCTTCCAAGGAACCCCGCAACAGCGGCCGTGGCGAGGGCACGCATCTCCCCGACCACGACGGCGAGCGCGACTTCGCCGACTTCCTCGCTGGTTCTCGGCGTGCTGATCACGAGTCCACCCTGCCCCTGCCCGACGAGCAGGGTCGCAGTCGTCGCACCGCGGACAACCAGTCCATGCAGAACGATGAGAGCGGCGCTGAGGGCGTCAACGTCGACGGTGCTGCGCCCGCTATCCCAGAAGGAATGGCGGATGACGAAAGCGATGGCAACGAGCACTCCGGCGGCAAGAACAAGCTCGCCGAGAAGCTGAGCGAAAAGTCTCGCGAGTTCCACAAGAAGCATCCGCACCTCCACGACGGCTCGTTGGATAAGTACACCAGCCTGGATGAGGCCGAGGACCTCAACCCCGAAGTGCGGGACCGTGCCGAGGTGCTGGGCACCTCTGTGCGCTGGTTCGCGGGCTGGTGCCTGCGCCTGCTGATCATCGCCCTGGCCGCCTACGTGGCCTCCAAGGCCTTCGGCCAGCTGTGGGTAGGCATCCTGCCGGTTCTGCTGGCGCTCATCGTCTGTACCGTGCTGTGGCCGGTCGTCCGCGTGCTGCGCGAGAAGCTACACTTCCCGAACGCGCTCGCGGTGGCCACGACCATCATCGGCTTCTTCGTGGTGATCGCCGGCCTGTTCGCGCTGATCATCCCGCCGGCCGTGGATCAGTCCCGAGAACTCGCCACCCAAGCCAATGCGGGTATCCGCACGATCCAGCGCTGGCTGCAGGGCCCGCCGGTCAATCTGCAGGAGAGCCAGTTCAACGATGCCTTGAATCAGGCGACGAACTGGCTGCAGAACCAGTCGGGGCGCATCGCATCCGAGGTCGCCGCGGGCGCGTCCGCCACCCTGTCTGCCCTGATGACGCTGTTCATCATGCTGGTGCTGACCTTCTTCTTCCTCAAGGACGGCGAAAAATTCTTGCCGATGGTCCGCCGCATCACTGGCCGTCGCGTCGGTTGGCACCTCACTGAGGCGCTGACTCGTTGCTGGCAGACTCTCGGCGGGTTCATCCGCACCCAGGCACTGGTCTCCTTGATCGACGCCGTGTTCATCGGCGGTGGCCTCTTCCTCATGGGTGTTCCGCTGGCCGGCCCGCTCGCGGTTCTGACCTTCTTCGCGGGCTTCATCCCGATCGTCGGTGCCACGGTCGCCGGTGTTCTCTCGGTCCTGATCGCACTGGTGGGCGTTGGTTTCAAGACCGCGATCTTCACCCTGATCCTGGTGCTGGCTGTTCAGCAGCTGGAGGGCAATGTGCTGTCGCCGTGGCTGCAGGCCAAAGCGATGAACCTCCACCCGGTCATCGTGCTGCTGGCAGTGACGCTGGGTGGCACGCTCTTCGGCATCATCGGCGCGTTCCTGGCGGTGCCGGCTGCCGCGATGATCGCCGTCGTGCTGCGCTACATGGGCGATCTGACGGATCTCGCGACGGGCGAGAAGTCCATGGAGGATATCGAGTTCGCCACAACCGCGGGTTCTCTGTCCGGTGCGCAATCCCAGCGCAAGGCGGAGCAGTGGCTGGAGGGCCAGCGTCATGCGATGAAGGTCACTAAGGAAAAGCTGACGTTCAGCAACCTGCTTAACCCGCTACGCAAGGGCGATAAGTAACATCAATGGCCGTGTCTGATACCTCACCGCATAACTCAAGTTCCCGCTTCCCCGTCTGGTCGCCCCTGCTGGTGATGACCGCGGTGTTGCTCACTGGGCTTGTCATCGGCTGGGGCAGCACGACGCTGCCTACGGGGTATTTCGTGCTCTTCGCCGCCGCCATGGTGGTCTGCACCCTGTTCGTGGAGCCGCGTGGCCTGTTCCTGACGGTGGCCTCGTTTCCACTCTGGTTCGTCGTGGGGACGTTCATCATCGCCCGCATCGCAGCCCCCTCCGGCGGTTCGGCCAAGGCCAAGTTGGCGACGTCCGCCTACCCAATCGTCCAGCATTACCTGTGGCTCGCTGTCACGATGCTGATCTGCGTGCTGCTTGCGGCGGTGCGGTGGTGGCTGTACCGGGAAAGTGTCGACCGTGCGCGAGCCAGGGCCACTCAGCGCCGGCGCCGCCAGTCCGACGCCAACCGCTCTAACGAGGAGCTCTCCCAGCGTGCTCGTTCTCGTGCCGCGCACCGGCGTTCGGCTACCAGCGGGAAGAATGTTCCCTTCGACCCGGCGCGATTCCAACAGCGCCGTACCGAGGGCACTCGCAGCTATAGCCGCGAGGATTTGCGGGCATCCTCCGAGCGCCGTCGTGGTGTCCCGGGCCGGGCTGATGAGCGCTCGACGCAGCGGTATCTCTCGTCCGAGTCTTCACCTCGGTACTCCACTGGCTACTCCTCCGCCGCCGATGGCGAGTCGCGCTTTGCTCGGTCGGAGTATGACAATCGCCGCAGCCCCCTGCCGCGGAGCCGACACACCGGCACCGGGCGGGAGTCCGCTGAGGACCGCGACTACTAGCGGGGCGTCACCTGCGGGGTAACCGATCCGCGCTTCGCACAGGGGCAAGCCAGCTGACAAAGTTTCGGCCTCTATCCCCCAGCAAAAGCAAAACCCACCACGACGATCGTCGTGGTGGGTTTTCGCATCAAGCCAGGCAGGTCATTCCCCTATCCTGGCTTCAGCGTGCGGACGCTTAAGCTTTACGGCCGGCGGTGCGGGACGGGCGCAGCTCGCGCGGCAGGGAGAAGATCAAGTCCTCCGTGGCGGTGGTGACCTCTTCGACGTCGGCGTAGCCCCGCTCAGCGAGCAGCTCAAGCACACCGCGGACGAGGATCTCAGGCACGGATGCGCCCGAGGTCACTCCGACGTTCTCAACGCCCTCGAACCACTCCGGCTTGACCTGCTCGGCGTAGTCGACGAGGTGGGCATCCTTCGCCCCGTTCTGCAGCGCGACCTCAACGAGGCGCACCGAGTTGGAAGAGTTCTGGGAACCGACGACGATCATCAGGTCAACCTTCGGCGCAATGGCCTTCACGGCGACCTGGCGGTTCTGCGTGGCGTAGCAGATGTCATCGGACGGCGGATCCTGGATGTGCGGGAACTTTTCCCGCAACATCTTCACAGTGCGCATCGTCTCGTCGACGGAGAGGGTGGTCTGGGAAAGCCAGACGAGCTTCTCGTCATCCGCGAACTCCAGCTTGTCGACATCCTCCTGGTCCTCAACGAGGTGGACGACGTCCGGTGCCTCGCCTGCGGTGCCTTCGACCTCCTCGTGACCATGGTGGCCGATGAGGATGATCTGGTAGCCCTGCTTCGCGAAGCGAGTGACCTCGTGGTGCACCTTGGTGACCAGCGGGCAGGTCGCGTCGAAGGTCTTCAGCTCCAGCTGGCGGGCCTGGTCGCGGACGGCCGGGGACACGCCGTGGGCAGAGAAGACGACGTTGGACCCGCGGGGCACCTCGTCGGCTTCATCGACGAAGATCACGCCGCGTTCCTCGAAGGTCTTGACGACGTGCTTGTTGTGCACGATCTCCTTGCGGACGTAGAGCGGCTCGCCATGCTTTTCGAGCGCCTTTTCTACAGTCTCAACCGCACGATCCACGCCGGCGCAGTAGCCACGCGGAGCGGCGAGGTAAACCTTCTTCTTCCCCGCGGTGTCCGCTGGGGTGGCCGCAGAGGTGTCGTCGTTTTGTCGGGTGTCGGTAGTACCAGGCAGAGTCATGCTCCCCACCTTAGCCCAGCTGCCAAATCAAGGCTTTTCAACAAGTTCGTCGCAGCCGTCCGGGTGACCTTCAGCAGTGAACAAGTGTGCGTTGTCTGCGAGGCCTCCCTGGCTTGCCTGCAGCGATCTCTACAATGACTCGCATGAACGCGAACTCACCGGAGCAGCCGTGGCCCGTATCCATGGTCAACCAGAAGATCAAGGGGTGGATCGAGCGCCTTGGCTTCTTGTGGGTGGAGGGCCAGATCACGCAGGTCAACATGAAACCAACGTGGAAGCTGTCTTATATCACCCTGCGTGATGTGGAAAAGGACCTCTCCATTCCACTGACCATGAACACCCGCACGCTGCAGAACCTGCCGACCCCGTTGCGTGATGGCGACCGGGTGGTGGTCTACGGCAAACCCGCCTTCTACGCGGGCCGGGGTTCCTTCTCGCTGTGGGTGACCCAGGTGCGCCAGGTTGGCGTTGGCGAACTGCTGGCACGAATCGAGCAGTTAAAGCGGGCGCTGAGCGCCGAGGGGCTCTTCGACCCTCGTTTGAAATCTGCTCCCCCATTCCTGCCGAAGAAGATCGGGCTGGTCACCGGGCGGGGTTCTGCCGCGGAACGGGACGTGCTGAGTGTCGCCCAGCAGCGGTGGCCAGCCGTGCGCTTCGAAGTGATCAACACCGCGGTGCAGGGCCCGAATACCGTGCCCGAGGTGGTCGCCGCGCTGCAGCGGCTCGAAGCTGATGAGGACGTGGACGTCATCATCATCGCCCGTGGCGGTGGTTCGGTGGAAGACCTGCTGCCGTTTTCCGAGGAAGCTCTCGTCCGCGCGGTGGCACGGATGCGCACTCCAGTGGTCTCGGCGATCGGGCACGAACCGGATAATCCCGTGCTCGATCTGGTTGCCGATGTGCGCGCCGCAACACCGACCGATGCGGCGAAGAAAGTGGTTCCGGATGTGCTCGGCGAGCAGCAGGCTATCGCGGAACTGCGCCAACGGGCCGTGGGTGCCCTCCGCAGTTGGGTGCGCTCGGAGCGCCGGCAGCTTGAAGGTGTCCGCTCCCGACCAGTGCTGGCTGACCCATTGCTCCCCTTGCGCAGGCAGCGGGAGATCATCGAAGAGGCGGTGGGCCGAAAAGACCGCGCGCTGGGCTTACTCGTTCGCGAGATGCGCTCCCGCATCACCTCGCTGCGCGCCCAGGTCAACGCCTTGGGACCATCCCAGACTCTAGCCCGCGGCTACTCGATCATGCAGGTCATCCCCCGAGATGGGACAGGGCCTGCCGTGGTCACCACGGTGGCGGATGTCAGCCCTGGCTCGCAGCTGCGCATCCGGGTGGCGGATGGTTCCGTAACCGCAGCCGCAATGGCGGTCGAGCGAGCCCCCGGCGCCGAGGCTTCCGATACGACGCGGGATAATACGGCGACGAACACCGACGAAGAATAGTTTTTAAAGATCACTACAAGGAGCAGCCATGAGTGAACAGCAGAAGTTTCGCCCAATCGAGGAACTAAACTATGAGCAAGCCCGCGACGAGCTGGTAGAGGTCGTTCGCATCCTGGAACTTGGCCAGATGAGCCTCGACGAATCGTTGAATTACTGGGAGCGGGGCGAGGAGCTAGCAGCGTACTGCGAGAAGTACCTCGATGGAGCAAGCACGCGCATCGAAAAAGCCCTGGCCGCGAGGGAAAACGCAGGCCAGGGCGGTTCGCCACAGGACAATGCGAGCCAGGGCTCTTCAGCACAGGACGGGGCCGGGGCTCAGGCCGGTACTCCGAGCAGCTCTTAGCCTCTTACCGGGCGTTGCTGGCTGCTCCGCCGGCAACGCCGGAGTCTGACGCACCGTCGCTTGTGGGAGCTGCCTCGGTGCGCTGAGATTCAGCTGATGCCTCCATCGGCTCGGTCTTTGCCGTGATCTCCGCGGCTGTGGCCATGTCCTCGTGGCTGGCCATCCCCTCCAGAATCAAGCGCGTCTCGCCGGCGTCGGCGACCCAAATTGGGCGGGCGTCCTCCCCCTTGTAGACGTGCCAGGTCAGCCCGCCGGCTTCCTCGGTCCCCGCAGCCTCGCGGAAATGCTGATCCGGTTGGGTTGCCGCCTTAAAGTCCGCAGAGGTCTGGCGCAGCGAGATGTACCGCTCTCCGTCAATCACCCAGCCCACCAGCGGCGCCGGCTCGGCCCCAACCTGGGACCGGCGGGCGGAGTTCGGCACCCACCCCTCTGGCATCTTGGGCTCCCGCAGCGGGAAATTCATCCCCCGAGCCTCCAGGGTGAGGAATGAGTGGGCGTCCACCTCACGAACCGGGCCGGACTTATCCGGCCCGCCCGGGTTGAAGGAGCATAGGCCGGTAAAACCCACCGTGAAGAACGTCACGAGGAGGAGGACACCCAGGGTCAGCAGGATGTCCTTCGTGGACTGAAATAGACGGGGCTTTTCGATACGCACGCCGGTCATTATCCCAAAAGCAGGGGGAATTGGTAATTCCCCACCCGCACGAGCAATCAAGGGTGCGGCCCCAGTTAGGGCAGTCCCCACGTCGCTGCCGACCTCTGTGTGTGGAGAGATATAAAATGAAGGCCGTACAGGGCTGCACTCTGCCGGAACGAGAAAACCGTGGTGGAGTCGATCAGCACGCTCAGCCCGCACGATTCAATCGAGTGAAAGAGTTGGTTTAACACCATGTCCGCCGATAATTCCAGCGCCACCCCGCAGTCGACCAAGCAAGCCCCAGATCGCAACCTCGCCATGGAGCTCGTGCGCGTGACTGAGGCCGCCGCTCTCGCATCCGGAAAGTGGGTCGGTCGCGGCCAGAAAGAGTCTGGCGACGGCGCCGCTGTGGACGCTATGCGCATGATGATCAACTCCGTCGCGATGGACGGCGTCGTCGTCATCGGTGAGGGCGAGAAGGACGAGGCACCGATGCTGTTCAACGGCGAGTCCGTCGGCACGGGCAAGGGCCCAGCGGTGGACATCGCCGTCGACCCGGTGGACGGCACCACCCTGATGGCAGAGGGCCGCCCGAACGCGATCTCCGTTATCGCAGCGGCGGAGCGCGGCAGCATGTACGACCCATCCGCCGTGTTCTACATGAAGAAGATCGCCGTCGGCCCGGAGGCTAAGGGTCTGATCGAGCTGGACGCACCAGCATCCCACAACATCCAGGTCGTCGCGAAGGCCAAGGGCATCGCCCCTGAGGAGGTCACCGTCGTGGTTCTGGACCGCCCACGCCACCACGACCTGATCCGCGAGATTCGCGAGGCCGGCGCGAAGGTGCGACTGATTGGTGACGGCGACGTCGCCGGTGCGGTCGCCGCTGCCCAGGACTATTCCACCAACTCCGTGGACATCATGATGGGTATCGGTGGCACCCCGGAGGGTGTCATCACCGCCGCCGCGATGAAGTGCATGGGTGGCGAGATCCTGGGGCAGCTGTGGCCAAAGGACGACGCCGAGCGCGAGAAGGCCATCGACGCCGGCCACGACCTGTCCAAGGTCCTCACCACCGACGACCTCGTGAACTCCGAGCACTGCTACTTCGTCGCAACCGGCGTGACCGATGGCGACATGCTGCGAGGCGTGTCTTACCGCAACCGCTCCGCGGTGACCCGTTCCCTGGTCATGCGCTCGAAGTCCGGCACGATCCGCTTCCTGGAGTCCCAGCACCAGCTGGGCAAGCTTCAGGAGTACTCGGTGCTCGACTACATCTAAAGCGAACGCCAAGCGCCCTTACTCACATGAAAACCGCCGCGCGACCCGCCTGCCGCAAAGCTCGGTAGAATGTTCTTTGGCATGGGGAGAGCCTGAAGCTCCCCGCCCCAGCTGGGGCGCGCGATAATCCGAACTATTAATTCTTCAGAAAAGAAGGTAGCGATTATGACCGATCAAGAGTTCCGCATCGAACACGACACGATGGGCGAGGTTAAGGTCCCGGCGAAGGCCCTGTGGCGCGCCCAGACCCAGCGCGCAGTGGAGAACTTCCCAATCTCCGGCCGCCCGCTGGAGAGCGCACAGATCCGCGCGATGGGCCTGCTGAAGGCAGCCTGCGCCAAGGTCAACATCGAGCGCGGCCTGCTCCCGGAAAAGAAGGGCCAGGCCATCGTCGACGCCGCCCTGCGCATCGCCGATAACGAGTTCGACGCCGAGTTCCCGATCGACGTCTTCCAGACCGGCTCCGGCACCTCCTCGAACATGAACACCAACGAGGTCATCGCATCCCTGGCTAAGCAGGCGGGCGTCGATGTCCACCCGAATGACGACGTCAACATGGGCCAGTCCTCCAACGACACCTTCCCGACCGCCACCCACGTCGCCACCACCGAGGCTGCCGTCAAGGACCTCATTCCGGCCCTGGAGAAGCTTGAGGCTTCCCTCCTGAACAAGGCCAAGGAGTACAAGAACGTCGTGAAGTCCGGCCGCACCCACCTGATGGACGCGGTTCCGGTCACCTTGGGCCAGGAGTTTGGCGGTTACGCCCGCCAGATCGAGCTCGGCATCGAGCGCGTGAAGGCTACCCTGCCGCGCGTCGGCGAGCTGCCGATCGGCGGCACCGCAACCGGCACCGGTCTGAACACCCCGGCTGACTTCGGCGCGAAGGTCACCGAGGAGCTCAAGAACCTCACCGGCCTGGACGTCCTGAAGGAGGCCGAGGACCACTTCGAGGCTCAGGCCAACCGCGACGGCCTGGTCGAGATGTCCGGCGCGCTGCGCAGCGTGGCCGTCTCCTTCTACAAGATCGCCAACGACATCCGCCTGATGGGCTCCGGCCCGCTGACGGGCCTGGGCGAGCTGCACCTGCCGGACCTGCAGCCGGGCTCCTCCATCATGCCGGGCAAGGTCAACCCGGTTCTGTGTGAGACTGCAACCCAGGTCTCCGCGCAGGTCATCGGCAACGACGCCGCGATCGCCTTCGGTGGCACCCAGGGCCAGTTCGAGCTGAATGTCTTCATCCCGATGATGGCCCGCAACGTGCTCGAGTCCATCAAGCTGCTGGCGAACACCGCGACCGTCTTCGCCGAGCGCCTCGTCGATGGTCTCGAGGCCAACGAGGAGCACATGAAGCTGGAGGCTGAGAAGTCCCCATCCATCGTGACCCCGCTGAACTCCGCGATCGGTTACGAGAACGCAGCGAAGGTCGCGAAGACCGCGCTGGCTGAGGGTAAGACCATCCGCCAGACCGTCATCGACCTGGGCTTCGTCCCGGAGAAGCTTTCCGAGGAGGAGCTCGACAAGCGCCTCGACGTGCTGGCTATGGCTAACACCGACCGCGACCGCTTCTAAGGAGCATTCCGCCGCGATGAACTGACATTAGAGCAGTTCACGCGCCGCGTCGCCGGCCGGACCACGGTAATCCGTGGCCCGGCCGGTTTTCTTGTGCCCATCCCACGGCCGTAGTATCGGCTATCTCACATCTTTTTGCATTGTGTGCAATAGTACACCGAGTGTAATATTTTTTAGGTGATACAGCACCAAGATCCCGAATATTCGCCCGAACACAGCGGTCCGCCGACTGGGCGGCGTGAGCGAAACCGACTCCAAACCACCCTCACCATTGAGGATGTAGCTACCCGCCTCTTTCTCGAGCACGGCGTGGATGCGGTGACCGTGGAGCAGATTTGCGAAGGCGCAGGCATTAGCCGCCGGAGCTTCTTTAATTACTTCGAATCCAAAGCTCAGCTGCTGAGTGGACCTTCAGCCAGCGTCATCACCCCGGATTTACTCGCAAAGATCACCGAATTGTCTGCCGAGGAGGGCCTCCCCTTCCCGGCGCGGGTAGTGGAGCTGGTCGGCAGGGCGAATATCGAGGTCAGGGAACGGCGCCACGCCTGCTCAATCGACCCGGCACTCTCCCGGGAGATCGCCCGGCGCCGCGCTGTACTGCTGCGAGCCTCCCCCGAGCTGCTCTACGCCCGCCATCACTCGCTCGATCTGGCTAAGGAGCGGCTCCAAAAGGCCATTATTGCCAATCTGTCCGAGCACCCCACCAATCGTTGCCTGCGGGATCTGCCACTCGAGCAGGAAGCGCTTCTGCTGGTCAACATGGTGACCTCCACAGTGTGGTCCGCGCTGGCCCTGGCCCATAGCTCCGGCAACGGCATCGCCGATGCCGAGGTTTTCGACGCCGCTACCCGCGCTCTCGGCACACTTCACGCTGGTTTCGACCGGCTGAGCTTCGAGTGAAGATGCCGGAAGGCGGGGACGTGACGTCCTCAACTGGAAAACATTTCGACAATAACCCCCAACAGTAAGAAAAAGTTAATGACAGAATCTGATCCTGCCTCCACAACGGAGGATTACCGCAAGCAAAATAACGTCCCGCTGGTTTTCGCCTCGCTGATGATCGGCATGCTCATGTCCTCGCTGGGACAAATGATCTTCGCCACCGCACTGCCGACGCTGGTCGGCGAGCTGGGTGGGGCAGACAAGATGAGCTGGGTCATCACCGCATTTTTGGTGACGATGACCATTGGTATGCCGATCTACGGCAAGCTCGGCGATCAGCTCGGGCGCAAGCCGCTGTATCTGTTCGCGATTGCAGTATTCCTGCTCGGCTCGGTTATCGGCGCGAACGCGCAGTCCATGGGGATGATGATCCTCGCCCGCGCGGTGCAGGGCGTGGGAGGTGGCGGCCTGATGGTGCTCTCGCAGGCGATCATCGCCGACGTGGTCCCGGCTCGCGAGCGTGGCAAGTACATGGGGCTCATGGGCGCGGTCTTTGGCCTATCGAGCGTGCTTGGCCCTCTGCTGGGTGGATTCTTTACCGACGGCCCAGGCTGGCGGTGGGCGCTGTGGTTCAACGTTCCACTGGCGGTTATCGCCTTCACGCTTTCGGCGTTCGCGCTGAAGCTGCCGCGGCGCGGGGAACGTGCACCTTTCGACTGGTTCGGCTCCCTGCTGTTGGCTGCCGCGACGAGCACGTTGATCCTGGCGTTGACGTGGGGCGGCCGGGATTACGGCTGGACCGACCCGGTCATCTTGGGGCTGCTGGGTACCACCATCGTGGCCACCGCATTGTTCCTGGTGGTTGAGCCACGGGTGTCGAACCCGGTGCTGCCAACGAAGCTCTTTGGGGTACGCAACTTCGCGCTGACCACGATCTCCAGCATTATCGTTGGTGTGGCGATGTTCGGCGCCATGGCTTATCTGCCGACGTATATCCAGATGATTCATGGCCTATCTCCCACTGCTGCGGGCCTCATGATGATCCCGATGATGGCCGGGATGCTCATCTCCTCGACGACGTCGGGTCGCTACATCTCCAGCACAGGCAAGTACAAGTACTTCCCAGTTGTGGGCCTGGGGATCGCGACGGTCGCGTTGGTGATGGTGGGGCGGCTAACCCCGGATTCCTCCATGAAGTACCTCGGGCTGTGCCTCGCGGTGTTTGGTGTGGGGTTGGGCCTGACGGTACCGATCTTGACCCTGGTGGTGCAGAACACCTTCCCCATCAAGATTGTTGGTACCGCGACGGCGGCGAATAACTTCTTCCGCCAGATCGGTGGTTCGGTGGGTGCCGCGGTGGTGGGCAGTTTGTTCAGCCACCGGGCCGGTGAGTTTATGTCGCAGCGGCTGCCGGAGGCGCTGGCTGCGATGGGGCCTGAGGCGGCGCCGTACGCGGAGAAGTTCGCCCACGGCGGTCAGCACAGTTTGACGCCGCATGCGGTGCACGAGCTGCCGGCTCCGGTGCGGGATGCTGTGGTGGGCGCGTATAACGATGCGCTGGTGCCGGTGCTGGGATGGTTGGCGCCGGCGATGCTGGTGGCGGGGTTAGTGCTGGTCTTTATTCGGCCCCAGCGCCTCAGCGAGACGCTATCCTAGCGAAGCGGCTCAGCTGGGCGCGACATCAAACCCAGCGCCTCAGCGAGACGCTATCCTAGCGAAGCGGCTCAGCTGAACGCGACATCAAACCCAGCGGCTCAGCGAGACGCTAACCTAGCGAAGCGGCTCAGCTGAACGCGACATCAAACCCAGCGCCTCAGCTGGGGCGGGGGAATTATTCGCCGTTGCGGGCGGGCCCTTCTTCGAGGACGAGCTCGTAGACCTGGTTATCGCGCCAGACGTCCTTCTTGGGCCCGTAGCTCATCTTCGCCATGGAGTGGAACGTCCCGACGAGTTCGAAGCCGCGGGAGACGTGCAGGCGCACGGAGCCTTCGTTTTCCGGGAAGATGTGGGAGTGGATGGACCAGCGGCCTGCCTTGGTTGCCTCGGCGATAAGAGTGTCGAGGAGCTTGCCACCTACGCCACGCCCCTTGGCGTCGCTGGACATGTAAATCGAGTCTTCGATCACGCCGTGGAAGACTTCGCGCTGGCTAGCTGGGGATGCTGCGATCCAGCCGAGGATCTTGCCGGTGGTTTCGTCCTCTGCGATGAAGGTCAGCTCCAGGAGGCGGGCTGCCCGGAAGTCTTCCCATTCGGGGGCTTCGGCCTCGAAGGTTGCTTCGCCGGTATTCATTCCTTCTTGCAAGATGGCGCGCACTTCCGGGTAGTCCTCTTCGCGGAGGTTGCGGATGATGATGCTGTCTTCTGCGCGCTTCGGGCTTTCGACGTCCTGGATCTTCGGCTCGGATCCGCCCGTCGTCTCTGGAGTGTTCTTACCCACGGTCGTCATGGCACAGATTCTGCCTTAGTGCCGGCGGCCTTTCCAACTTTTCTTTCCGCTTTTCTTGCGCGCACCTGCGGCTCCGCGGGATCGTCGTGGGGTGCTTGTCGACGACGTCGCGTTTCTTTGCGCTCGACCGGCTCGTTTCTGTTCCGCGGCGCTGAGTTCCCCACGGCTGCTTCCGGCCTTTCGGCCGCGGCAGATGCCGACGAATTCCTGTATTTCCTCGGCGTCCCGTTCTTTCAGCCAGACGACGGCGACGACGGTCGTGCCGGGCAGCTCCGGCACGGGTGCGGCGCCCTGTGCCTCGCTGCTCTCCGCCGCACCATCGACTGCGCTTGCCTCCGGGTCGTTCTCTCGCGGTGTAGGAAGCAGGAGCTCGCGGTTGACCACTCCCCTGGTTCTAAGGGCTCGCAGGAGGGGGCGGGGGGCGACGGCGATTCCGACGTTGGCCGCGACAACGCCCAGCATCTCGCGGAGTTGGGGCAGGTCGTCAATGCCGTCGGCGGGCGTGGTGTACATGAACATCTCGTCGGAGAGTTCGGCCCACTTGACCCGGTCAAGCACCTCGATCGGGTGCTCCTTAGGGGCGGCCACCCCCATTTGTTCCTGGTAGAGGGTCACGGCGTGGAATTTTTCCTTCGGCACGCCGCCCTGGCCGAGGCGGACGATGGCAACGTCCGCCTCTCCGTTGGTGATGTATGTCAGCGGGTCGTCCGTGGCGGCGCCAGCGCTTCGCCAACCGGGGACACGGTCGTCGAAGCGTGCGAACCACTTATCCGGGTTGATGCCGGGACTAAAGACGACGCGGAGGTATCGCGGGGCGAGCTGAGCCATGGAAACATACTATCGCGAGGCAACCGGGTGCTTAAGGAACTTAAGGGCCACGCTGTCACGAGGCGGGGTTAGCGAGCACTTGGCTCTAGGATGGGTGGCTGAAAAGCTGAGCATGCGGGCGCTGCGTCTGGCGGCGCGCCGACGAGAGAATTATCGGCTCGGCACATTATGTCTGAGCATTCAGGAGAGGCAATGACAGATAAGAAGGTCTCCAAGGGGCCAAAAATGAAGCCAATGACGGCGGCGAAGAAGTTGGGAATTTACCTCCCGGCCGCCCCGGAGGATTTCCAGAGCACCCCGCTGGCTCACGAGGAGTTCGTCGAGCTGCAGCAGAACCCGCCAGAGTGGCTGCAGCAGCTGCGCCTCGAGGGTCCCCACCCACGCCCGGAGGTGGCACGGAAGCTGGGCATTACGATCACCGCGCTGCGCAAGAATGATCTGGATAAGCCGCTGACCACCGCTGAGATCAAGGAGCTGCTGGAGAATCAGCCGGAGTGGCTGCGCGAGGCTCGGAAGTCGCTGGCGGAAAATCGCCCAGGCGGCAAGAACTAGCTCATCCGCGCTGGGGGCAACTTGGGAAAACTCAGGCGGGGCTAAAGCACTGTGATGCTTTAGCCCCGCCTGAGTTTTTGGTACCCGTGCGACGACACCGGGTGTACCCCGTTGACCGCCGTGGGCGACTAGGCCACGGCAGCTATTCAACCCATCGCTTTCTTCGCACCGTGACAAGTTGCCCGGGCAAGGCGAGAAGAGGATCCTTCCCGAGCGGCGCGACAAAAACGACTATCCACTACTGGCGCACCTCGTGAGATGATCCCCCGTGGGCGCTGACTTGAGGTTAGCGTTACCTAAGTTTGAGCACAAGGGTTTAAAAAATATTTCTTCATAAATAGGTGACTGAGGCCACAAAGCGTTACTATGAACATAAGCATTAAGAGTTCTGGATCACAGCACGGACTGTGCAGGCTCTTTCACCGAACATCCCCCGACTTCCGGAGAGGACAACATGAAGAACTACCTTCCCCGCACCCTGTTCAACGAAGAGCACGAGATGTTCCGCGAGGCCGTCCGTGGCTTCGTGGAGACCGAAATCCGCCCGAACGTGGAGCGCTGGCACGACCAGGGCTACGTTGACCGCGAGATGTTCAAGAAGGCCGGCGACATGGGCCTGCTGGGCATGGAGGTCGACGAGCAGTGGGGCGGCGGCGGAATGAACGACTACCGTTTCAACGCCGTGCTGACCGAGGAGCTCGCTAAGGCGGACTCCGGCTCCATCATCGTGGGCATCCAGACCATCAACGACCTGGTCATCCCATACCTGCAGCGCTTCGCTAACGACGAGCAGAAGGAGCGCTTCCTCAAGCCGCTGTGCTCCGGTGAGAAGATCGCCGCGATCGCCATGACCGAGCCGGAGGCCGGCGCCGACCTGGCTGGCATCCGCACCCTGGCCCGCGACAACGGCGACGGCTCCTTCACCGTCAACGGCGCGAAGACCTTCATCTCCAACGGTGTTCAGGCAGACTTCACCATCATCGTCGCCATCACCGACCCAGAGAAGGGCCGCGCCGGCATCTCCCTGCTCATCGTTGAGGACGGCATGGAGGGCTACACCAAGACCGGCCCGCTGAAGAAGGTCGGCCTGAAGTCCCAGGACACCGCCGAGCTCTCCTTCGAGAACGTCCAGGTCCCGGCTGAGAACTTGCTGGGCGAGCGCGGTGCCGGCTTCGGCTACCTGCGCCACAACCTGGCTCAGGAGCGCCTGTCTATCGCGGTGGGCTCCGTCGCGACCTCCCGCCGCGCCTTCGACCTGGTGTACCAGCACTCCCAGGACCGCAAGACCTTCGGCAACCGTCTGGTCGACCACCAGGCCTACCGCTGGGAGCTGGCCAAGATGGTCCAGGGCCTGCAGGCTGCACAGTCCTTCGTCGATGCCTGCATCGAGGCCAAGGTCAAGGGCGAGCTGGACGAGACCACCGCTGCGATGGCGAAGTACCACACCACCGAGCTGCAGATCGAGGTCGTGAACCAGGCACTGCAGATGCACGGCGGCTACGGCTTCATGATGGAGTACCCTATCGCTACCCACTACCTGGACTCCCGCGTGCAGCCGATCTACGGTGGCCCGAACGAGATCATGCTGGAGATCGTCTCCCGCAAGCTGGCTAAGGGCGAGTAAGCCACTCCCCCCCTCACCCGGGTGGGCGCAGCTTGAGCGCCCCCGCCCGGTGAGCAACACAAAAAAGAACCCGATGGTTTCCGCCATCGGGTTCTTTCGGCTTTAAGTCGCGACTGCGACTACTTCACCTCGATACCGGCCTCACGCAGTTCGGCGAGGGTCGTTTCCTCCCCCGCTGCGGACACCGGCGCGCACAGACGCGGGATCACATTGACGTCGAAGCCCTCGGCCTTCGCATCCAGCGCGGTGGCACGCACGCAGAAGTCGGTCGCAATACCAACCACGGTCACCTGCCCAATGCGGCGGGAACGCAGCCATTCCGCGAGGAATACCTTCGGACGGGTCTCTTCGGCAGCAGCCCCCTTCGCTTCCGCGACCGCAAGAGAGTCCGCGAGGTGGCCCTCAAAGCCCGAGTAAGCGGGCTCGTACTCACCCTTGTGGAACCACGCCTCGACCTGGTCGGTCGCAAGCGCCGGATGCGACTGCGCGCCGGTGGTCCCGGCAACGCAGTGCACCGGCCAGGTGTCCTGGTAGTCCGGTTCCGTACCCTTCGGGGCAAAATGCCCGGCCGGGTCGATGTGCCAATCCTTCGTACCCACGATGACGTCGTAACGGTGCAGGCCGGCGATGTGCTTGCTGATCGCTTCGGCTGCCTGCGCGCCACGTTCGGTCGCCAGGCTGCCGTCGACGAAGTCATTCTGCACGTCAACGATGATCAGCGCATGCCCCGCCCCAGCGGACTGGGGCGCGGAGCCAGCCCCGCCATCTTGCGGGTTCACAGCGGACTCAGCCATTTTTAGACCAGCTTCCAGTCCTCGAGGCCCTCGTACAGCGGGAAGTCTTCGGCAACCTTAGAGACACGAGCGCGCAGCGCGTCGACGTCGGCGTTCTTACCCTGTGCCAGCGCGGTACCGATGACGTCCGCGACCTCGGTGAAGGCAGCGGTATCCAGGCCACGGGAAGCCAGGGCCGGGGTACCGATGCGCAGGCCGGAGGTGACCATCGGCGGGCGCGGGTCGAAAGGAACGGCGTTTCGGTTGACGGTGATGCCAACCTCGTGCAGCAGATCCTCAGCCTGCTGACCATCCAGCTCGGAGTGACGCAGGTCAGCCAGCACCAGGTGGACATCGGTACCGCCGGTGAGCACCTCGACGCCGGCACCCTTGGTGTCGGCTGCGGAGAGGCGCTCAGCCAGGATTTTCGCGCCCTCGAGGGTGCGGGCCTGACGGTCACGGAACTCCTCGGTCTGGGCTACCTTCATTGCCACGGCCTTCGCGGCAACGGCGTGCATCAGCGGTCCGCCCTGCTGGCCTGGGAAGACTGCGGAGTTGAGCTTCTTCGCCCACTCCTGCTTCGCCAGGATCAGGCCGGAACGCGGGCCGCCGAGGGTCTTGTGCACGGTGGTGGACACGACGTCAGCGTGCGGGACCGGGGACGGGTGCAGGCCTGCTGCAACCAGACCTGCGAAGTGGGCCATGTCGACCCACAGCTTCGCTCCGACCTCGTCCGCGATGGAGCGGAAGGCAGCGAAGTCCTGGTGGCGCGGGTAGGCGGACCAACCGGCGATGATGACGGTTGGCTTCTCCTTGAGGGCCTGCTCGCGGACCTTGTCCATGTCGATGCGCATGGTCGCCGGGTCCACCTCGTAGGCGATAGCCTCGTAGAGCTTGCCGGAGAAGTTCAGGTGCATACCGTGGGTCAGGTGACCACCGTGAGCCAGGGACAGACCCAGGATCTTATCCCGTGGGCTCGCCAGTGCCATAAGGACGGCGGCGTTAGCCTGCGCACCAGCATGCGGCTGCACGTTGGCGAACTCTGCGCCGAAGACCTGCTTCGCGCGGTCGCGGGCCAGGTCCTCGATGACGTCGACGTGCTCGCAGCCGCCGTAGTAGCGGCGTCCCGGGTAGCCCTCGGCGTACTTGTTGGTCAGGACGGAGCCCTGCGCCTGCAGCACTGCACGCGGCACAAAGTTCTCACTCGCGATCATCTCGAGGGTGTTGCGCTGGCGGGCCAGTTCACCGTCGATCGCGCGAGCGACATCCGGGTCGAGTTCGGCCAGCGGCACGTTGTGCTGGATGGTCTGTGGAGAATCGGACATAAGTTTTCCGTCGGCCTTCCTTCAAAAAAGGTGTATACCACCAAGAATGCAGACCGATCCTTGGGGGTAGAAGGTGTTGTTGCGTTGCGCCCCACATCTTAGCGTCTGCCCCGGACGCAGGTCACAGCGCACCTAGCACATTTGGGTTATCTCCCCCCACACAGGCACAATGAGGCCATGAATCGTACGCCCCAGCGCGCCTCCGCGGACGCGGCTGAATCGCCCTTTATCGAACTCAAAAGGAGCCAGTGGCGCAAACTCCGCAAGTCCATGCCGCAGGTCTTGAGCGAATCGGAGCTCGACCAGCTGCGCGGCATCGGCGACGAGATTGACCTGGACGAGGTCAGCGAGGTCTACCTCCCGCTGTCCCGCCTCATCAACCTGCGGGTCGAGGCCCAGCGCAGCCTGAATCAGGCCACCGAAACCTTCATCGGCGAACCGATGCCTCCCACGCCGTACATTATCGGTGTGTCCGGTTCCGTAGCCGTTGGGAAGTCCACCACCGCGCGTGTGCTCCAGGTGCTGCTGCAACGCTGGGACTCCAGCCCCCGGGTGGACCTGATCACCACGGACGGATTCCTCTTCCCCACCGCCGAGCTGGAGCGCCGTCGCCTGCTGCACCGCAAGGGCTTTCCCGAATCTTATGATCAGCAAGCGCTGCTGAATTTTGTGACCAAGGTGAAATCAGGCGCCCGCAACGTCAAGGCACCGGTCTACTCGCACGAGGCCTACGACCGAATTGCCGGTGAGTTCGAGGTCGTTGACCAGCCGGACATCCTCATCGTCGAGGGCCTCAACGTGCTGCAGACAGGTCCCACCCTCATGGTCAGCGATCTCTTCGACTTCTCCGTGTACGTCGACGCCCGGGTTGAAGACATTGAGGACTGGTACATCTCCCGATTCCTGCGTCTGAAAAACACCGCCTTCAAGGACCCGGAAGCGCACTTCCACCACCTCGCGGGGTTGAGCGACGAACAGGCCGCCCAGGTGGCCCGGGAGATCTGGCAGACGGTGAACCTCCCCAACCTCATGGAAAACATCTTGCCGACCCGGATCCGGGCCAGCCTGGTAATGCGCAAGGGCGCCGATCACCTCGTCGACCGGGTGCGGATGCGCAAGATCTAGCGCCCGCTCTCCCACAGCTGACGCTGCCACCGGCCTGCTCGTGACGGCTCAGGGCGACCGGTACAGCACTGACCTAGAGCCCGAAGCGGCGGTGACGCTGGGAGTATTCCCGCAGCGCGCGGAGGAAGTCCACCCGCCGGAATGCCGGCCAGTAGGTGTCCGTAAACCAAATCTCGGAATAGGCGGACTGCCACAGCAGAAAGCCAGAGAGCCGCTGCTCCCCCGACGTCCGGATCACCAGGTCCGGGTCTGGCTGCCCCTTGGTGTACATGTGATTGCCCAAGGAGTCGACGGTAATCTTCTCGGCGATCTTTTCCGCCGGCGTACCGTCCGCAGCGAGTTCCGCGACGGTGTCTCGCACCGCGTCGACAATCTCCTGGCGGCCCCCGTAGCCGACGGCGACGTTGACGCACACGCCCGTGTTATTGGCGGTGAGTTGCTCGTTGTATTCCAGTCGCTCCCGCAGTTGCTGTGGCAGCAGCTCAAGGTGTCCCACGGAGCGCACGCGAAAGCCAGCTTTCGCCTGCCCAAGCTCGTCGGCGACGTCCCCAATGATTTTGACCAGCAGCTCGAGTTCCTCCGGCTCACGCTTGAGGTTCTCGGTGCTGAGCAGGTACACGGTCACCGAGGCGATGCCCATCTCGTCGCACCAATTGCACATCTCGGCGATCTTACGAGCGCCCACGCGGTGCCCATGGGAGACGTCGGTGAAGCCGTTCTCCCTGGCCCAGCGTCGGTTGCCGTCAGCCATGATGGCGATGTGAGCCGGGCGCGGCAGATCCCGAAGAGAGCGAGCCAGTCGCGCCTCGTAGGCGGGATAGAGCAGGCTGGCGAGCTTCTTCAGCGGTTCGGTTCGCCCGATCGCTGCCGCAAGCTTTGGTAGACGCACGATTGTTAATCCTCTCGCTTAGCGTGCAGGATTCTCGTCTTCGCCTTCATCTTCCTGGGCCTTCGCGCGCTCTGCGTCGATCGCATCTGGGCCCGTGAGCTGCCCGGAGGCCGGCTCGAAACGAGGATCAGTCTGCGGCACCTGTGTGCGAGCAAACATCACCCCGTCCTTCGCGTACTCCTCGTAACCGCTCTCTTCCATAGCCTTGTTGAGCCGCTCCTCATCGAACACGTCGATGCCGTGCTGCTCGGCGAAGGCGCGGCGTCGCTCCAGACGGCGCAGCCTGCGGTTCATGCCGAATCCGATGACGATGACAACAAAGAGCAGCCCCAAGATGACGAACAGCCCGACCGGCGAGGCCTTGCCGAACTCCTCACCTCGTGGACCCGTATTAGGGGTTGGCCCTTGGGCGATAACAGTGGTCGTGTACGCCGCCCCTGTATTCGCCAGATCCGCTGCTGGCATAGCAGGGGTCGAAAGAGCTGCGAACATGTCATCCATTCCCTTCGGCGGCGGTCAAGCCGTGTGTGAGTGCTGAGCTAAAAATTCTCTAGCGGAAATCCTACTGCTCGGGGCGCACCGGCACCTCTGACGGCTGGCCCTGGCTGAGCTCATCGGCGCTCTCCACCGGCGGCAGGCCCGCGGTAAGTTCCCTCTCTGGCAGTGTAGTGGCTACCCGGGTCTTCGCTAATTCGAACTCCTCCGTTGGCCACGTCTCCCGCTGCACATCCACATCCACGCCGAAGAACGGCCCGTCCGGATCGATCTGGGTGGCATGTGCGGTCAGCGCCGCATCGCGGCGTTCGAACCAGTCCGCGGCGTTCACGCGGGTGGTTACGCGGGGGTAGACGTCCTGCTTCGCGCGCCAAAAGGCCAGCTGGGTCATCGTGCGTTGGTACTCGCGCAGAGTCATCTCACCGTTGGCCTGCCGCTGTGCCACCGCCTCGGCGAGCATGTTGAAACGGGTCACCACGAATCCGTGCGTGTAGTACAGCTTCAGCGGAGCCCAGGCCACACCCAGATCGGGTCGATACTCGGGGTCCCCAGCCAAGTCCCAGGCGCGCATGGACACCGCGTGGACCATCAGGTGATCCGGGTGCGGGTAGCCACCGTTTTCGTCATAGGTAATGATCACGTGCGGCTGGAACTCGCGGATCTGTGCAACCACGTTGTCGACCACCTCGTCGACATCCTGCAGCGAAAAGCAGCCATCTGGGAGATCCTCCCGCTTGCCAGATTCCGGCAGGCCGGAGTCAACGTATCCCAGCCAGCGGTGCTCCACCCCCAAGATCTCTGCGGCGCGGGCCATTTCTTCCCTTCGCACAGCCGCCAGGTTCTCGTGCACCTCGGGGCGGTCCATCCTGGGGTTGAGGATGCTGCCCTCTTCGCCGCCCGTGCAGGTCAGCACGCGGACGCGGTGGCCTTCGTCGATATAACGAGCCATCGTCGCCGCACCCTTGCTGGATTCATCATCCGGATGGGCGTGAATCGCCAGCACGCGGTAGCCACCCTGGGCACCGCTCGTCGTCGAATCAGTCATACTTCCATATTGTTCCACGCCCGACGAAGAGAAGTCACACGGCACCTCCGCACCGCAGGAGCAGGTCGGGCTGGGAAGAGAAAATCTGCTTTTACGGGCGCATTGCCTAGAATGTAAACCACCATGACCTCTGATGCTTCCCCTTCGTTTCCGAACTCCCGCCCGGGTAATACGCAGATGACCGCGGACGATGCCTTGAAGGCCCGCTACGGTGCTGAGCGCAACCGCCCATTTGCCGGCAAGGTGCTGGTCATTGCACTGGTTGTTCTCATCGCTGGGGCGATGGCCTATGCGGTCAACCAGTTCATGAATGCGTCCTCCGCGGACGTCACCGCAATCGAATCCGGCGGTTCCGTGGTGTCCGACAACCGGCTGAACATGCGCGTCGACGTCACCCGCGAGGATCCATCCAAGCCGGCTTATTGCGTCGTCACCGCGATGGACTACGACAAGAACGAGGTCGGCCGCCGCGAATTTTACGTCCCGGCCGGTGGGCCAGAAACGTCCCGACACTCGGTGGATATCAACACCCGCGTGCAGGGCTACGCCGGGAAGATATACGGCTGCTCTTCGATCATCCCCTCCCACCTGAAGCAGTAGCCCACCGAAAAGCGGGCAACCGACCACGCGTCGACTGAAGTTTTCGCGTCTATTCGGTGCTAGAATACGCCCGGACAAGCGAGAACCGGCAGGCGTCGGCGAAACCGTGGGACATTTCCTACAAAGCTATCGCCGCCCAAGGCGCTACCGCCGGGGACGGTGCATGGACCGTGATTGCCCGGATCAGCTGACAATTACTGAAATAATTTCCAAGGAGGATGGCGCAGATGGCAGACAATCAGACCACCTGGCTCACCCAAGAATCCTACGACCGACTCAACGCGGAGCTGTTCGCCCTGAAGGAGAACCGCCCGGTCCTGGCCGCCGAAATCAATGAGCGCCGCGAAGAGGGTGACCTCAAGGAGAACGGCGGCTACCACGCCGCCCGCGAGCAGCAGGGCCAGGAAGAGGCCCGTATCGCTTACCTCGAGGAGCTGCTGGACAACGCCACCATCGGTGAGGCTCCACAGGAGTCCGGCGTCGCCCTGGTCGGCACCGTCGTGCACGTCTACTACGACGACGATGAAGAGGACAAGGAGACCTTCCTCATCGGTACCCGTGGCCTGGAGTCCTCCAACCCAGAACTGGAGACCTACTCCACCGATGCCCCACTGGGCGCAGCATTGGTCGGCGCGAAGGTCGGCGAGACCCGTGAGTACGAGACCCCGACCGGCGACACGGTCCGGGTGACCCTCGTGGAGGCAGAGCCGTATAACCCGGATCTGGACATCCCGCGCGCGATGCAGAAGTAGTTCTCGCGCGGCACTGCCCCGCTCTGGCAACGCGAAAACCCTCGGCCCTTTAAGTTCGGGCCGAGGGTTTCTTTGTGCCTAACTGCCGCTGTCGGAGCCTGCTGGCGGGTTAACGCTCCGGTTGCTTCGCCGAGCGCTCATCAGCAGCGGGCGACGCGGTGTCTACGGACTCAGCCGACGCGTCCGCAGCATTGTCTTCCTGGTCCGCCCACCGCTTGGTTTCGTGGTCGTAGGCGATCTCTTCGCCCTCCTCATCCACTCGCTGGTACCAGTCGGTGACGTTCTCAGAGGAGGAGTCGAAGTGGGCGCCCGCTCCCCTACCCTCCGGCGCAGAAGCGACAGTGAATTCGAAGTCATCGCCGTGCTCTTCCAGGCCACGAACCACCGCATTTTCCACCGCGGTGCTGGCGTAGTCTTTACGGATCGCTGCAGGGTCGGTGCGGAGATCCTTGAGGAAGGCCACGGTCATCAACAGCAGGACAATCGAGAACGGCAGCGCAATAAGGATCGTGAGGTTCTGCAGTGCTGTCAGTGCAGTTTCCCCGCCGGCCAGGAGCATCACCGTGGCGATACCCATCATGCATGCACCCCAGAACACGATGACCAGCTTTTTCGGCGCAGGGTTGCCCTGGGAGGACATGGTTCCCATCACCACGGACGCCGAGTCCGCGGAAGTAACGAAGAAGATCGTGAGAACTGCGATCAGCAGGAACGGGGTGATCGTGTTCAAGGGCAACTGGTCGAAGAGCGCGAAGAGGACCTGCTCGGAATTCGCGGAGCCGTCGAACATCTCGCGCCCCTCCCGGCTGAAGGTGATGGAGGCACCACCAAAGATGGTGAAGGCCAGGACCAGGATGGCGGTCGGGCCGGCGATCGTTGCCAGCGCGAATTCCCGGATGGTGCGGCCACGGGAAATCCGAGCAATGAACATGCCGACGAATGGGGTCCAGGCGATCCACCAAGCCCAGTAGAAGGCTGTCCACGCGCCCTGGAACTCGAGGGTTTCCTGACCCCAGGACAGGGACTTGCCCATCATCGGCAGCAGCTGATCGATATAGGTCGCAACTCCGGATGGCACCAGGTTCAGCAGGAAGAGGCTCGGACCAAAGAGAAATACGAAGGCCACGAGCAGCAGCGTCAGCGCGATGTTGATATTCGACAGGTAGCGGATGCCCCGCGCCACGCCGGAGACGGCGCTGATAATGAAGGCAACGCCGAGCACACCGATGATGGCGATGACCGCATTATTGGCCAGCGGGCCTGCCCCGGAAATGATCTCCACACCTTGGGCGATCTGCAGGGCAGATAGCCCAAGTGTGGCGGCGGTGCCGAAGAGGGTGGCGACGATCGCCATCATGTCGATCACCCGGCCCGCGATCCCCTCATTCGGCTGGGTGCCCAGCAGTGGCCGGAACACGGAGCTCAGCAGCGAGGGGCGCCCGCGGCGATAGGTGGAATAGGCCAGTGCGCCGCCCACCAGTGCATAGAGACCCCAGATGGATAGTCCCCAGTGGAAGTGGGACTGAGCCAGCGCCTGGTGCAGGGCCGCCGGGGTTTCCGCTGCCACGGTCTCCGGAGGCGGCGAGAGGTAGTACGCCAGGGGCTCGGAGGGGCCGAAGAAGAACACGCCCACGCCGATGCCGGCGCCAAACATCATCGCGATCCAGGAGTATCGGGAGAACTCTGGCTGCTCATCGTCCCGGCCCAGCGGGATCTGGCCATAACGGGAGAACGCCAGGTAGATCATGACGATGATGCCCAGGCTCATGACGAGGTTAAGCAGCCACGCGGCATTGTTCATCGCCCAGTCGTACGCGGCGGCCGACGCTGTAGACACCGACTCTGGGGAGGCGATTCCCCAGGCGATAAAAGCCACGATGAGGGTGGCTGTGACGAAGAAGACGACGCGGTCCAGCGAGAAGCTCTTGTTCTGATCTTCGACGCTCAAGCCCGGGACCAATCCGGGGTGCAGGTCATGCGGATACAAGCCGACGTGTGAACTTCTTCCGGCCTTGAGCAGCTCAGCCGCGGGCTGGGTCTTAGTGGGACGGGGGTTTTCGCCGAGACTCATCGGCGCTCCTTGCTAGCTGGTTCAGTGCTTGTTCGCCCAGCTGTTTTACAGTCTGTTGACCTGATCACGGTACCAAGATCTACAGACACGCGGGGGCGGCGCGGGAAAGTGCCCCCTCCCCGGGGGCATGAAAAAGCCCCTGGGGTTGATCCCCAAGGGCAGAGTTTTTTCGATGGACCAGCCCGCGTCATACGCCCTGGCCCTGTGCTGCTAGCGCTAGTCCCTATTGATGTAAGACAGCAGGCGCAGGATCTCGGTGTAGAGCCAGACCAGGGTCACGGCCAAGCCGAGGGCCACGCCCCAGGCCATCTTGGACGGCGCACCGGCGCGGACGAGGCGGTCGGCGGCGTCGAAATCCTGCAGGAAGCTCAGCGCTGCGAGGCCGATGCACACCAGGGAGAAGATCCAGGACAGCGGGGAGCCGTCGCGCAGCGGGCCAGCGCCACCGGTGAACAGGCCGATGACCATGCTGCCCAGCGCCAGTACCAGTACACCGATCAGTGCGGCGACCATGAACTTCGTGAACTTCGGGGTCACGCGAATCGCGCCCGTCTTGTAGACGAAGAGCATGCCGGCAAACACGCCGATGGTGCCCAGGATCGCCTGGCTGATCATGGCGCCAGCGTTGGTGTCCCCCACCGCCATGCCGGTGAGCATGTAGCTAAAGCCACCGACAAACAGGCCCTCGAAGCCTGCGTAAAGCAGGGTGACGACTGGGGAGCCGTACTTCTTCGCGAAGGCAGAGACCAGCACGGTGATGAGGCCACCGATGGCGCCAACCACGGTGAGGATCGAGCCCGTTGCCGGATTCGTGCCGAAGATAAAGTAGTTCGCCGCAGCCAGCACGACGATGACCGCCAGCGTGATGCCGGTCTTTGCCACTACATCGTCCACGGTAATCGGGCGGTCGGCCGGGCCGGCCTGTCCGTAATTAGCGGCGTCCTGCAGCCCGTCCTGGTAGGTCGCCGTGGCAGCGGCACCACGGGCGCTGGTGGCAAACTGGCCGTAGCCGCCGCCCTGCTGACCGTAACCTGGCTGACCATAGCCCTGGGCCTGCTGGCCCTGGCGGTTCTGGCCGGTCAGCTCAGCCATGAATGGATTAGATTTCTGCACCTGAAAGCCCCAACTTTCGATTCTTCGGAAAACTCGTTCTTGCCGCCATGCGCACACCCAAGCGGTGCGTCTACACGACCCGATCGGAGACCGGGATCCATGTCACGCGCGGTTCCCGGAACTGCCGGGGCGCGCCACGAAGCTGGTAGGCGGTTAAAAATTCCTACTTCACAATGTACCAACGCATGTGACGCATTTTTAGTTCCCGACGCTGCGGATTTTCTTTCTCAACCCCCGCATAGGTTCCTCGACAAAGGTATATTTCCACCCATGACTGCTTTGCGATTCCCCAAGCGACTGTCCCTCGGCGCACTCCCGACAGACTTCCAGGAGGCGCTGCGCGGGCTGTCCGCCAACAAGCTGCCCGCCGATGGTTCCAAGCCCGAGAAGACGATCGACGTCGAGGTTTCCTTCACCGCGGAGCACCTCGGCTGGGTCGGTTCCGGCGATGAGGAGGACGTCCACCGTGCCGTAGACGCCGCCCGCCAGGCACAGCGCTCCTGGGCTCACGTGCCCTTCTCCGAGCGCAAGGCCATCCTCCTGCGTTTCCACGACGCCGTCTTGAAGAACCGCGAGCTGCTGATGGACATGGTGCAGCTGGAAACCGGCAAGAACCGCGCCTCCGCCTTCGATGAGGTCATGGACGTCGCGAATAATTCCCGCTACTACGCCAATAACGCGGAGAAGATCCTCAGCCCGAAGCGCCGTCGCTCCGCGGTTCCGGTGCTCGCCAAGTCCCGTCAGCACTTCCAGCCCGTGGGCGTGGTCGGCCAAATCTCGCCTTGGAACTACCCACTGACCCTGGGCATCTCCGACGCCCTTCCTGCGCTCATCGCGGGCAATGCGGTGGTTGCGAAGCCAGACTCCGCGACGCCGTTTACCTCCCTGCTGGTATTCGGCCTGCTCTTCGAGGCCGGCCTGCCACGCGATCTCGTCCAGTTGGTCACCGGCTCCGGCCGTGTCGTGGGCAGCGAGATCGCCAATACCTGCGACTTCCTGATGTTCACCGGGTCTACCGCCACCGGCAAAATTCTTGGGGCTACCGCGGGCTCCCGCCTGATTGGTTTCTCCGCGGAGCTGGGTGGCAAGAACCCCCTGATCGTCGCGGCGGACGCGAAGATGGATTACACGGTCCGTGGCGTGGTTGATGCCTGCTACTCCAACTCGGGCCAGCTGTGCGTGTCCATCGAGCGGGTGTACGTCGAGCGACCGGTCTACGAAGAGTTCAGCGCCAAGTTCGCCGACGCCGTGCGCGCCATGACGCTCGGCCCCGGCTTCGACTGGGAGGTGGCGATGGGTTCGCTGGCCTCCCAACAGCAGCTGGATACGGTCACCAGCTACGTGGACGACGCGGTTGCCAAGGGCGCGCGGGTTCTCGCGGGAGGCAAGGCTCGCCCGGATCTGGGCCCCTACTTCTATGAGCCCACCGTTCTCGCGGATGTCCCTGCCGACGCGAAGCTGCGCACCGGGGAGGTCTTCGGTCCAGTCGTCTTCGTCGAGGTCGTCGACGACCTGGTGGCTGCGGTCAATGCCGCAAACGACACCGTCTATGGGCTCAACGCCTCCGTCTTCGCCAGCCCCGAGACGGGGCACCGCATCGCCCCGCAGATCCGGGCGGGTTCCGTCTCCATCAACGACGGCTACACGGCCGCATGGTCGGCCATCGACAACACCAGTGGCGGTATGAAGGACTCCGGCATGGGCGGCCGCCACGGCGCAGCCGGGCTGCTGAAGTACACCGACAGCCAGAACATCACCGAGCAGCGGTGGATGTCGATGCGTGGCCCGGAGAACCTGGGCGCGAAGGCCTACGCGCGCATCATGAGCAGCGCACTGCTGGCCGGCAAGAAGCTGCGCATGCTGCCCTAATTTCGCCGCACACACGCGCCCCGCCCCTCCCCGACGGAGCTTTCCGCCGGGGAGGGTTTCTTGATGGAGCACCAGCTCCCTAAGAAGCATTCGCGGCGTTATCAGCAGCGGTGCCGAGCCCTCACTTGACGACCGGGCGCACACTCACGGTCTCCAGGCAGGCCTCAGGCCCCATCTCCGCGGCCAGTCGCACCGCGGCGGCGATGTCCTCCGCGCGGACATAGACACCCGGGTCGTAGCTATCGTTCCCCGCCTGGGCCTGCAGCTCGCGCTGCATATCCGAATCCACCTTCCCGGGGTGCACGGAGCTGACCCGCACCTTCCCGCGCTCCTCCTCACGCAGGGCGTCCGTGATCGCCTTGAGTGCGAACTTCGAGGCTGCATAGGGCCCATAGCCAGGGCCGGAGTTGTGCCCCGCCCCGGAGTTGATGGCAATCACCATGCCTCGTGCCTCGCGCAGCGCCGGCAGCAGCAACCGCGTGAGCTCGGCGACGGCGATAACGTTGACGTCGAGCACCTCCCGCCACATCTGAAGCGACGCCTCGGCGATGGGAGCATGCCCCGTCACTCCCGCGGAGTGCACCAGCAAGTCGAGACGCTGCGGGGCAACGTCGGAAGAAAAAGCCTCCCCCAGCGCCGCCGGATCGGAGAGGTCCGCGGCAATCACCTGGGCGTCCGGGAAAGCCTCCCGCAGGCTTCGCGCGGAGTTCTCCGACGAGCAACACAGAATCAGCCGGTGATCGCGGGAAAGGTCTTCGGCGATCGCCCGGCCAATGCCGCGGGACGCTCCCGTAATAAGCGCCAGCGGCCAATTGCTGCTGTTGCCGGCCGTGGAATGGTCCTGATCCAAAGCTGCATTATCCATACCCGCCATGCTAGTGAGCAGCCTGCGAGCTGTACCATCCCCGTCGAGCTGAGCAAAGCCACCGAAGTCGCTAAACTTGAGGTTATGAGCTTTGGAATGGACAACGCTCTCGGGCTGCGCGCACCCAAGAGCAACATCGACCTCAAGTCATTCAACCCTCGCGAAACCCCGGGGGTGAGGGGCAAAGGCGAGAAGTTCGAGAAGCGGGTCAACAAGGCCTATAAGAAGATCGCCGAGGAGCTGCGCGCCGAGCAGGCCAAGCTCTACGCGAACGGCGCCAGCGACGAACAGGTCGGCAGCATCCTCATCATCCTGCAGGGCGTGGACGCCTCCGGTAAGAGCGGCGCCACCAACGCCATCCTGCAGGCCGTCTCCCCGCAGGGTGTGAACGTCGCCACCTTCGCGGAACCAGTCGAGTCGATCGACGACACCGACAACCGCGACTTCCTGGCCCGCATCCGCCGCGAGTTGCCAGGTAACGGCGAGATCGCGATCTTCGACCGCTCCTACTACGAGGATGTTCTGGTCTCCCGCGTGGAGGGGCTCAGCGACATCGAGGAAATCGACCGCCGCTACGACGCCATCCGTCGCTTCGAGAAGCAGCTCGAGGCCGACGGCACCCGCGTCATCAAGGTCTTGCTGCACATCTCCCCTCAGTTCCAGACCAAGAACTTCCTCTCCCGCCTGCGCAACCCTGCGCAGCGCTGGCGCTACTCCCCCAGCGATCTCGGCGTGCAGAAGAAGTGGGATGAATACCACGAGGCCTACGCCCGGGCCATCGAGAAGACGAACGACGTCGCCCCGTGGTACATCATTCCTAGTGATAAGCAGGACTACGCCCGCCTGGTCGTGCGCTACCTGCTGCTCAACGAGCTGCGGAACATGAAGCTGGAGTGGCCAGAGGTGGACTTCAACCTCGAGAAGCAGCTGAAGAAGGTCGAGAAGGCCGCCGTCAAGGCTGAAGAAAAGGCTGCCAAGGAAGAAGAGAAGGCAGCAAAGAAAGACTAGTGGCGGCGGCGCGCAACCACCGGCACCAATAGCGAAGCCAGGCGGGAGAAAGACTCTCCGGCCTGGCTTTTCGTTGTGCCCCTAGTGGGACTCGAACCCACACTGCGCGGATTTTAAGTCCGCTGCCTCTGCCAATTGGGCTATAGGGGCTAGTGGCCCGCGCACTACCGCGCGCGGATTTTAGGCACCATTTCGGCGCATAACTTTTGCCAACATACCATCGAGGATGTCTTTCTCACTGATCGTGATCTCCTCGACGCCGAGGGCCATGAAGCGGCTGGCGACCGCGTCGATGACCACCGCGCCACCTCCGACGACGTCCGCGCGGCCGGGGTGCATGGGACCGCACTCGAGTCGCTGGTCGACGGTCTTATCCCGCAGGTCGACGGCGGTATCCCGGAACGTGCGCAGCGGCAAGCGGCTCAAGTGGATCTTCTTCGGCTGGTAGCTATCCAGCCCCTGGGTGATCGCGCTGAGGGTGGTCATGGTCCCGGCCACGCCCACCAGGCGACTCACACCGGTGAGGTCAACATGCTCCTCCACCTCGCGCAGCTGCTTGGCGACAAAGTCCTCCGCCGCGGTGATTTCCTCCGCGGTCGGCGGGTTGCTGTGCAGGTAGCGTTCGGTGAGCCGCACGCAGCCCATGTTCGCGGAGTAGGCCTCGACGGTCCCGGTGTCTGCTACGGCGCCGTGGGCGTCGACGTCGTGGACGACGAACTCAGTGGAGCCGCCACCCAAATCGATGACGCAGATGCGCTCCGAGGCTCCGGACGGCAGGTCGGCCACTGCCCCGGCGAAGCTCAGCTCCGCCTCCTGCTCGCCGCTGATGACCTCAGCCTGCCGACCATCGACGATACGGCCCAGGTGGCGGGCGGTGATGGCGAAGAACTCATCGCGGTTCTTCGCATCGCGGGTAGCGCTCGTCGCCCCCATCATCGCGTCCTCGACGTTGTGATCCACCATGCGCTGGGCATAGGTAGCCAGGGCATCGTCGACGCGTTGGAGGGCCTCTGGTGCGAAGCCCCCGGTAGCGTCCACACCCTGGCCGAGCCGGACGATGATGTTATCGCGGTTGAGCTCTGTCAGGGTGCCGTCCGCCGCCCGCTCGGAGATGAGCAGGCGGATGGAGTTCGTTCCGCAGTCGATCGCGGCAAAGCGGCGTGGGGCGTCGGGCTGAGCCATGTGTCTAGCTCCTTTGGTCTCGTTCGCGCTCGGGCAGGAACATGCCGGTGTTCTCCGCGCCCTCCACGGTGGTGGCCTGGACGAGGGAGATGCCCAGCTCCTCGGAGGTCGGCCAATCGGCCGGGATCGCAGTACCGGACAGGCTCGGGTCATGCTCCACGGCCAGCGCCACGGTCTCAGTCCCGAGCCGCAGGCGTTCCGGCCCCTCGGCCAGCGCATAGGCCATGAGAACGTGCAGGCACTTCACCCGATCAGGCATGCCACCGCCCGAGAACTCGGTGCCGAGGTCCTCCATTGCGTTGCGGGTAGCCAGGTAGTGCTCGTGGGCCCCCTGGTAGTCCCGCTGCAGCTCCTCATCAGTGCTGAGACGTTCCTGCATTGTTTTCATGACGCCGGCGACCTCCAAACGACTGGCCTCTGCGGTCAGCCGGGGGTCGGTGAGGTAATACAGCGTCGGGAACGGGGTGCCGTCCGGCAGCCTGGGATGGGTCTTCACGACGGCGGGCTGGCCGTCCGGGGTTCGGTAGCTGACCTCCACCGCGCCGCGCGGCTCTCGGCCGAGCTGGGCGGCCATGATGTCCAGGTCTTCACGACTGACCGTCATTCATTCTCCTCTTGAAAAAGCCCGCGGGCCTGGGTTCTCCCAAGCTCTTCCGCGGGGTGTGCCGACTCCGGCGATTATGGCTGGTTGTCGGGCAAAATCGGAAGTTTCATATCGCCGCTTGGCTGTTCGCTGCCCTCGGGGCTGCTGCCGGAGTCCTGCCCTTCGCCCTGGCCGGCAGGAGCACTGCCGGCATCTCCCGGCGCTTCCTCGCCAGGTTCGACTGCCACGGAATCCCACAGCTTCTTAAACCACGGGCTGTTCTCGTATTCCTGCTCCGACGGGCTCTTTCCTGCCCCAGGGGCATCCTCGCCCGCAGCCCCGGTGATTTTCGGCGAGATGATGCGGTAGGCGGACTCGCCAGGCTCGATGACGCCGAGGCGGATGCGCGCCTGCTCCTTGAGGTAGTCCTCGTTCTCGAAGCGGTTGAGTTCCGCCTGGAGCTCTGCCTTGTGGCGTTCCTGCTCCTGGATAGTGCTCTGCAGCTGGGCAAGCTCCGTGCGCTGCTCGTAGTAGTTACGCAGCGGGGTGGCTAGGGACAGGGCCATGAGACCGACCACCAGGATCACGACGATCGCAGCACCGGGACTCATTCGAGACGGCAGGGCGACGAATCGGCGCGCCACGCGTTGAGGCGCCTGCCGCATCCGACGACGCCGGGCCTGATTGCGCTCCATGGAGCGGGCCTGGGGCAGGCGCTGGCCCGTAGAATCCGCGTTCGCCCCACCACGCTGGTCACTGCCAGCGGGGCGGGGCGAGTTATCGCGGGAGGGGTGGGTCATAACGGGCTATTCTAGTCCGCTCACCCTAGTTCTTGAAGCGAGGGAAAGCGGAGCGGCCCGCGTAGACTGCTGCGCCCTCCAGGTAGCGCTCGATGCGGAGCAGCTGGTTGTACTTCGCCACGCGCTCGGAGCGGGCCGGGGCACCGGTCTTGATCTGGCCGCAATTCAGGGCGACGGCCAGGTCAGCGATGGTGGTGTCCTCGGTCTCGCCGGAGCGGTGGGACATCATGGTGCGGTAGCCGTTGCGGTGTGCCAGTTCCACGGCGTCGAAGGTCTCGGAGAGAGTACCGATCTGGTTCACCTTGACCAGCAGGGCGTTGGCCGCGCCACGGTCGATGCCCTCCTGCAGGCGGGACGGGTTGGTGACGAAGAGGTCGTCGCCAACGATCTGGATCTTGTCGCCGAGCTTCTCGGTGAGGGTGATGTATCCCTCCCAGTCGTCCTCGTCCAGCGGATCCTCGATAGAGACGATCGGGTACTGCTCGACCAGGTCAGCGTAGACCTCAACCATCTCGGCGGAGCTGTGCTTACCGCCCTCGAAGTTGTACACGCCGTCTTCGTAGAACTCGGAGGAGGCGACGTCCAGGGCCAGGGCGACGTCCTCGCCCAGGGTGTAGCCGGCCTTCTCGATGGCTTCGACGATGAGGTCCAGGGCTGCCTTGGTGGACTCGACGGACGGAGCGAAGCCGCCCTCGTCGCCCAGGCCGGTGGACAGGCCCTTGTCCTTAATGACGGCCTTGAGGCTGTGGTAGACCTCGGCACCGACCTGCAGCGCCTCGGCGAAGGTCTCCGCGCCGATCGGTGCGATCATGAACTCCTGGACGTCTACGCCGGAGTCCGCGTGTGCGCCACCGTTCAGGATGTTCATCATCGGAACCGGCAGGACGTGGCCGTTCGGACCACCAACGTAGCGGAAGAGCTCGAGGCCAGCGGAGTCAGCGGCCGCATGGGCGACGGCCATGGAGACGCCGAGCAGGGCGTTGGCGCCCAGACGAGACTTGTTCTCGGTGCCGTCGAGCTCCAGCAGGGTCTGGTCGATGAGGCGCTGGTCATCAGCCTCCAGGCCAGCCAGAGCGTCGTCGATCTCGGTGTTGACGAAATCGACAGCCTTGGCAACGCCCTTGCCCAGGTAGCGATCTCCGCCGTCGCGCAGCTCGTGCGCCTCGTGCACACCGGTGGACGCGCCCGAAGGCACGGCGGCACGGCCCATCGAACCGTCGTCGAGGATGACCTCGACCTCGACGGTGGGGTTACCGCGGGAGTCCATGATCTCCAGCGCGCTGACGTTAAGGATTCCGGCCATCTGTGTCTGCCTCCTAGGCACATTCGACGTTGCTTTGACCACTGGCGTGGACGGGCTGAGCCGGGCGCCATCGCACCGACCCCGGACCCGAAAGCCAGGAACTATTCTAGCCACCTCTATTTTGCCATGCTCCCGCCAGAGGACCTGCGATCGACCCACACGGTCGCCCCCGAGCCACGTTCTGCCACAATGGGGCCATGAATCAGATCGTAGATGCTGTGAATAACGTGTCCCCCACCGCCGAGAAGGTCATGAACGATTCGGTGACCTTCTCCCCTCGTCGTTGGAAGTCCGGCTGGCCGTTCCACCTGCGCCACGTCCCGCCCTTCCGGGACGACGCCACCGCCTCCATCACGCGTGCAGAAGTGTTTAACTTCGCGGAGGACGCCGTTGCCTCCGGCTACGCCCGGGAGCGGGTCATCGACTTCATCGGTGCTGCCTTCGCCTACGGGGCGGGCCAGTCCCAGGCGGTGCTGCCATTGCAGCAGTTCCTGCGAAACAAGGCCAAGGCCGCCAGCCTGCTCAAGACGATCCCGACCCTGGAGTCCAAGGAGCCGGCAGCGCAGTACGAGGCGCTGACGAGCATCGGCCTGCCGGCGAAGTTCGCCTCCTACGTCGCCTACTTCCTGGCCGGCCCGCAGGCTGCCGGCGAGGATAAGCCGCTGGTGATCTGCTCCAATCGCGCGAAGATCGCGGGCCTGGAGAAGGATTCCGACTGGTCCACTGCGGACTACAGCACCTACCTCGCCGCGGTCCGCGAAGCTCGCGACAGCGTCGACCCGGAGCTGCCGCTCGACGCCGTCGAATGGGCCATGCGCGAGTCGGTGCGCTAAACCGCACCCTGGAGCCAGCGCCTACAGCGCGCTACACGATGCTGGCGGACTGGCCCAGCGCGTAATTCGCCGCGGCGTCTCGGACGTCGCGAACATACTGATCCGACTGGTTATAGGAGCGGATCGCCTGGGTCCACCCCTCCGGGGTGCTCAGGTCACGGCCGAAGTCGCAGAGCAAGCGGGCAGCGGCGGCGGTTGCGTCGTCGATATTCTGCGGGTCCGCCACTCCGTCGCCGTTGGCGTCCACGCCGTAATGCTTCCAGGTCTCGGGGATGAACTGCATCGGCCCCATCGCGCGGTCGAATTCCTTATCCCCGTCGAGCTTGCCGCCGTCCGTGTCCTCGATGCGGGCGAATTTCTCCCCGTTGAGCTGGGGACCGTAGATCTTCGGATCCGCGGTCCCCTGATCATTGAGCTTCGTACCACGCAGGGTCCAGCCGGCATAGGAGCCGTGCTTGGTTTCTACGAAGCCCAGGCCGGCGAGGGTATTCCAGCTCAGCCTGCACTCCGGTTTGGTTTGGCGAGCGATGTTTTCTGCATTCCCGTAGGCAATCAGGGCTTGGTAGGGAATGTTCGTCTCCGACACCTGCCCACGCGCCCAGCGGGCCAACTGGTTCGCGGTGCGCCCCGGCTGATGGATATCAATGGTCGGCGCGGGTGCTGCGGCGGCTGGCGGAACGTCGTCCGGAATGGGAAGGCGGTTGGCCTTGATCGGTGAGTTTCCAGTGAAGGCAGCCACCAGAAAACCGACCAGGGCAATGATACTCAGCAGGGCGACCACAACGACACCGCAGCCCATCACAGCGCACCCGGAGCGGCGACGGCGTGGGACCGCGGCCGCGGGCTCGTAGCGGTCGTGATTCACAGGACTTCCTTCCCGCGGGCGCGCTGCAGCGCGCCCTTGCGGCGTGCGTTGGGCATGGGCAAAGAATGATACCGGCGGTGGCGGGCTACGCGGGCCGGATACACCGAACCGCGGATAACTGCGCGGCGGGCAGGGACACCACCGAACCGGATCGCGTACCGGACACGATACTGAATTCAGCGAGCGCTTCGAAAGGCCGGGGGTCGACGCGGATGTGAACCCCCGGGGTCACGCCGCTGCCCTCCAGGTGACGGAGCAGGTCAGGGTCAGAGTCCGAAACCCGCTCGACGCACAACACATCGCCGACGGCTGCCTCAGAGAGGGGGAAGGACTCGGTTTCGGGGAGCTGGCCTGCCGCGTTCGGGATCGGGTCACCGTGTGGGTCCCGGTCTGGGTAGCCCATCAACTCGTCGATGCGGGTGAGGAACTTCTCGCTGACGGCGTGCTCGAGCTCTTCGGCCTCATCGTGGACCTCGTCGAGGGAATAGCCCAGCTCACGGCAGAGATAGGTTTCGATTAGCCGGTGACGGCGCACCATCTGAATCGCGAGCTCATGGCCCAAGTCCGTCAAGGTGATGGGCGCGTAGGGGCGGTGGTTAACCAGCCCCTGGGCGGCCAGCCGCTTCACAGCCTCGGAAGCGGTGGAGTTCTGTTGGCCGACCTTGGCAGCAAGCTGGGTCAGCCCGACCCCGGCGCCGCTCCACTCTTGGACGTCAAAGATCGCCTTGAGGTAGTCCTGCGAGCGGAAAGGGAGATCGGAAAGGCGCACGGCGAAGGCTCTAGCGTCCCATCCGGTCGAGCTGCTGGCGGAAATTCTGTACCGCCTTGAGCAGGCGGTCCTCCGCCCCGCCTGGCTCGTCGAGCTCGAGGCCGACCATCGGGTAGCGGATATCCGTCGGGATGTCCGCGTCCCGCAGGCCACGCTCGCGGGCCTCGCGGATGATCTCATCGGCCGCGGACAGCGCAGAGGTATGACGCGGTTGAGCAGGCTGGGCAGTGGCGGCTCGATGAGCGGTTGGGGCGGTCTGACCCGCCTGCTTCGGCTGCGACTGCGCGGTCTGGGCAGGGTGAGCGATCGGGCTGCCCTGCTTCGCCGAAGCTCCCTGGCCAGCGTTGCCGGCCTGTGCGGTAGCTTGCGCGCCCAGCGGGCTGCGCTGCGACGAACCAGCCTGCTGACTTTCGGCAGCCTGCTGCTTTAGCTCGGCCTTCCGGTCCAGGTAATCGCGGAAGGCGGGGCCGTGCGCCTCACGCTTGCGCTGCTCCTGCGTCTCCTTACCAGCACGCCACAGGTCGTTTTGCTCCTGAATACCCACCGCGCGCTCGACCTCCTCGAAGAGGTACGGTGCACGATCACGCAGCTTTGCCACGAACGCGCCAGCCACATGCCCGATGTCGAAGGCACCACGGCGGTTCGCGATCTCCGCGTGGAAGAGGACTTGCAGCAGCACGTCCGAAAGCTCCTCACAGAGGTCCTGCTCAGCCCACTCTGGAACCTCACCATCACCATCGGCCCGGTCTTCGGAACCCACGGCGGCGAGAACGTCCCGCAGCTCGATGGTGCTCGCCAGCTCCTCGGTCTCCTCCCGCAGGAAGGGCACGAGGTCGGCGTGGGTCATGGACTGCTCCCACTTGCCCTGGCGCAGTGCGCGAGCCATCAGCGCCACGGCGTCCTCGATCTCGTCCATCACAGATTCAGGCACCTCGGTGCGCGCAGTGCGGCGACTGCCCGCCACCGCGGCGGTGTGTTCGTCGGCGGAAAGAACCTCGCCCTCGACGAAGCCCTCGCCGCTATAGGCAGCCGAGGCCGCCGCGTCGGCGGCGTAGTCTTCATCCCCCTGTTGGGCGCTCGGCTGGTGGTACAGATGCGCTGACTGCTGATAAGCATCGTCCACGGCATCGGCGTACTGCTGATAGGACTCCAGCGCCTCCGCCGGGTCCTGCTCCCCCATCCCAGACATCGCCTGACCGATCGCCTCCGCGGAGGGCAGCGCGGGCGTGTGCGCCGGGGCGAGCTCGCCGGAATCCCGCGGCCCGATCTCCCGATCTGGGGCGAGGTGCACCAGCAGGCTCGGGGCGGCCAGCAGCTCGTCGCCCTCCTCGATCCGCTCGATGACCAGGTCGTTTCGCAGATCGGTGGTGACGAGGACGTCGGACTCGTAGACCGTGTGGCCGCCGAGGTCGCCGATGACCCAGCGGATGCGGATCGGCACCTCCTCCGTATAGGAAACCTTGCCACTAAGCAGGGTCACGGCGTCGACGGGAATCATCGAGGGGAATCGAGGATCGAGGAGTACGACTGTCATGGGGCTAAAGTTTACGCTAGTGACTCGGAAGTTTTCGCACCGAGGGGCTAACGCGTCGGGCCACTACCTCCCCTGATGTCCCGTTCCGGGATGCCTGCCAGCTGAGTGAGCGCATTCGCACACCACTGGGCCAGCGGCACATCCCGCAGCGCGACCGCCCGCATCCCCGCGCCTTCCTTCGGTGCCGGAATAACCACGACCTTGGTGGTCGCCCGGTACGTCGCCCCCGGGAATAGGCGCTTCAACCGCACCTGGCCGGAGTCCTGCAGATCGATCGGGCTGAAGCTGATGCGGGAGCCCGTCGCCACGACCTCCGAAACTCCCAGGTCACGGCACACCAACCGCAGTCGGGACAGCACCGCGAGGTTGGTCACCTGGGCCGGCGGCTCGCCGTAGCGGTCCCGGAACTCGGTGAGCACCTCCTCGATCTGGTCCTCATCCTGCGCCTCCGCAAGCTTGCGGTAGGCCTCGAGGCGGAGTCGCTCGGAGGCCACGTAGGTCACCGGGATGTGTGCGTCCACCGGCAGGTCAATGCGAATCTCCTTCTTCTCCTCCTCGCGCCCGTCCACCGGCTTGCCGTCGGCCATCGCGCGGAAAGCCTCCACTGCCTCGCCGACGAGCCGGACGTAGAGGTCGAAGCCCACTCCCGCGATGTGCCCCGACTGCTCGGCGCCCAGGACATTGCCGGCGCCACGCATCTCGAGGTCCTTCATCGCGACGGCCATGCCCGCGCCGAGCTCATTGTTCTGCGCGATGGTGGACAGTCGGTCATAGGAGGTCTCGGTGAGCACCTCGCCCTTCGGATAGAGGAAGTAGGCATAGGCCCGCTCCCGGGAGCGACCCACGCGCCCGCGCAGCTGGTGCAGCTGGGAGAGGCCCATGTGGTGGGCATTCTCCACGATCAGGGTATTGGCATTCGAAATGTCCAGGCCGGTCTCCACGATGGTGGTGCACACCAGGATGTCAAATTCCCGGTTCCAGAAGCCCTCCACGGTGGTTTCCAGCTGTTCCTCGCTCATCTGCCCGTGGGCGACCACCACCCGGGCTTCGGGCACGAGGCTGCGGATGTGCTCCGCCGCCTTCTCGATGGATTTCACCCGGTTGTGGATGTAGAACACCTGACCGTCGCGCAGCAGCTCGCGGCGGATCGCGGCGGCGACGTGCTTGTCCTCCTGGGCACCGACGTAGGTTAGCACGGGGTGACGGTCCTGCGGCGGGGTAAGGATGGTCGACATTTCGCGGATGCCGGCCATGGACATCTCCAGCGTGCGCGGGATCGGCGTAGCGGACATGGTCAGGACGTCCACGTGGGTGCGCAGGGACTTGATGTGTTCCTTGTGCTCCACGCCAAAGCGCTGCTCCTCATCAACGATGATGAGCCCCAGGTTCTTCCAGGTCACACCGGTCTGCAGCAGGCGGTGGGTGCCCACGACGATGTCGATGGTTCCCTCGGCCAGCCCCTTGAGGATCTCCTTGGACTGCGCAGGGGTAGTGAAACGGCTCAGCTCCGCGATGCGCGTCGGGAAGTCCTGCATCCGCTCCCGGAAGGTCTTCATGTGCTGTTGCGCAAGCAGCGTCGTTGGGACGAGGACGGCGACCTGCTTACCCGACTGGACGGCCTTGAAGGCGGCGCGCACCGCGACCTCCGTCTTGCCGTAGCCCACGTCACCCACGATGACGCGATCCATCGGCACCGGCTTTTCCATGTCGGACTTCACGGCCTCGATGGCATTGAACTGGTCCTCGGTCTCCGTGAAGGGGAAAGCCTCCTCCATCTCCCGCTGCCACGGGCTATCCGGGGCGAAGGCGTAGCCCGGCGCGGCTTGGCGCTGGGCGTAGAGCTGCACGAGCTCTCCGGCGATTTCACGCACGGCCTTACGGGCCTTGCGCTTGGTGTTCTTCCAGTCCGCGCCACCCATCTTGGATAGGGCGGGCTTCTCCCCACCGACGTAGCGGGACAGTAGGTCGAGCTGGTCCATGGGAACGTAGAGCTGGTCGCCCGGGCCGCCCCGCTTGCTGGGGGCATATTCGAGGACGAGGTATTCGCGGCGCGAGGCGTCCGCCCCCTTGCCGACGGTGCGCTCGGTCATCTTCACAAACTTGCCGATGCCGTGGGAATCGTGAACCACCAGGTCGCCGGGTTCCAAGGCCAGTGGATCGACGCGGTTGCGGCGCTTGGCTGGCTTTCGCTTACCGGTCGCCGCTGCCTCCACGCGGTTGCCGGTGACGTCCGTTTCGGTGAGGAACAGCAGGCTGGGGTGCTCTCCCCCAGCCATCGGGAAGACGAGGCCCTCGTGGGCAACCGCGTGGTAGATGCTGACCTTCTTCGGCGCCGGTTCCTGGTCCGGGGTCGCCTTGGATGTGGCCTGACGGCCGATGCCGCGCTGGCCCCGTAGGTCCACCCCCACGGCCTCTGCGGCGATGCCCGCCTCGTGGAAGCGGCGCAACATTCGGGCGGCGACGGTGGGTGTTGGAGCGGCGAATGCGACCCGACCGCCGGCCTCCACGCGGGTGCGGATATCGGCCATCATGTGCTCGATGGCCTCCATCTCGCCTCGGGGCTGGGGCGCGGCGTCGTAGTCAAGGAGGAGGGCGTCGCCGTCGAAGCCCTCGTCGGAGTCCAACATGCCGAGCGGGGACAGTGTCCACCACGGCCGATCCATTGCCGCCTGGGCATGCCGGGCCGCGGCAACGGACACGTAGGCCACGCCGTCAGCGGGAGCGTTCGCCCCCATGGCCGCGGCTTCCCAGCCGGCCTCGAGGAACTGCTCGCCGGTCTCCTTCAGGTCTGCGGCGCGGCGTTCGACAGCGGCCGGTGCCAGCACGATGGTGTGCGTGCCCTCCGGTAGGAATTCCGGCAGGAGCTTCAACTCACCGTCGTGGAGGCTCGGGATCAGTGCCTCCATGCCGGGCACAGCGATCTTCTCGCTGATCTTGTGGTAGACATCCGCCAGCTCGGCATGGCTGGCGTGTTCCTTAGCCAGCTCCCCGGCGCGGGTGGCCACGGAGTCGGTGATGAGCAGCTCACGGGCTGGATAGACCGTAACCTCGTCGAGTTCCACCCCGGGGATGGTGCGCTGATCACCGACGCTGAAGGGGCGGATGTCGGAGACCTCGTCACCCCAGAACTCCACGCGCACGGGCAGCTCTCCCGTCGCCGGGAAAACGTCGAGAATGCCGCCGCGCACCGCGAAGTGACCGCGCTTGGCGACCACGTCCACCGCGGAGTAGCCGCGCTCCACCAGCTCATGCTGGATCTGTTCGAAATCCACCTCCTGATCGACGGCGAGGTGGACGGGGGTTACGGCACCGAGGCTGTCCTGGATGGGCTGCACCAACGTTCGCACGGGCGCGACAACCACCCGGATCCGGGTATCGGAATCCCCCAGCTCACCGGCAGTCTGCCGGTGCAGGCGGCGGAGCACCTTCATCCGCTGGGAGACGGTCTCCACGTTCGGTGAGATGCGCTCGTGCGGCAGGGTCTCCCAGGCGGGCATGAGCTCCACCTCGTCGCCCAGCATGGCCTTGAGCTGCTCGGTGAGGTCCTCGGCCTGCCGGGCGGTCGCCGTGATCACCAACACCGGGGCGTGCTGGGCGACGGTGCCGACGGCGAAGGGCCACACCGCGTCGGGACCCTGGATCGCCAACTGCGTGGCACCGATGTGGGTGACCAGGCCCTTGAGCTTCGAGTCGCGCGCGGCGGCCCGCAGCACACCCGACAGCGCAGGCGCCGCGTGCCCCCTATTCCCTGGTGCGGACGTATTTTGGCTTGCCGATGGGCGGACCGTGGTACTCATAGCGCCCCAGTGTAGCCGTGGGGGCAGACACCCCTACCCCGTGGTCTGCGGACTCCCGGTGCCCTGGCGCTTCGGTGGTTTGCCACCCCTCGCGTGACATGGGGTAGGGTGTTAAGCCGTTAGCGTCATCCTGCGGGATCTTCGACGGCTAGCTCTTTCCCCCATGGTGTAATTGGCAACACTGCGGTTTTTGGTACCGTCATTCTAGGTTCGAGTCCTGGTGGGGGAGCATGACGAGCGAAGACCACCAAGCTCAGGCCCCTACTCACTCCGAGCAGGGGCTTTTTTCGACGCGCCTGTCCCACAAGCTGATCGGTAAACCACCGAAGTCCGATCTTCCGAATGTGGAACAGAACGGGCTGCGCTTCTCCACGGCCTTTGGTTTTCAAAACATCGGCGACCAGATCATGAGTGCGAAGACGACGCTGCCGTGGTTGCTGCATATGCTGGCCGCGCCCGCCTGGATCGCGCCACTGTTGGTGCCGATCCGCGAATCCGGGTCGATGCTGCCGCAGGCGGGGCTTCGCCCGTGGATCCAGGCCCGCTCCCGCCGGCTGCCGATCCTGCTGCTGGGCACGCTGGGGCAGGCGCTGGGCTGCATCATCGCGATGTGCGCGGCCCTGTTCACCTCTGGCACGGCAGCGGGTCTGCTCATCCTCTTCGGCCTCGCGCTGCTCGCTGCCTCCCGTTCGCTGGTGTCGCTGACGAGTAAGGACATCCAGGGCCGCACGATGCCGAAGGGTTACCGCGGCCGGGTCACTGGTTTCGCGACGACGCTCGCGGGTGCGGTGACCATCGTGGTGGGCCTGATCATCGCCGCCCTACGTGACAATCTGAGCCCCGGTACCTTCGGCGTGCTTTTTGCGGCCGGCGCCGGTGCCTGGCTGGTGAGTTTCCTGCTCTTTAAGGGGATCCAGGAGCCTCCGGTGGACGAGGAGGACCTCGCTGAGCCGCCCCACTCCTTCGTCGAGATGAATCGCGCCATCTGGGACGACGTGTGGGGCCTGGTGCGGGATGACAAGCCCTTCCGCAACTTTGTGTTGGTCCGCTCCCTCATGCTGGCCTCCGCCCTCTCCCCCACTTTTCTTGTCACGCTGCAGGGCCGGGCTGGCTCGAGCGTGACCGGCCTGGGCCTGTTCGTCGTGGCTGCGGGCCTGGCATCGCTGGCCGCCGGCCGCGTCTCCGGGGCGCTGTCGGATAAGTCTTCGAAGAACACCCTCTCGGGCGGCGCGCTGTTCTCCGTCGTTCTACTGCTGATCACCATCGGCCTGGCCCTGGTCTGGGAGGACGCCCTGTACTGGTGGCTGCCCGTCGCCTTCTTCGGAATCTCGGTGGCTCACGCGGCCATCCGAGTCTCCCGGTCGACCTATGTGGTGGACATGGCTGAGGGCGATCAACGCACCCGCTATGTCTCGGTCTCCAACACGCTCATGGGCATCATCCTGCTGCTCATCGGTGCGCTGACCGCACTGTTGAGCCTCTTGGGAACCCTCTGGGCACTCGGCGCTTTGGCCGGGTTCGGCGCGCTGGGCTCTCTGCTCGCGGCGAAGCTTCCCGAGGTTTCTGCCCGCCAGAATTAGACCCCACCTGCTCAGGGTGCGACACAGCCCGCGGCCCGCAAAGCTTTGTCCGGCGCGGCGGTTATGCTGGTGTACTACTAAGACCGTCCACACCCGATTTTCAAGGAGGGGCTGCCGCCGTGTCGCGCACTCCGAACAGGAACCAAGCCACCGACCAGCCAACGGAGACCCAGACCACGGGAGCTGGTGGGACTTCTGCCGGCTCGGATCTGGCCGTCGTCATCCTCGCTGCGGGCGCCGGCACGCGCATGAAGTCGGCTACCCCGAAGACCCTGCACGCCATCGGCGGACGCACGCTGCTGGCCCACAGCCTTCACGCCGCGGCGGGAGCGCAGCCAAGCAACATGGTGGCCGTAATCGGGCACGGCCGCGAAAAGGTCGGCCCGGCCTGCGAGCAGGTGGCCCAGGACCTGGGCCGTGAGATCCACCTGGCTGTCCAGGAGAAGCAGAACGGCACCGGGCACGCCGTGCAGTGCGCGATGAACGAGCTGGCGGACTTCCACGGCACCGTCATCGTCACGAACGCCGACGTCCCGCTGCTGACGGGTGAGACGATCACCGCGCTCTACCGTTCCCACACCGAGGTGCCAACCGCGGTGACGGTGCTTTCGGTTGAGCAAACCAACCCCACCGGTTATGGCCGCATCGTGCGCTCCGAATACGGCGACGTCATGCAGATCGTCGAGGAAAAGGACGCCACCGAAGAACAGCGGGCTATCACCGAGGTCAACTCCGGTGTCTTCGCCTTCGACGCCGAGATCCTGCGGGATGCGCTGAGCCGTCTAAACACGAATAACGCGCAGGGCGAGCTCTACCTCACCGATGTGCTCTCCATCGCCCGGGCCGACGGCCACCCGGTGCGCGCCCACACCGCCAACGATGCCGCGGAACTCGCGGGCGTGAACGACCGAGTCCAGCTGGCCCGCGCCGGCGAGGAGCTCAACCGCCGCGTGCTGGAGCGCACGATGCGCGGCGGGGCGACGATCGTCGACCCGCACAGCACCCGCATCGACGTGGATGTTCAGGTCGGCCAGGACGTCACGATCCTGCCGGGCACCCAGCTACTCGGCCACACCCAGATTGCGGATAACGCCACCGTGGGCCCGGATACGACCTTGCAGGACACCACCGTTGGCGAGGGCGCATCCGTGGTGCGCACCCACGCACTGAGCTCCTCCATCGGCGCTCGCGCCACCGTTGGCCCGTTCACCTACCTGCGCCCGGGCACCGAGCTCGGCGAGGAGGGCAAGCTGGGTGGCTTCGTCGAAACCAAGAACGCGACCATCGGGCGTGGCTCGAAGGTGCCGCACCTGACCTACGTGGGTGATGCCACCATCGGCGAGTACAGCAACATCGGGGCATCCAGCGTCTTCGTCAACTACGACGGGGTGAACAAGCACCACACCACGATCGGCTCGCACGTGCGCACCGGCTCGGACACGATGTTCATCGCGCCGGTCACCGTCGGCGATGGCGCCTACTCCGGGGCCGGCACGGTCATCAAGGAGGACGTCCCCGCCGGCGCTCTGGCCGTCTCCGGTGGCCAGCAGCGCAATATCGAGGGCTGGGTGGCCAAGCGCCGCCCCGGCACCCCGGCGGCGGAGGCCGCGCAGCGCGCCGCTAGCGACGCTGCTACCCCGCAGCCCGAAGGCGAGACCCCGGAGCAGGGGCAGTAGACCTAGCCCTCGTTGGTTCTTTAAACCCAGGGCAATTATCATCAGTTCATGTAAAGCTGGTCACTGCGGCGAGCGGGTGGCGTCCTCAAAGATCCTGCGCAAGGGTCAACGGGCGGCAACGTACCGGCGAACACAAGAAAACAAATCCTCGGGAAGGCTGATCTGTGTCCACCACTCACTGGATCGACAACCAAAAGAACCTCATGCTGTTTTCGGGTCGTGCGCACCCGGAGCTGGGTGAGGCAGTAGCCCGCGAGCTTGGTGTCGAGCTGACTCCGACCACGGCGCGCAACTTCGCCAACGGCGAGATCTTCGTGCGCTTCGAGGAGTCCGTCCGTGGCTCCGACGCTTTCGTCCTGCAGTCCCACCCGCAGCCACTGAACGACTGGCTGATGGAGCAGCTGCTGATGATCGACGCGCTGAAGCGCGGCTCGGCGAAGCGGATCACGGCGATTCTCCCGTTCTACCCTTACGCCCGCCAGGACAAGAAGCATCGCGGCCGCGAGCCAATCTCCGCCCGCCTGGTCGCTGACCTGTTCAAGGCCGCTGGCGCGGACCGCCTGGTCTCTGTGGATCTGCACACCGACCAGATCCAGGGCTTCTTCGACGGCCCGGTCGACCACATGCACGCGCTGCCGATCCTGACCAAGCACATCCAGGAGAACTACAACCTGGACAACATCGTGGTCGTCTCCCCGGATGCCGGCCGCGTGAAGGAGTCCGAGAAGTGGGCCAACCAGCTGGGCGGCGCCCCGCTGGCCTTCATCCACAAGACCCGCGACATCGATGTGGCCAATAAGGTCACCTCCAACCGCGTGGTCGGCGATGTCGAGGGCCGCACCTGCGTGCTGCTGGACGACATGATCGACACCGGTGGCACCATCGCAGGTGCTGTGCAGGTGCTGAAGAACGCCGGTGCGGGCGACGTGATCATCGCGACCACCCACGGCGTGTTCTCCGACCCGGCCCGCGAGCGCCTCAGCGAGTGCGGCGCCCGTGAGATCATCACCACCGACACGCTGCCGCAGAGCACCGAGGGCTGGGATAACCTCACGGTTCTTTCCGTGGCCCCGCTGGTAGCGAAGACGATCCACGAGATCTTCGAGAACGGCTCGGTGACCACGCTCTTCGAGTAATCCCCCGCTGCGTCGCATGGAGCGCCACTCCCCCCCCCGTTTCCGCCCACTGTGGGCGGGGCCGGGGGTGTTTTGCTGTAAGGCGCCCACGAAGACGGCAATGCGGAGCCGAGCGAACGCGGTATCACGGCCGCCTATCCCCCGCCCTGCCCCTCCCCACGTCGCACTCCCGCCGCACCCGCACCAGGCGCCACACTGCAGCGCTGCGTCCGAAAATGGGGTTTGCCCACGTGGGCTGCAGCCTTGTAAGATATCGGGTGATCTCGGCGAGGGCTGGCTCTGAAAGAAGCTGGCCGTTATCGGCGCGATGAACTTCCCGGCCATGCGGCTTCCTTTCTCAGGGGCTTCACGTGGGCGGGGTGGACACCCGCCGCGAGAAACCGCGGCTTTTTTCGTTTCTGGCCCCCCAGTAGCGGCAAAAGCAACGGCAACCGCAATATTTTCACAGCATTTCAACTCTCTAAGGAGCACTCATGGCTGAATTGACTCGTATCGAAGGCGTTCTGCGCACCGAGTTCGGTAAGGGCGCATCCCGTCGCCTGCGTCGCGACGGCCGGATCCCACTGGTTGTCTACGGCAACGAGCTGGACCCGGTTCACGTCCACGTCGACACCCTGGACCTGCACGCACTGGTCCGTAACGAGGGTGTTAACGCCGTGTTCGAGCTGAACATCGACGGCGAGGACAACCTCGTGATGGTCAAGGCCATCGACCAGAACGTCCTGACCCTGGACATCGACCACGCTGACCTGCTGAACGTCAAGCGCGGCGAGCGCGTCGAGGTCGAGGTTCCGGTCATCCACGAGGGCCTCCCAGCACCGGGCGCAATGGTCGTTCAGGACGTCGACGTCCTGCTGCTCGAGGTGGACGTCCTCGACATTCCGGAAGAGATCGTCCTGGACATCAACGGCCTGGAGATCGGCGAGCAGATCCTGGCGAAGGACGTCAAGATGCCGTCCAACGCTGTCCTGGTCTCCGACGCCGAAGAGCTCGTCATCAACATCGTCGAGCCGGAGGAGGAAGAGCTGCCTGAGGACGACGACGAGGCAGCTGCCGAGGGCGAAGAGGCCGCTGAGGGCGAAGAGGCCGAGGCACCGGCAGAGTCCGAGGACTAACTCCCCTCCCCTGCGCACCGGCGACTGAGCGCGAGCTCACCGCCGGGGGTCGCAACTCTCACCCGCTGCGCCGGGCACGAGGTATGAACCATACCTCTGCCCCAGCGCGGCGGGTCTTTCTATGGAAGGATTCCAACTGTGTGTGGAAAGCTGAAGAACTCCTCCCCCAAGAGAACCCCGAAGGCGGCTGGCAACGCCGATGCCCCGAGGCTCATCGTTGGGCTCGGTAACCCGGGCGCGCAGTACGAGACCACCAGGCACAATATCGGCTACCTGGCGGTGGACGAGCTGCTGGATGATCTCACGCCCATGCCGGGCACGCTGAGTGCCCACAAGCGCACCAACTCGCTGATCTGCCAGACGAAGATCGACGGGCAGTCCGTCATCATCGCCCGGGCCCGCAGCTACATGAACCTCTCCGGTGGGGCGATCGGGGCGTTGGCGAAGTTCTTCAAGGTCCCCGCCGAGCACGTCATCGTGATCCACGATGAGTTGGACCTCGACCCGGCAGCCGTGCGCATCAAGGTCGGCGGCGGGGAGAACGGCCACAATGGGCTGAAGTCCACCACCCAGGCGCTGGGCACCCGGGACTATGTGCGCATCCGGATGGGGATCGGCCGGCCCCCGGGGCGCATGGACCCCGCGAGTTTCGTGCTCAAGCCCTTCAGCAAACAAGAGCTCGAATGGCTGCCACTATCCCTGGGGGACGCGGCGGACGCGGTGCGGCTCATCGTGAGCCGTGGGGTGGCGATCGCCCAGAATGAGATCCACGGGCGTAGCCGCTAGCAGGCAGACGTGAAAGGGCCCGCGACCACTATTCGGTCGCGGGCCCTCAGCTCGCTATGGGGCCTAGCACGGCCCCGGGAGTGCTCCTTAGTCCAGGGCGTCCAGTGCGGTGCGGGCAGGCACCACGATGTGCTGGGCGCCGGCCAGCTGCTCGATGATGCGGACCACCTGGCAGGAGTAACCGAACTCATTGTCGTACCAGACGTAGAGCACCAGGTTCTTACCAGCAGCGATCGTCGCGCGACCGTCGACGACACCAGCGTGGGTGGAGCCGACGAAGTCGGTGGAGACGACCTCCGGGGAGTCGATGTAGTCCACCTGTGGGCGCAGCTCGGAGACGAGCGAGACGTCGCGCAGGTAGTTGTTGACCTCGACCTTGGTGACCTCGCGGGACATGCTGAGGTTCAGCACGGCCATGGAGACATCCGGGGTCGGGACGCGGATGGCGTTACCAGTCAGCTTGCCCTCGAACTCCGGCAGGGCCTTGGAGACGGCCTTGGCAGCGCCGGTCTCGGTGAGCACCATGTTCAGGGTTGCGGCACGGCCGCGGCGCTCGCCCTTGTGGAAGTTGTCGATGAGGTTCTGGTCATTGGTGAAGGCGTGGACGGTCTCGACGTGGCCGTGGTCCACGCCCCACTTGTCATTGACGACCTTCAGCACCGGGGTGATGCCGTTGGTGGTGCAGGACGCGGCGGAGAGGATGCGGTCGTCCTCGGCGTCCAGGTCGACGTCGGTGTGGTTGATACCGAAGACGAGGTTCTTGATGTCGCCCTTACCCGGTGCGGTGAGCAGCGCGCGTGCAACACCCTTGGCCTGCAGGTGCTGGCCCAGGCCCTCGCGGTCGCGCCACACACCGGTGTTGTCGACGACGATGGCGTTGTCGATGCCGTACTGGGTGTAGTCGATCTCGCCCGGCTTGTTGGCGTAGATGACCTGGATCGGGGTGCCGTTGGCCCAGATGACGTTGTTCTCCTCGTCGACCCAGATGGTGCCGTCGAAGCTGCCGTGGACGGAGTCGCGGCGCAGCAGGGAGGCACGCTTCTGCAGGTCGTCCTCGGAGTTCTTGCGGACGACGATGGCACGCAGGCGCGGGCCGGCCTTCTCGGAGCTCTGGGCGAGCAGGATGCGGGCCAGGAGGCGGCCGATGCGGCCGAAGCCGTAGAGGACGACGTCGGTGGTCGGGGTGTCACCGCGGGTGCCGATGACGTCGGCGAACTGCTCCTTGAGGAACTCGTCGATAGCGGCAGTGTCCCCGAAGTCGCCACCCTTGTCCTCGAAT
>JBHWRM010000126.1:0-26435 GCA_043426695.1 Corynebacterium sp. | reverse complement strand
TTTCCTCGCTGGCCGGGGCTGTTTGTTGTTCGGGCTGAAGCGTTGAGCTTAGAGGCCGAACTGGTTCAGGATCTGCTGTGCCTGAGCAACGCGGGCGTTGTGCGCGTTGAGTTGGTTGTTGAGGTTCACGCGCTCAGCCTTGTAGAACTCCTCGACCGGTGCCGGGACTGCCAGGCCGGCTGCCTCGAAGCGATCGACGATCTGCTGGTAGACCTTATCGATCGCCAGGATGTCCTTCTGTTGGGCGAGCTGGGAGACGGCCTTCTTGGCCTCGGCCTGCGGTGCAGCCTTCTTCGCAGGAACGTCGCGCTGGGTCGGGGCGGAGTTCAGGCCCAGCTGTGCGGAGCAGGAGGGCCATGCGCCCCAGCCCTGGCCGGCCAGGACCTTTTCGGCGACGGCGATCTGCTGCTCACGGCTTGCCTGGTATGCGTACGGTGCGTACTTCTGGCCGCCGTATGCGTTCCAGGTGGACGGGGAGAACTGCAGGCCACCGTGGTAGCCGTTGCCGGTGTTGATCTGCCAGTTACCGCCGGACTCACACTGAGCCAGGCGGTCCCAGTCAGAGTCCGGTGCAGCGGAGGCTGCCGGTGCGAAAGCGGCGGCGCCTGCGGAGAGTGCGGCACCTGCGACGGCGATGCGGCCGACGGTGGAGATCGAGTTGCGCTTCGAGTGGCGTCCCATTCTTCTTGAGTTTCCCTTCCGGTGGCCGGTGCTGTGACCGGCCGAAAACCGTTCGTTTCGTGTTCTCTTGCTTCAATGGTGCGCCGTGCTGATGTGCGCGACGCTGCGAGCGTTCTGCTCTGTGCTGAGAACACACGCTAGCCGTTTATAACGAAATAGTCACGTTCTTCGGGGAGGAAACCGGTCGCGCGCGCGGTCGGAGGTGCTCATAAATGGCATTTGACCTGCGAGTTAATGAAAAGTAACGAATCGTAATTTTTTCCTGGATTGTGACGTGTTTCACCGATCGGGGCGGGGTTTCGGCGCATTGATGTGCCACGCAGTGGCCTGCGTCATGGATTGTGCACTCGCTGGGGCGGCCTGCTAATTTCAGCTTCTTCAGTAGCCCAGGGGTGCGCGCCGAAGCGGGTATCCTGGAGGCTTAACACTGGGCGGGTCCGCACATTCACCGTGCGGACGCTGCCCGCGGCATCCGCCCCACGGCGCGTGGAGCCTCGCGGGAAAAACCGCACAGCGCGCCAAGGTAAGGAAGAGAAGAAAGGTGAGGCAACATGCCAGTCGGTAAAGTTCGTTGGTTCGACGCCGACAAGGGCTTCGGCTTTGTATCCAATCCTGGTGAGGAGGACGTCTACGTCGGCCGCCAGGTTCTGCCCGAGGGGGTCACGGAACTCGTCCCAGGTCAGCGCGTGGAGTATGAGTTTGTGGCTGCCCGCCGCGGACCACAGGCGCTCAGCTTGACCGTCCTGGACGCCGGCCCCCGCCGCGCCCAGCACCGCTTTAAGCCGGAGCAGCTGGCTGGCATGGTGCAGGACACCATCAATCTGTTGGACTCCGAGGTCGTCCCGGTCCTGCAGGCGGGGCGCCGCCCGGATCGCCGTGACTCTCGCCAGATCGTCGAGATTCTTCGCACTATCGCGCGCGAGCTCGATTCTTAGTCCCCGTTAGTTCCCCCCCCAATAACGCCCCTGCGCCCCGGCATCGCCGGGGCGTTCCCTTTGTTCTGGCTGTTACTTTTCGGCCGGGGAGATGGCCCACACCGTGGCCACGGGGGTCTCCTCGCCGTCAGCGTCGCGACCGACGAGCAGGGAGTGGATTTCCACCACGGTGAGCTCGGGGTTGGATCCGTCGGACTTCTTCTTCTCCGACTTCAGGCGCACCGTGGTCTCGGTGGTCTCGTTGGCCTTGTGGTACTGCTCGTCGTTCGCGCCCGGATCGTCGAAGATGCTGAGCATTGCCCAGTCGTGGTCGTAGACGTCCTCCGGGATGCGCAGGGTGATCTCGTCGTGGCCCTTGAAGTCCAGCTCGAAAGGCTTTCCTGGCTTGCAGTCGGGGTCGTCGATCTCGCAGGCCGAATACGGTGGGATTTCTACCTCTTCATCCCCGACGACGGCGACGACGCGCTGGTCTTCCGGAAGCGTGCCCTCGCGGTTGTTCTGCCACCAGTTCACCCCCAGCACGGCGCCGACGATCACCACGACGAGGGCGAGAATGCTCAGCATGGTGATCAGTTGCTTGCGCTGTTCGGCCTTACGGCGTTGTTTCGCGCTGGGGCGGGAGCGCTGCGGTGCGCCTTCCGCCGGGGTCGGCGTGCTCGCGTTGGCACGCTTGAGGAACTGCTCGGTGTCCTCGGGGCGCGGTTGAGAGTTAGAAGCGTTCACGGCTATTCATGCTAGGCGAACTTAGCCTGACGCAAAGTCGCAGCGCCTGCTATCGCCCAACGCACCCCCGCAGGGCGCAATTGGGGGCGGGTGCGGGGTCGGCGGCCTCGTAGGGCCTACGCAGGGTCGAAGGTGACCTCATACATCGCGTCCCACAGCTTTCCGGTCAGGTAGAACCGGTCGGTTCCAGGTATGTGGGCGATGCCGTTGAGGACGTCGACCCCGGCCTCCCGAGGTGTGGGAACCAGCCCCGTCATATCCGCGACCCCGGTGACCTCCCCAGTCGTCGGATCGATGCGGTAGATTTCATTGCTCTGCCAGACGTTGGCCCAGACCTCGTCTCCCCGGCAGTCGAGCTCGTTGAGCATGGTGGTGGGCTCGCCGCCGCGCGTGACGTCAACGCTGCCCGTGGCGGCGAAGCTCTCCGGATCCCGGAAGGTTAGAGTGCCCGAACCGTCGCTCATCACCAGTTGCTCTCCAGTGGAGCAGATTCCCCAGCCCTCACCGTCGTAGTGGACCTGGTCTAGCTCCTCGAGGGTGTCGGCCTCCCGCCGGAATGCGGTGTTTTCCTTCCACGTCAGCTGCCATACGGTGGCGTGACCGTCCTTATCGACGTGGCGGGCGACCCCTTCGCCGAAGTAGCGGCGGTCCAGGTCGTGGCTATCGGACTGCTTGCCGTCGACGGTGCTGTGGTAGATCCGGGATTCGCCGTTGCGGCCCGTGCCAACCAGGAGCTTGTCCTCGGCCACGACCTCCACGCCCTGCGTGAAGCTGGTGGCGTCCCACGGATGCTCAGCGACAACGGTGGCCTTGAGCTGCTCCGGCTGGCTGGTTCCTTCCTCCGCCGTGGCATTCCCAGCAGCCCGGGTGTCCTCGTCACCAGTGGTGCCGCAGCCGGTCAGCAGCCCAGCTGCGAGCACCACGCCGAGCAATAGCCGGGCGGGCCTACGCGCGGAACGGGAAAAAGCTGCAGCGATCATGCCCTCCATTGTGCCCGAGGTGCTCGGCTGCGCCGCGCATGGTGGTGGGCAGGGCATAATGGGGGTGATGACTAAGCACAGAAAACAGCGTGACCAGCTGCTCTTCAGCGCCGAGGCCCGGGAGGTCGCCCGGGAGGTAATCACGGAAGCCGCCGAGGGGGAGGTGGGAGAGCACCTCGGGGTGAAGGTTCCGCCGCGCCAAGGGCAGGACTCCGGGCACGTGGCCATCCACCGATTCGCGAGCCTCACTCCTGGATATAAGGACTGGGAATGGATCGCGGTGCTCGCCGCCGTACCGGGGAGCCAGGAGATCACCGTCAACGAGGTCGCTCTCCAGGCCGGCGCCAAGGCCGAGCTCGCACCCGAGTGGGTTCCCTATGAAGATCGCGTGCGCCCGGGCGACCTAGGGCCCGGCGACACCCTCCCGCCTCGGGAGGACGACGAACGCCTGGCGTCCTGGGATGAGCTGGACAAGGACCGGCGCGCCGAGTTGGAGAACTTCCCTCGGAACCCGAAAGCGCCTCAGGCGCTGAGCGCGAAGGGACTGGCCGACACCCTGCAGCGATGGCGGAAGGGCAGCTTCGGGCCGAATTCCGAATTCGCAGAGAAGGCAGCGATGAGCTGCAAAACCTGTGCCTTCTATCTGCCGATCAACAACCCTGATACTCAGTTCGGCATGTGCACCAACGAGTACTCCGCCGATGGGCGGGTGGTGCACGCGACCTACGGCTGCGGAGCGCACTCGGAAACGAAGGAGGAGTTCGACTCGACAGGTGGTCGCGAGTACGGCGCCTTCGACGACGGGCTTTAAGGACGTGCACTCAGCGCGGCGTTGCGCACCGTGCGTTGTTCCCGATCACCCGTCGGTAGCTCGCGGCGGGGCTATTATCGCCCCTTTGCTCCCAGCCCCGGCTACCCCCGAGGCACCCGCGACGATAGTTGCAGAATCTTGGCCCGAAGTGAGAATCTCTTAGGCGAAATAACACTGCGTCCGAAGGGATTGTGCGCGTCCATGTCCACCTCCGCCGCCTCACCAGATTCGGCTCCACCGAAACAGCCAACCCGCAGCGGGTTGGATCGCTTCTTCCACATCACGGAGCGTGGCTCCACCATCCCCGACGAGATCCGCGGTGGCGTGGTCACGTTCTTCGCGATGGCCTACATCATCATCCTGAACCCACTGATCCTGGGTACGGGAGCAGACGTCAACGGTGACGTCCTGGGAACCTCCCGCGTCGCTGCGGTAACGGCCTTCGCCGCTGGCGTGATGACCATTGCTTTTGGTGTCATCGCCAAGTACCCGTTCGGCATCGCCGCTGGCCTGGGCATTAACACCCTGGTCGCGGTGACCTTCGTCGCGACCGAGGGGCTGACCTGGCCAGAGGCCATGGGTCTGGTGGTCATCGACGGCATCATCATCGTTCTCCTGGCCGTCACTGGCTTCCGCGAGGCGGTCTTCAACTCAATTCCGGCCAGTCTGAAGGCCGCGATCGGTGTGGGTATTGGCCTGTTCATCTCCATGATCGGCTTGGTGGACTCCGGCTTCGTTCGACGCGTCCCCGACGCCGCTGGCACCACCGTCCCAGTCGGCCTGGGCATCAACGGCTCGATCGCTACCTGGCCCACCCTCGTCTTCGTCCTTGGTCTGCTGATCTGTGGCGGGCTCGTGGTCCGCAAGGTCCGCGGCGGCCTGTTCATCGGCATCGTCATCAACACGATCATCGCGGTTGTCATCGAGGCATTGACGAATTCGGGCGCGTCCTTCGAGAACGGCGAGCCGAACCCGAAGGGCTGGTCCCTGTCCGTACCGACGCTGCCGGACTCCGTGGGTGGCCTGCCGGACCTCTCCCTGCTGGGCGCGGTTGATCTCCTCGGTGCATTCTCCCGCGTGGGCGTGCTCGCAGCGTCCCTGCTGGTGTTCACGCTGGTGCTCGCGAACTTCTTCGACGCCATGGGCACCATGACCGCGCTCGGTAAGCAGGCCAATCTCATGGATGACGAGGACCGCCTGCCGAACTTGAAGACCGCCCTGGTTGTCGAGGGCGCAGGTGCGGTCGTCGGTGGCGCGGCGTCTGCCTCCTCCAATACCGTCTTCGTGGACTCCGCCTCCGGCATCGCCGACGGCGCCCGCACCGGCCTGGCGAACGTCGTCACCGGCCTGCTGTTCCTCGCCGCGATGTTCCTCACCCCGCTGTACGAGATCGTCCCGATCGAGGCCGCGGCACCCGTGCTGGTGATCGTTGGTGCGATGATGATGTCGCAGGTCAAGGACATCAACTTCAGCGACTTCTCCATCGCGCTGCCAGCGTTCCTGACGATCGTTGTCATGCCGTTTACCTACTCCATCGCCAACGGCATCGGCGTGGGCTTCGTGACCTACGTGGTGATGTCCGTGATCGCGGGCCGCGCGAAGAAGGTCCACCCGCTGCTCTACGTCGTGGCGGCCCTGTTCGTCGTGTACTTTGCGGTGGATCCGATCCTGGGGGCGATTAACTAGTGCACCTGGCCCCGATCGCCATCACCGACCCGGCAGACCCGCGGTTGGACGATATCCGGAACCTCAATTCCTCGGATTCCCGGCCCGATCTGCCGGGCGGCAAGGGGCTGGTCATCGCGGAGGGCTCGCTCGTCGTGCCACGGTTGTTGGCCTCGAGGTACCCGGTGCGGTCGGTGGTCGGTTTCGAGGGCAAGCTGCCCGTTCTTCAGGACGTCACCTGCTCGGCCGCTCAGCCGGCCGGCGGACCAGTGGTCTACCAGGTCTCCCGCGACGTGCTGCGAGAGGTTGCGGGCTTCGACATGCACCGCGGCCTGGTGGCTGCGGCGGACCGAATCCCGGAACGTACAGTGCCGGGAGTTTTGGCGGATATTCCCGCAGGGCCGAGCGTGATCGCCATCCTGGAGGGCGTGGGGGACCACGAGAATATTGGTGCGCTCTTCCGCAACGCTGCGGGCTTGGGGGTGGATGCGGTGCTCTTTGGAGCAGCAACGGCTGACCCGCTCTATCGCCGCGCGGTGCGCGTGAGCATGGGGCACGTGTTGCACGTGCCGTGGGCGCGGTTTTCGGGAAAGACGACGAACTGGCAACATGGCCTGGACTCGGTCCGTGAAGCGGGCTTTCAGATCATCGCGATGACCCCGGACACCGAGCTGAGCTTGGCGGACGCAGTGCACACGGCGCGCCGCGAGCAGGGGGAGGCCGCCCGCATCGCGATCATGGTTGGTGCCGAAGGCCCGGGTTTGACCGAGCACGCGATGCGCGCGGCCGATGTGCGGGCGAAGATTCCGATGATGCCGGGGACGGACTCGCTGAACGTGGCGACGGCCGCTGCCATCGGCTTTTACGCCAGCCGCTACTAGGGGAGGGCGGCGGAGCCTAGAGCAGGCCGACGCGTGCGCTAGTTCCGTCCGCTGTTGCGTGCCAGGCGCTGGGCCTCGTCGCGGAGCTTGCGGCCGATGTTCTTAATTCCATAGCGGCCGCCCCAGGCCTGCTTGGCGCCGCGCACGGCGAGCCTACCGGTGGCGGCGGCGACGTCCTTTGCGAGCTCGGCTGCCGGCTTGACCTCAGTATTCGATGTACCACCTGGGGTGTAGTCGTCGTAGCTGGCGCCGTCGTCAGCACCGGAAAGCCCGGAGTCCTCGGCGGACTGCGAACGCGCCCCAGCGATGCGGGAGGTGTCGACGGCCCGCGACTTCGTCTCCGGGCGGCCGTCGGTAGCGAAGGCGCTGATGTGGATGCTCGGGCCCGAACCGTCGGTGCTGACACCAAGCCATTCTTCGGCTGCAGCCGCGGCGATCTCGTGGGGGATAAACGGTAGCTGGATGCCCGTGGCCTCGGCGTTGCCCTCCCAGAAAGGCATCTCGAAGGGCATGGGAAGGCCCACATCCTCCAGGATGTTCTCCCGGGTGGCGCTAAAAGCTCGCTTTAGGGTGCCGCCAGACCAATGTGCGAAGCCGCCCAGGCCGGCGTAGGTCTGGGAGTCCTCGGATTTTTCGGCGTCTTCGGGGACGTAGGCCGTGGCGTACACGTCCGCGGCAGCGACGAGGTTGCGGTAGTTTTCCGGGACCTCAGAGAGACGCAGCAGACCCGGCATGATCGTTTGCACAACCGATACCTCGGGAAACGCACCGATGTAGAACTCGTGGACATCGGGTGAGGTACTGCGCGTCATGTCGAAGTCCCCGATGTGGGTCAGCGGCCACGCTGGGTTGACCTGGGCGAGGTACTTGCGCGCGAAGCCACGGTCGGGGGCGGGCTCGGCATCCAACACGCTGCGAGGCTCCGCCGCGTTGACGAACCACAAAGTGACCAGCGTGTGTGGCTGGGTGATGACGCCACCCTGGTTGGGGTTAGCGGTGTCTTCGGCCATGGCTTAACCCTATCGACGGTGTGCTTTAGCGCTTCTTCTTCGGATTGGTGCGCACTCCCAGCAGGACGTCCTCCCAGTGCGGGGTGACGGCCTTACGGCGGCGCTTCTTTCCCTGCTCCTCGGTCGGGTGCAGGAGGAAGTCCTCGCCCTGTTCGGCGCCGGTCTCAGCAGCTTCGCCGCTCGACGGTGCGTTGCTTTGCTCCGGTGCGCGCTGACCCTCACGGCGGTCAGGGGGCGTGCCCCCCTGTGTGTTGGCGAACAGGTCGTGGGCGCCGGCAGCCGGGTGGCCACCACCGTCTTCGGCGTTGTCCACTGGGTGCAGCGGGGTCACGCTGCGCACCGGCTGGGAGAAACGCGGATCCACCAGGTCACGGGCCACGGAGTCCAGCGGGTGGACCAGATTGTGGCCGCCGGTGGCGGAGGGCTCGAAGAGGAACTCAGCGGAGTGCGTGTTGGTCTGCCCCGCCGCAGCCTTCGCCCAGCTGACGGTCACTACCCACTGCCGGGACTGATCCTGGTGAGCATCCCACTGGGTATCGGCGACATTCTCTTCGCGCGCGGCGAAGGCGGTGGCCAGCGCCTCCCACAGCGTGTGCTCGGACGTGCCCTCGCTCGTGGCCGGGCGGGCTGAGCGAGCCAGCTCCGCGATGCGGGAGCGCTCCTGCAGGATGGGCCACGCATAAGGCTCGATGCGGGACTCGTCCGTATCCGCTTCCTCAGCCAGCTCCGCGATGCTGGCGCCGTGGCGGACTCGGTCCTGGATCACGCGGGGGCTGAGCGCGATGCGGGTCCGGTGCGGGCGCCCGCTGCCCGCCTTGGTTCCGAAGCCCTTGCGGACGCGCTCCTCGTCTGCGGATTCCTGCTCGGTTTGGCGGGCGCGCTCGCGCTCGGCGCGGGCCCGGGACTCGTTCTCCCGCAGCTCGGAGAAAGCGGCGGCCAGTCCGTCACCAGAGGTAGCGGAACCGGCGTCGTCCTCCGACTCTTCCTGCGCTTCGGCATCCAGATCCTCGGTGCCTGCCACCGATACCCCAGCAGCGTCCGGCGCCGCGGTCGGCTTGGAGCCGTGCTCGGAGCTCGACTCGCTATCCCCGGCCGTCTCCAGCAGCTCGCGCAAGTCGTCGGTGACCGCGAGGAAGAACTCTTCGGCAGGTTCAGCCCCCGCCGGTGCCTCGGCGGGTACGAAAACCAGCGACTGAGCATCGCTGTCAGTCGTTACCAGTTTCAGTTCCCTCATTGGGGGCCTCCTCACACCTAAAAATCACTCTTAATAACTTTAACGAAGATTGCTTGCCGGTGTACCGCAGTCACCGTGGTTGCTTGGGAGCGAACCCCCAGGCAGGTACGTCGGCGCCGGCCGAGCCCGGGTGATTATCGGGCGCGCGACCGGCGCAGGGGAGGGGCTGAAAGCAACCCCGGTGGATCAGTTACTTCGCGGCGTGGCCGTTATCGAGGATCCAGTCGATCGCGCCGGTCAGCTTCTTGACGTCCTCCGGATCGATGGCCGGGAACATGCCGATGCGCAGCTGGTTGCGGCCCAGCTTGCGGTACGGCTCGGTGTCCAGGATGCCGTTGGCGCGCAGGATTTTGGCGATCTGGGCGGCGTCGATGGACTCGTCGAAGTCGATGGTTCCCACGACCAGGGAGCGGGCGGACGCCGGGGTGACGAACGGGTTGGCGCCGTCGCGGTTCTCGGCCCAGCTGTACAGGTGGCTGGAGGATTCGGTGGTGCGCTTGACCATGCCGTCCAGGCCGCCGTTGTCGTTCATCCACTTCACCTGGTTGTCGAGCATCACCAGGGTGCTGACGGCCGGGGTGTTGTAGGTCTGGTTCTTACGGGAGTTATCGACGGCGGTCTTCAGGTCCAGGAAGGCCGGGATGTAGCGGTCGGTTGCGGCGATCTCCTCAACGCGCTCGATCGCGGCAGGGGAGAAGGCGGCGAGCCACAGGCCACCGTCGGAGGCGAAGCACTTCTGAGGGGAGAAGTAGTAGGCATCCGTTTGGGCGATGTCCACCGGAAGACCACCAGCGCCGGAGGTGGCGTCGATCAGGACGAGCGCATCGCCAGCCGGACGGGCGACATCAACCATCGCGCCGGTGGAGGTCTCGTTGTGGGCCCATGCAACGACGTCGGCGTCCGCGTTATCCAGCTGCGACGGGGACGGTGCGGTGCCTGGCTCGGCCTCGATGATCTCCGGGGCGTCGAGCCATGGCGCCTTCTTGGAGACGGTGGCGAACTTGCCGGAGAACTCGCCGTAGGTGAGGTGAGCGGACTTGTTGCGGATCAGGCCGAAGCTCGCGGCGTCCCAAAACGCGGTCGCGCCACCGAGGGAGAGGACGATCTCGTGACCCTCAGGGAGGCTGAACAGTTCGCTCAGGCCTTCGCGGACGCTGCCGACGACGTCCTTGACCCCAGCCTGGCGGTGGGAGGTACCCATGATGGCTGCGCTATCGGCGATGGCCTGCAGCTGAGCAGGGCGAACCTTGGACGGGCCGCAGCCGAAACGGCCGTCGTTGGGGATGAGCTCCTGGGGCAGAGTTGGCAGTTCGTTGTTTGGGGTTGCCATAGATTCGGACCTTCCTTGCTGTCCTAACTGTCCTCACTGCGTGGCCGCGTGAGGCGGTGGGCTTTGTGGTTCAGTTCTCATTTTAGCGGGCGACCGTCTGTGCGCTGTCACCTGCTGGGGGTAGTGGCAGCGCACCCCAAGAATGTCGTGTAGCTCACATATGACGTAGGATGCTGGGGTATCCCACGGCGCTGTGGAACGGCAGCGGCAGGGAGCTTCGCTAGAGTCGCCTGGCGGCTCGGTGCCCGCTCATGCGGGGCAGCGCGCAAAGTTTCAAGGTGTACGCCGCGAGACGAGCCACAAGCGCTATACACTGTTAGCTACGGACGTACTCCGCGTGTGGAGATATCGCACGTGAACTTTTTTAGAAAGGGATGGCAATTGGCTACCGATAATCAGGACAAGGCCGTTCTCCACTACCCAGGTGGAGAGTACGAAATGGACATCGTTAGGGCGACCGAGGGCAATGACGGTGTCGCGCTTGGCAAGATGCTGGCCGAAACCGGTCTGACCACCCTGGACCCTGGCTATGTGAACACGGGCTCCACCAAGTCCGAGATCACCTACATCGACGGCGCAAACGGCATTCTGCGTTACCGCGGTTACGACATCGCTGACCTGGCTAACAACGCCACCTTCAACGAGGTCTCCTACCTGCTGATCAACGGTGAGCTGCCGAACGAGGATGAGCTCAAGGAGTTCTCCGAGCGTATCCGCCGCCACACCCTCCTGGACGAGGACTTCAAGGCCGCATTCCGCGTCTTCCCGCGCGATGCTCACCCGATGAGCGTGCTGGCTTCCTCCGTGAACATTCTGTCCACCTACTACCAGGACGACCTGGATCCGCGTGACCCGGAGAAGCAGCAGCTGAACACCTACCGCCTGATGGCGAAGGTCCCGATGCTGGCTGCCTACGCTTACCGCGCTTCCCAGGGTAAGCCGTACATGTACCCGGACAACTCCCTGAACGCTCGCGAGAACTTCCTGCGCAGCATGTTCGGCTACCCGACCGAGCCTTACGAGGTTGACCCGGTCGTCGTCGACGCGCTCGACAAGCTGCTGATCCTGCACGCTGACCACGAGCAGAACTGCTCCACCTCCACGGTCCGCATGGTCGGTTCCTCCGACGCCAACATGTTCGCCTCCGTCGCCGGTGGCATCAACGCGCTGTCCGGCCCGCTGCACGGTGGCGCCAACCAGGCCGTTCTGGAGATGCTTGAGGACATTCACGCTAACGGCGACAACGCCGACGAGTTCATGACCAAGGTCAAGAACAAGGAAGACGGCGTGAAGCTGATGGGCTTCGGCCACCGCGTCTACAAGAACTACGACCCGCGCGCAGCGATCGTGAAGGAGTCCGCTCACCAGATCCTGGATCACCTGGGCGGTGACCACCTCCTGGACCTGGCTATGAAGCTCGAGGACATCGCGCTGAACGATGACTACTTCATCGAGCGCAAGCTGTACCCGAACGTGGACTTCTACACCGGCCTGATCTACCGCGCGATGGGCTTCCCGACCGACTTCTTCACGGTCCTGTTCGCCATCGGCCGTCTGCCAGGCTGGATCGCTCACTACCTGGAGCAGGTCAACGATCCGACCGCGCGCATCAACCGCCCGCGTCAGATCTACACCGGCCAGGGCGAGCGCAAGCTCAACCGCTAAGTGTGGCTCACCGAGCCGCGTGAGAACGTGGCTCGCGCAAGCTATGCCGGCTACGTACAGTCGGTGTTGTGACACCCCGCCTCCTGCATAGGGCAGGGGCGGGGTGCTTTTTCGAGAAGAAAATTTGCCGGCCGGTGCAGGCTGGCGTGAGGAGAGTGGCAAAGAATGTCGAAGCCGCAGATTGACGCTGGTTCTGGTCCGGCGCCTGAAGAGCTCGTGATCGAAGACCTGGTGGTCGGCGACGGTGCTGAGGCTGTGCCTGGCGGCATGGTTGAGGTGCACTACGTCGGCGTGGACTTCGAGACCGGCCAGGAGTTCGATTCTTCCTGGGACCGCGGCGAGTCGATCCAGTTCCCGCTCTCGGGCCTGATTGCTGGCTGGCAGGAGGGCATCCCGGGCATGAAGACGGGTGGTCGCCGGAAGCTGACGATCCCGCCGGCGTTGGCTTACGGCCCGGCTGGTACTCCGCACCCCCTTGCGGGCCGCACGTTGGTCTTCGTCATCGATTTGATCGATGCGAAGTAACTGGCACAGCGTTATCGATTTGATCGATGCGAAGTAGCTGGTGCCCGCGTCAATTTTCTGGGTGGCGCAGGCTAGCTAGAGCGCATACAACCCCCGCCCGCGCCCTTGAGTCCCGGGCGGGGGTTGTGCTGTGTAGGGAACACCGTGGGCCTCGTCGGTGGTGGTCGGGGGTGGCGTGAACCTGGGGTTTGAGCCTCGCCATTAATAGCTAAGGCTAGGCATTGTATGGTTAGGCTAGCCTTGCTATTCTTGCGGAGGTTGTTGAGCGTTGCGTTGTCGGCGTGCCCTTCCGGCGGACTTTCTCCCGACTCTTTGGGCCGTTTATGCCGCGACGTTTCGCTATAGCCAAAGCACCATAAAACTCTCACACCTTTAAGGCCCGATATGTTCCTGAAGAAGACCCTGAGCCGCCGAGCGGCCATCAAGACCACTGCAGCCCTGGCTGCATCCGCCCTCGTTCTGACCGGCTGCGCGCGAGGGGAGGAGCAGGCCTCAGGGGGAGAAGGGGCAGCCAATGAGCGAATCGCGGCAGTTGGTCTTGGGGATGCTGATACCCTGCTGGCCCTCGGCATCCAGCCGGTCTTGGTCGCACCGTGGGGTGCAGAGGGCGATGTGGATGCCTCGGGTGTTGGCCCATGGGCAACTGACAAGCTTGGTGACGATAAGCCAGACACTGTCTATGGCACCGGTAGCGGATTCACCGCCGAAGTCCTGGAAAAGATCTCGGCCGCCGACCCTGACAAGATCATCGCTGTGAACAACGCCGTGGATGAACAGGCGAAGAAGGCCCTCAACGACATTGCCCCAACCACCGTCAAGCCAGAGGGAACGACGGACTGGCAGATCCCGTGGCGAGACCAGGTAACCCAGATCGCGCAGGCTGTGGATAAGAAGGAGGAGGGAGACAAGCTCGTCGAGGAGACGCAGAAGGCTTTCGACGACTTCCAAAAGCAGCACCCTGAGCTCAAGGGCAAGCGTGCGGCTATCGTCATGCCTTACGACGGCAAGGTTGGCCTGTACACCTCTGGCGATGGTCGAGGACAGTTCATCGAGAACTTGGGCTTCGACATTCCGAAGGAACTTGAAGGCAATGGCGGTGAGTTCTACCGCGACATCGCTCCCGAGAACTACAACGAGCTCAACAACGTGGATTACCTCTTTGTGCTCGATTACCAGGGAGCGGCGGAGACTCTAAAGAAGGACCCAACCTTCAGCAAGCTCGAGGTGGTCCGAGAGGGCAAGGTGTACTGGATGGAGGAAAACGTCGGTAACGCGATGAGCATGCCCAACCCCCTGACCATCCCGTGGGCCGTCGAGAAGTTCTCCGACGCGGTCTAGCTGCAGCTCCCTGTGATCAAAGCGTTCTCACCGCTCGTCTCTCCCGCACAGCAGCCCCCTGGCGGTGCGGGGGCTAGGCGTACCCTCTCTGTCCTTGCGGTGACGCTAGGCGCACTGGTTTTTCTGGTGCTTTTGATGATTGCCTCCCTGTACCTAGGGGCCCGCAGCCTGTCTGCGGGGGAGGTGACCAGCATCCTCCTGAACGGGCCGCACGAGGCTACGCAGTCTGGCGCTAATGCGGAACGGGCAGGAATTATTTGGGACCTGCGCGTGCCGCGCACTCTCCTGGCCGTGTTCGCTGGAGCAGCCCTCGCTATGGCGGGAGCGATCGCGCAGAGCTGGACACGCAACCCCTTGGCGGATCCGGGCATCATTGGAGTTAACGCTGGCGCGGGGTTCGCGGTCGCCGTCTCCCTCACTGTGGGATGGGCGACGACCGTCGGGCACCGGGCAGTGGCAGGGCTTATCGGTGCGGCCATCGCCGCCCTGGTCGTCCTGCTGATCTCCCGAGTCTCACGCGACCCACTGACCTTGGTGCTAGTAGGCGTCGGCGTCACCTTCACCCTGCAAGCAGCGACGAACATGTTGAGCCTCTACTCTTCCGACACGCTGGAAGGCCTGCGCCGCTGGACCGTCGGCTCCACCGCAGGTCGCGGTATGGATGACGTGCTGATGGCGGCTGTCGGCCTCGCCCTCGGGGCGCTGTGCGCGGCGTTAGCGGCGCGCCCACTGGATCTTCTGGCCATGGGTGAGGATGCGGCTCGTTCCCTGGGTGGTTCGCCCGCCCGGGCACGTCTGCTCGCCGCCGCCGCGGTGGTTATTCTTGCCGGCTCGGCGACCGCCACCGTGGGGCTTGTTACTTTCGTGGGTTTTGCCGTACCGCATCTGTTGCGGCCCATCACGGGCCCGGGGCTTACCCGCTTGCTGGTGCCCACCGCGGTGGTTGGCGGTGCTGCCACGCTGCTGGCAGACGTTATTGGCCGTTTCATTCTGCAGCCGAATGAACTAGAGATGTCGATTGTTCTGGCGATTTGCTGTGCGCCCATTATGGTCGCGGCGGTTCGGCGTCGGAGAAGCGTTTCGGGCTCGAAAGACGCGGAGGTGGCGGTGTGAGCGGCATGACGGCATTGCGCGCGGTCAAGCGTGCGCGCACCCGGCGTATCTTCCTGGCGACATTAGGCTTCGCCGCCACCACGGTGCTGTGTTATTTCCTCATTCTTGGGCAGGGGGCTGTGAAACTTAGCCCGGCAGAGGTCTTTGAGGTTCTTACCGGTGGCGGTACGCGGCAGGCGATCAATGTTGTGTGGGATCTGCGCCTTCCCGTCGCCATTGCCACCGTCGTGGTTGGCGCGGCGCTGGGGCTCGCCGGAGCATGGACTCAAGCCATGGCCCGTAACCCGCTAGCCAGCCCCGATATTCTCGGCGTTTCTGGCGGTGCAGCAGTGCTGGTTGTTGCCGGCACGGTGCTGGCCCGACCGGCATGGAGCGAGGGGATCCCAACGTTTTGGTGGCGTGCGGGGCTCGCCCTCCTCGGCTCCCTGGTGATTGTCGCGTTGCTTATGTTGCTCGGCGGCTTTGGCACCTCGCAGCGCGTGGTGCTCATTGGGCTGGCGCTTTCTTTTCTGACGCAGGCCTTGGTTCAGTACCTTTTGCTCAAAGCGGAGCTGACCCGTGCCGCTGATGCCCAAACCTGGCTCGCTGGTTCCACCGGTTTCGTCCGTACCGAAGCGTTGCTGCCCATGGTGTTGGGTATGTTGCCTTTCGTGGTTTTGGGGCTCGTGGTCGCTGTCGATCTGCCGCTTTTTGCTCATGACGACGCCACCGCGTCCACCCTTGGCGTGAATGTCACCAGGGTGCGCTCTATTTTGCTGATCGCAGCGACGGGCATTGTTGCGGTCGTGGTGTCCTTTGTTGGCCCGATCGGATTTATCGCTTTGTTGGCCCCTCAATTGGCCAAATTGGTGGCTGGCACCCCCACGCCACATCCGTTGTGTTCCACTGTTGCAGGGTCCGCTCTCATGGCCTTGTGCGCGGTTGTTTCAGGTGCGCTGCCTTTTACTGCTCCGGTGGGTTTGGTGACCGCGATTATCGGCGGACCTGCGCTGATTTGGTTGGTGTGGTTGGCCGCGCGCCGCGGCACTGTGAAAGGAATGATCCAATGAGTATCCGAGTCGAGCACGTGACGGCAGGTTATAGCGAAGCTCAGAGCATCGTGAAGAATGTCTCTTTCGAAGCGCAGCCGGGGCAGGTCACAACACTGCTGGGGCCCAATGGCTGTGGCAAGTCCACCTTGCTCAAGGCGCTTTCCCGGCTTCTCGTGCCCAGTCAGGGGCAGGTGTGCGTAGGGGATAAGGACGTCCACAGCCTGGGCGCTCGCGAAGCAGCCCGGCTGATTGCGCTCCTGCCACAACATCCGATCTGCCCGCCGGGACTGACGGTCGGAGAGCTGGTGGAGCGCGGGAGGCATCCTTACCGGCGCGCACTGTGGGGTGGGAGCGAAGCGCCTTCCGAAGATCGGAAGAAGGTTCGGGAAGCGTTGGAGAAAACAGCGACCGACCACCTTGCAGCTCGTGATGTGGCGGCGCTATCTGGTGGGCAGCGGCAGCGGGTCTGGATGGCCATGGTGCTGGCGCAGGACACGCCAGTGGTGTTGTTAGATGAGCCCACAACCTACCTTGACCCAGCGCATGCGATGGAGATCCTGGGGATCGTGCGTGAGCTCGCTCGGGAGGGTAAGACGGTCGTGACGGTACTGCACGACCTCAGTCTGGCTGGCTCCTTCAGCGACACCATGATCGTGATGAAGGAAGGCAAAAAGATCGCGCAGGGCACACCGCGGGAGGCGTTAACGGAGGACGTGCTCCACGAGGCCTATGGTCTGCGCGCGGAGGTGTGGGAGGACCCCCGTGGCACAGCGCCGATCATCGTGCCTCGAGGTGTCGTCGGCAACCCCGCCCAGGCCTCCTAGCGCCACACCGTCTAGGGCAGCGGGATCGTGCCCGAGGCTAGAACGCACACAACCCCCGCCAGGTTTTCGGGGAACCAAAGCGGGGGTTGTGTTGTGAGTGGCTGAAACCAGAGATAGCTGACGGCTATTTCAGCGCGCCGATCCAGCTCATCTTCTTGCCGTTGTGCAGGATCGCATTGCGGTAGATTCGCGCCACCAGCGCCAGCACAGCGATGACCACGACGACGCAGAGCCCATAGGCTGCGAGTACCGCTGGCAAGCTCATGTGCCCGGCCACGTACTGCAGCGGGGCGACGGCCAGGCTGAACGGCGGAAGCCAGCCGAGCACCTGCATGATGGTGTTATCGAGCGCGCTGAAACCGAACGCGGGGGCATAGACCATGCCGAAGACGAACAGCAGGATCGGCATCTGCGTGGATTGGAGGTCTTCGGTGCGGCTCACCATCGAGCCCGCGGCGGCGTAAAGACTGCCGAAGAAGAGCATGCCCAGGATGAAGGACACCAGGATCATCGGCAGCACCGACATGTCGAAATCGAAGCCATCGGCCAGCCCGGAGATTGACAGAGCCGCCACGCTGGCGAGGACGATCGCGGCTGTGGCTACCAGGCCCACAATGGTGTTGCCGATGAGCTTGCCCGCAAGGAAGTCCAGTGGCCGCACGCTCGCCAGGATGATCTCCACGACGCGGGAAGACTTCTCCTCGGTGATCCGCCCGCCGATGTTCCCAGCGAAGAGCATGATGAAGAAGGTCATCAGCATCATCCCCAACATGACGGTGACGATGGCGCCCATCTGCTCTTCGACAGGATCCTCGCTGATGTCCGTGGTTTTTAGATTCGCGGCGCCCATCGCCTCGCCGAATTCCTGCGGATTGATGCCGAGTTTGTCCAGGGCTTCATTCTGAGTCAGCGTGCCCGTCACGGCCGCGACGGTTGCCTGGACGTTGCTCTTAGGCTGCCCGTCGCTGAGCAGCTCATAGCCCTCATCGGTCTTGATCAGGGCTGCGTCGATGTCCTCCTTCACCGCGGCCTCCGCGGCATCGCGGCTGGTGGCGTCGGCGACGGAGAGTTTTTCGACGTTCTCTCCCAGACTGTCTTGCACCTGCCTGAACTGCTCGGCGGGAATTCCTACCACCGCGAGTGCTGGGGCACTGTCCTCCCGATTGTTGAAGTAGCTGGCTACTCCGATGCCACCAATTGCGAGGATGAGCGTGATGATTAGGGAGAAGATGATTCCCTTGTTCTTCATCGCGACGGCGATCTCACGGGTGGCGACGGTGCGGATCGTGTTTGAACTGGTGTAACTCATGCTGCGCCTCCCGCACGGGTCGTGTTTTCTTCCGCGGCCTGCTGCTGTGCCCCTTGAATGACCTCCTGGAATAGGTCGGTCAGGTCGGGGATGCGGCGTTGGAAGCGGCGTACCGGACCGGCCGCTAGCGCGTCACGCAACAACTCCTGGTCACGGTCCTGGCGGTCGACCTGCAGCAGGACGGCGCCGTCGTCCTCGCCGATGAAGGTGGCGAACTCCGGGTACCAGTCGCGCGCCGGGGTGCCGACCTCGAAGACCACCGGACCGCGCTCACGTAGTTCCTTGACGCTACCCTCGGCCTGCATTTGGCCGGCGGTGATGATCCCTACGCGGTCGCAGAGCCGCTGGACCAGGTCCAGCTGGTGGGAGCTGAAGAGCACCGGTACTCCACGCTGGGCGCGCTCCACGAGCATCTCGGACATCACCTGCACGGCGACCGGATCCAACCCAGAAAAAGGTTCGTCCAGGATCAGGACATCCGGGTCGTGGATAAGGGAGGCCGCCAGCTGGACGCGCTGCTGATTGCCCAATGAGAGCTCCTCCAGCTTGTCCTGGGCGCGTTCCCCCAGGCCGAGGCGCTCCAACAGGTCCATCGAGGCGGCGCTTGCCGCAGACTTATCCATGCCGTGGAGGCGGCCGAAGAAACTCAGCTGGTCCGCGATCTTTTCCTTGTTGTAGAGCCCGCGTTCCTCCGGCATGTAGCCGATCCTGCGGCGCAAGTCATCGTTCATTGGGGTGCTGCCGAGGCGGACTTCGCCCGAGTCAGCTGCCAGGACCCCCAATGCGATGCGCATCGTCGTAGACTTTCCCGCACCGTTGGAACCGACGAAGCCGTAGATCTCGCCCGGTTGGACGGAAAAGCTCATGTCCTTTAGTACGTGATGGTCACCGTAGAATTTATTTAATTTCTCGACGTGGAGCGCTGTTCTTGTCATCCGTTCCTTTGCTAAACGTTGGTGGCGTTCGGGCTTACGGGAGTGCGGGAACGCGCGTATAGAGGCGACGTTTCCGTGCGCTAAGTATTTTACCGACCGGACAGGGGTCGCAGCAGGCTGGGGCGGAAGAAGGTAAACAGGGAGGCATGCCAACTATTACTCAGAATTTGAACAATAATTCCGTCATTCCGCTGCTGACCATGAACGACGGTCGGCAGATCCCGCAGCTGGGCTTTGGTACCTTCCAGCTGTCCGGCGAGACCTGCTATAACGCCGTGCGGGTCGCGATCACCGCGGGCTACCGCCACATCGATACCGCCGCGGTTTACGGCAACGAGGAGGAGGTCGGTCGCGCCATCCAGGACGCCATCGATGCCGGCGAGGTGACCCGCGAGCAGCTCTTCATCACCACGAAGCTGTGGAACGATAGCCACGACCGTGTCGCCGGTGCTTTGGACGCCTCCCTGCAGCGCCTCGGCCTGGACTACGTGGACCTGTACCTGATCCACTGGCCAGTAGAGAAGATCGGTATGTTCGCCACCGCCTACCGGGACATGGTGACCCTGCGGGATCAGGGCAAGACCGCCAGCGTCGGCGTGTGTAATAGCTACCCAGAGGTCCTGGACAAGATGATCGAGGCCAGCGGCGATACCCCGGCGGTCAACCAGATCGAGGTCCATCCGGGTTTCAACCAGGATGGGCTGCGCGCAGAGAACGCCAAGCGCGGCATCCTGACCGAGTCCTGGTCCCCGCTGAAGCAGGGCCAGAACCTGGATAACCCGGCCTTCCAGGCCATCGCGGACGCCCACGGGGTGAGTGTCGCACAGGTCATCATCCGCTGGCACATCCAGCGCGGCGACGTGGTGATTCCGCGCAGCTCCAAGCCGGAGCGCATCCGCAGCAACGCGGACGTGTTCGGCTTCCAGCTCACTGAGGAGCAGATGCAGCGGATCACCGCGATCGAGGAGGGCGAGGCGGGCCGACGCGGCCCGAACCCGCATACCTTCTACGAGGGCACCTCACTGCAGAAGCAGTAGTTCCCCGTGTTCGGTTGAAACCGCCCGGCCGGTGGGCGTGGGCGGTTAAGTTGAGGGCGTGAAGAAGAATGATTCCGGCGCCGGCCAGGCCATGGTCCGCGTCGGCTTTTCCGAGGAACAGGGGCCGCAGGGCGAACGCCAGGTCGGGGTGATTACCCTCGATCGGCCCGAGAAGCGCAATGCCTTGCGCACGGCGGAGTGCCTCGCCATCGCAGACGGCGTGCGCGAGCTGGTGGATGCAGGCGCGCGAGCGATCCTTCTCACCGGCACCGGCCCAGTCTTGTGTGCCGGCGCCGACCTTGGGGGCGGGGTGTACGAGGAGGGCTTCGAAAAGGCCGTCGAGGCCATGTTGCACGCAGTATTGGCGGCGCCAGTGCCGATCATCGCGGATGTCTACGGGGCCGCGATCGGGGCTGGGTGCCAGCTGATCCTGGCCTGTGACTTGCGGGTTTTTCAGGATGCGGGGGAATGCTGGGTTCCCGTGGCGCGCCACGGCTTCGCCCTCGACGAGTGGACGCACAGCCGTGCCGTGGAGCTTATGGGCGGGGCATGGGCGCGCAATATTTTTCTCGGTGGGGCGCACCTCAGCGCCGAGCAGGCCCGCAAGATGGGCTTCGCTATCGACCCGCGTGGTGCGACTGCGGAGCAGTTCGCCGCCAAGATCGCAGCCCAAGCACCCCTATCGATGGAGCATTCCAAGGCGACGCTGAACTCGCTGCGCGACGACGGGGCTACGCGGGAGGAGACCCGGGCCCGCCTGCAGGAGCTTTTCTCCACCACCTGGGCCAGTGAGGATGCGGCTGAGGCTCGGGCGGCCCGGCGCGAGGGGCGGGCGCCGAAGTTTCACGGCCGCTAATCCGCAGCGAAAATCTAGGGCACGCGCGCGATGACCTCAGTGTTTGGGATGAAGAACGCGGCGCCACCGGTGGCGGCCCACTGGGACCAGCCTTCAGTGATCTGGGTCAGGGCCTCGCGGGTGACCGTGCCGAGCTGGTCGGGCACGAGTTCGCCGTCATCCGTCACTGCGGTATCGGGAAAATCCTCTCCGAGTGTGGCGGCGGTCGTGCGGACGGAGTGGGGCGACATGCTGCGACGCGTCCACTTCTCGGCAAGGGCATCGCGCTCGGCTTCGCTGGCGTAGGCGGTCAGGCTGCCGCTCACGCTGAGGTCGCTCAGCCCCGCAGAGTAGAAGGTATGCGGCAGTTGGCGGCCCATGGCGGGGTTGCCGTCGTGGGTTGCCAGGCCGACGGAGAAGGTCGCGCGCCAGCGGGATAGCCCCGGGTTGGGTGGGAACCAGGTCATCGCGCCGAAGTCGGCGTCCCGCACGGCGATGATTCCGCCGGGCTTCGTGACGCGCCGGAATTCCTGGAGTACGGCCTGCGGGTCGGGGACGTGGTGCAGGACCTGGTGGCAGAAGACGGCGTCGAAGGTGGCGTCTGCGAAGGGGAGCTGGTGGATGTCTGCCTGCTGGAAAGCAACGTCCAGCTGCTTGGTAGAAGCGAGCTCAGCGGCCTCCGCGATTGCCTCGGGGGACTGGTCGACCCCGGTGACCTGTGCGGGCGTACCGCCGAGGTGGGTGATATGTTCGGCGAGGTTCGTTGTGAGGACTCCCTGCCCGCAACCCGCGTCGAGCAGGTATGTGCTTGCGCTTAGGTGGGGGATCAGGAAATCGGGCACGTCGAGTGGTGCGGGGAAAGCATGTGGGTCTGGCGCGGTCTGCGCCGGAGGGGTCGAATTCTGGGCTTCGGGATTCATGGCTTCATGCTAGGTGAGCGGACGCCCCACCGCATTTAGGTGACATGTCACGTACGTTTGGGTTAAGGTTAGGGTATGCAATTCGGAATCTTCACCATCGGCGATGTCACCCCCAACCCGGTCACGGGGGACGTGCCCAGCGAGCACGAGCGCATCAAGAACACCGTCGAGATCGCGAAGAAGGCGGAGGCCGAGGGGCTGGACGTTTTCGCCACTGGCCAGCACCACAATCCGCCGTTCATTGCGCCCGCGAACCCACCCATCCTCCTCGCGAACCTCGCCGCGCAGACCGAAACCCTCCAGCTCTCCACCGCGACCACGCTGATCACCACCACCGACCCGGTGCGGATCGCGGAGGATTACGCCTATGCCCAGCACCTCGCGGAGGGCCGCGTGGACCTCATGCTCGGCCGCGGCAACACCGGCCCCGTCTATCCGTGGTTCGGCAAGGATATCCGCAAGTCGATCCCGCTGTCCGTGGAGAATTACCACCTGCTGCGTCGTCTGTGGCGCGAGGAGGACCTGACATGGAAGGGCGAATTCCGCACCCCACTGCAACAGTTCACGTCCACCCCACGGCCCCTGGACGACGTCCCGCCCTTCGTGTGGCACGGTTCCATCCGCTCCCCGGAGATCGCCGAGCAGGCCGCGTACTACGGGGACGGGTTCTTCCATAACCACATCTTCTGGAACATCGAGCACACCCAGCAGCTGGTGCGACTGTACCGGCAGCGCTTCGAACACTATGGGCACGGTGCAGCCGACCAGGCGACCGTGGGGCTGGGCGGACAGATCTTCGCCGCCGATACGGAAAAGGAAGCAAAGGCGACCTTCCGGCCGTACTTCGATAACGCCCCGGTCTACGGGCACGGTCCGTCGCTGGAGGAATTCGAGCGCATCACCCCGCTGACGGTCGGCACCCCGGAGCAGATCATCGAGCGTTACCTGGGCTACGCTGACGCGGTAGGCGACTATCAGCGCCAGCTCTTCCTGATCGACCACGCCGGCCTACCGCAGGAGATGGTGCTCGAGCAGATCGAGATCCTCGGTAGGGAGATCGTACCGGTCCTGCGGGAGGAGTTCGAACGCCGCCGCCCGGCGCACGTGCCCTCCGATCCGCCGACCCACGCCACACTGGTGGCGGAGGGGCCGGACTCCCCGCACCGGCAGGTGCAGCCCGCGCAGGTTCAGTAGCTCGGCAGTGGTAGTGGCCGGGTGAGGCTGCGCAGATCTAGGATCGCCGCTGAAAGCCTGCCACCGAAAGTGCAAGGAAAGGATGGAGCAGAAGAGTTCATGAACTCCCTCATCGTTCTCAACGGAGGTTTGGGTAGCCCGTCGACGACCCGCAAGCTCGCCGAGCGCATCGCCGGTGCGGTGGAATCCCAGGTGGGCCGCCGCGGGGAGTCTGTGGCCGTGGAGTACATCGACATCCGCGAATACGCCGCCGACCTGGCCACGATGATGACCACCGGGATCGCCTCGGAGAAGCTCAAGGCGGCCCAGGATAAGATCACCGCCGCCGACGCGATGGTTGCCGCGAGCCCAGTCTTTGCTTCCAGCTATTCAGGCCTGTTCAAGATGTTCATGGACGCCCTGGATCCGAACGCGATCACCGGCATGCCTGTGATCATCGCCGCCACCGCCGGGACGCCGCGGCACTCCCTGATGCTGGAATACGCAATGCGCCCGCTGCTGAGCTACCTGCGCGCGGACGTCATGAGCACTGCAGTTTTCGCAGCCACTGATGATTTCGGTGGCGAGGAGAACCTCGACCGGCGCATCGAACGCGCCGCCAGCCAGCTCGCCGACGAGATCGCGCGGGTCTCCGGCGCCGTCGAGGGGCTGGGGCCTTCTTCTCAGGTCAAGCGCAGCTCCGGCAACGACGTGTCAGCGGATGTTCCGGATTTTCTGAACCTGCTCTCCGGTCACGACGGCAACTAGTCCTTCGGAGGTAGTTCGCCGTCCATGACGACCTTCTCCTGTGTCGGATCCCAGGTGAAGGTGGCGTGGGCTTCGCCCGAGCGTTCAGCGTTAGCCTCGCCGGGCTTGGTGTAGAAGTAGGTCACCGCCAGGGTCTTCCCGTCGACCTGTTTGACGTCGGGGGAGAAGCCCTGCGGTTCGGCGGTAGCCGTGCCCAGGTACTCGCCCTTGTGGAAGAGCATGATGTGGTACGGGCTGGAGCCAGTTGCGCCGTTGATCGTCAGCACGATGGGGGAGAGTTCAGCGCAAGGATCGTAGAGGTCCGTGCCAGCATACTTGGTGTTCCACGTCCAGTCGGTGCCCTTTGGGGAGGCGAGCTTGCCCACATTTTCTCGCAGCGCCTCCTCCGCAGGGAGGTCTCCGCACTGCTTCCCTGGCTTCTTGCCCGGCTCACTCTCCTGCGCCGGGGACTTCCTCGTCGGCTCTGGTTTCGGCGTGTCCTTGGACTCCGAGGGCTTCGACTCCTTCACCGTCTGAGTCACGGTGGCCGGCGAGCTCGCGTCGGCGGCGTCGGTGCCATCATCGCTGCACGCGCTCAGCGTTCCCGCCAAGGTGCAGGAGAGGGCGATGGATAGTGCAACTTTTTGGTACCTCATAGCTTCGACGCTACGCCCCTCAAAAAGCTTTGTCGGCAAATGTTTATCTGATTAAAAGGGGATATTTTTATTGGATGGCGGTGCGCGCAGGGGCGTGTGGTTGTCGTCGCCGACACGCTGCCGGCAATGCTGCAGCCGAGTTGCGGCCGATGGGCTGGATAACGGGGCTTTTACGAAACTTCCTGACCAGTTATAGCAGGTCCGCGGGTCCACTCCGGTTACACTGAGTTTCGCCTCCGGTTACACGACAGGTGACGACCAGAGTAGTGGGTAGAAACCCCGACATTTTCATCTGAGTCGGTTACTTGTTAACAACCAGTGCGATCTGTGCCCCACTGGTTGGGTTCTTTGCGGCCTGGATCGCACTTGCGGAAAGTGGTCAATCTAATATTGAAGGACTCGTCTCGTTCTTCCAGGCAGGATACATTTGCGGGCTGCTGGACGCGTGGTTCGCCATTCGCGGAACAGGTGGTACTTCGTCATCAACTTTGAACGGCACTTACCCGACCACGGTCGAACTACCGTCGAGGTTCGGTCTGACGTGTTTGATCTCCCGTACGAGCTCGGAGTAAGCGTGCCGGTGGATGGAAGCTCGTCCCCGTAGTCAGAGTCGCATAAGCACTTTCCGCACCTTCTGAACGAGCAGGAGGAGCCCTCGGCGGGGAGAAAACCGTTTCAGACGGGATGTGACTCCTGGCGAATCAAGAGTGGCCCCAACCTCACCTGCATCAGGCTGGATAGCTGGGTTGAAGTTCACTTGTGCAATGAATCGTTCAAGTGGGTCAACAGCGGATGGTGGGTTGTCGACAGCAAATGGGATAAATGGAGGAATTGAGTTGAAGAAATCGGCAATTCCCTGGGCCTCTTCCTCAGAAAAAGCACGACCCAGTCTTTGTTTTTCCTGAATATGATGTTCCAAAAACCACTTGTCGCGGAATAGTGGTGCTGCCCACATGAGCTCTCGTTTCGCCTCGTAGATTGGCGACCGAGTGCCACGAGAAATGTTTTCTTGGGACGCCGGGCGGTAGGGCGGCGCGTAGTATCCTACCAAAGACCCGATAAAACCGTCTTCGATGAGCGTAAAGAACGCCTTGGGTTCATTGGTGTTTTCGAGTAAATCTCCACTTGCTTGGCTAGTTCTGCTGGCGAAAGGGTCAGAAAGAACGCCGTCACTTGTTATTTCATCGGGTCCGTAGTCTCGGTAAATGATGACACCGAGCGGGGATTCTGCATCTAAGTCATCGAGGAATGTAACTAACTGTTTCGGCACGTCTGAACCACCGTCAACGATTCGGCAGCACATGTTTTTTACGTAATAACGCGCAAGGTGTCGGTTATCGTAGTTCGTTTCTGCGAAAACTTCAGACCAGTCTATGTGCGTGGCAGTTCGAAGACGTTCACGGTTAGCTTTAGCCCAGCCCACAAAATGGTCGTAGGCTGCGTCGAAGGGTTGCGACCTCGTTGAGTTGCAACGCTGGCACAGTGTCTTTCCGAACTTCACTGCCTGCGCGTCTGTACTACGGAGAGTAGTTGGTCGAAATCCTACGGCGAAGTACGTCAAGGGCCCTCCGCTGGAAGTCTCCGCTTCCAAACGTGAACGTTTAATTCGGTGCTCGCGTGATGAAGCGGGGTTAGTACCGCACCACCAACAAATCTTTACATCTAGCCCGCCCAATAGCTTCCCTTCCTGGCCGCCACAAGAGGGCGCACCGCCAAGTCTCTGCTTCTTCGTTTACATGGTTTAGTAGAGTCTCGGCATCTGCTCCGTTACCGAACCGGCAAGCAGATCGGCCCACGAGTCGGAAGAGGCAATGTCGTCCTCGTAGGCGATGAGGTAGCCCCAGGTTTGGTCCTCGTACTCCGGCATGCCAACGAGCTGGCGTACCACGCGCTCGGCGGCTGCACGCTTGGCTTGGACGCGCTCGTCGTCGCGGCCGCGGTTCTCCTTGGCCTCTACGATCCAGTGGGTGCCGTCTTTGTCAAAGACGACAAAGTCTGGGACGTAGGAGTTGTGCGGGGTGTAGGCCACCCGCGCGCCCTCGTGGGCGTAGATCCGTTTCCACCACACCACGTTCGG
>JBHWRM010000125.1:0-6498 GCA_043426695.1 Corynebacterium sp. | reverse complement strand
AGGCTGACGGCACGGACGCCACCAGTACCACCGGCGAGGCGACAACCACCGCGACCGAGGAGGACGCACGATAATGGCAGAGCTCAACATTGGTCTGGTGCTGCCCGACGTGCTCGGCACCTACGGCGACGACGGCAACGCGCTCGTGCTGCGGCAGCGCGCCCGCCTGCGCGGCATCACCGCCGAGATCCACACTATCCGTTACGGGGAGGCTGTCCCGGAGACGCTGGACGTCTACACCCTGGGTGGCGGGGAGGACGTCGCCCAGCTGCTGGCCGCGGAGCACCTGCGCGCCGACGGTGGTCTGGTGCGCGCTGCTGCCGCGGGGCGGCCAGTGCTCGCGATTTGTGCGGGCCTGCAGGTGCTCGGCGAGTCCTTCCACGCTGGTGGGAAGCTTGCGGACGGTCTCGGGTTGCTGGATGCGACGACGTCCCAGCTGGGCAAGCGCATGATCGGCGAACTGCACTCGGAGCCTTACCGCGGTGCGGGGGCTGGTGTGGGTGCCAGCGCTGACGGCGCGAATGCTGGCGACGGGGCAGGTGCCCAGTCGTTGGCGGCTGACCTGAGCGAACTGACCGAGCCGCTCACCGGCTTCGCCAACCACATGGGTGCAACGATTCTTGGTCCCGATGCCCGCCCGCTGGGCCTCCTGCGGGCCCGCGGCGGGATGGTCGGAAACACGGACGCGCACGGCGTTGAGGCTGCTGACGTCGTCGTAAAGAACAGCGAGGAACAGCAAAGCTATGAGGGCGCGGTGCAGGGTTCTGTGATCGCGACGTACATGCACGGGCCGGCGCTGGCGCGGAATCCGCAGCTCGCGGACGTGCTGCTTGCGCGTGCGCTCGGGACGACCGTGGCTGAGCTGCCGGAGCTGGGTGCGGGCAGCATCGCGGAGTTCGAGGGCGTGCCGGCTGGTGACGCTGGGACTGGCAGCAGTGCAGGCACTGGGAACGGTGCTGGTGTGGGCCACGGCGCGGGCGCTGGTGATGGCGCTGGCGCTGGGAGCCCCGACGGCCGTGAATTCGCGGCACAGCTCGCCGCTGAGGTGGAGCAGCTGCGCAAGGAGCGCCTGGGCTAACCCTGGGCCCCTGGCCAACCCTTAGCCCCCGCTAAGCCTTAGCCCTGCGCTACCCCCCTAAGCCCCGCGCGGCCTGCTCCGCCCCGCGCGACCTGCTCCGCCCCGCGCGACCCCGCCCCCTTCGTGTGTTTTGCAGAGTTTAATGCCGCTTTTGGGCCGATTTCCGGCATCAAACTCTGCAAAACGCACTACGGGAGAGCAAAACGCGTTAAGGCCCGAGGCCCGGCCGAGAGCCCGGCCCCACCCCCTAGCGGACCGTGAAGGTCACCTTCTGGATGTTGGTCTCCCCGAAGTTATCCACGGCCTTGACCTCGGCCTCGTAGCTGCCCGGAGCCAGGTCCTTCGGCAGCGCCGCGCGCCACAGGTGCGGGCTCGCCTTCGCCACATTGCCGCTGGTGGACAGGTTGTGCGTCGCGGAGATCGGGTCTGTGAACTCCCAACCCTCGTTCAGCGCCTCGCCCTGGTGCGGCTGGGTGTGCTCAACGTCGAGGGTGCGCGCCTCGCCGTCCTCACCGGTGATCGTCATCTCCACGGTGGAGGCACTCGAACCACCGAAAACGCTGCTGGTCAGGTAGGATTTCCCGTCGCGCGGATCGTCCTTGCTCACCGCCAGCGGGTCGATCTTCTCTGGCTCCGGGCCGGCCTTCTTGGCGTCCTGCCACTCCTGAGCCTTGGCAGCCCAGTCGCGCCACGCGGGGCTGTTCACGCCGATCAGCTGCTGATGATCGCGGTCCTCGTTGCGCACGGTGTAGAAGCCGCCGCGGGTCACCGCGTCACCGGAACCGGAGAAGGTCAGGGTGTACACGCCCGGCTCGGCTGCGTCCTGGGTGTACGCGTGCGGGACACCGTTATCGGTGAGCCCGCCGGAGTACCAGTCACCGGACACCGCACCAGCCACGACCTGCTCGATCGGCAGGGACTCGATGCCCTCGGCAGCCCACTCCTTGCGCTTGTCACCGGCGCGCAGGTGCTCCAGCGTGTGGGTGTGGCCGCCGACGGTGACCGCGTTGGTGTAGCCGTCGAGAACCTCGTACAGGGCCTTCGCGTCGTCGGTGATGACTTCCTTGTAGTTCACGATCGGCGCGTGGGCATAGACGACGACGTGCTTGTCCTTCGGGACGTCCGCGAGGTCGTTCTTCAGCCACTCGAGCTGCTGCTCGCCGACCTTCTCGTAGTAGCCGCCGTTGCCGCCGCCCGGCTTCTGGCCCTTGTATTCAATGTTGTCAAGGGCGATGAAGTGCGTGTTGCCGACCTCGTAGGAGTAGTAGGGGGCACCAAACTGGGCGCGGTAGGTGTCGGTGGCGTCCTTGTCGGAGTCGACGTCGAAGTCCTGGTCGTGGTTGCCTGGGAGGGCGCGGACCGGACCGTTGGCGTCCTTGTACAGGCTGCGCAGGTCGGGGTTGAGGCTGAGGTCGTCGCCGACGTTGTCGCCGAGCAGCATGATGCCGCAGCCGTCATAGTCATTGCGCTGGGTCAGGTCGGCGGGCGCACCCTTGCGGGCGTACTCGACCTCCTCCTTGTCGTAGGTCTGGGTGTCCGAGGCGACGACGCAGTTCTGGTCGTCCTTGGCGGTGGCCTGGGACTTCGCCATCGGGAAGTTCACGTACTCCGGGACGGCGCCGGTGGGCTTCAGGCCGCCGAACTTCAGGTACTTCGGGGAGCCGGCCGGCTTGTGGACGTAGCTGAACTGGGCGAAGTTGTCCGCGTCGACGGGGACCTGCCAGCCGGCGGGCTGGGTGGCGGAGACGTTCATGTCCTCGTAGACCGGGAGGGTGTAGCGGCCCTTGGCGTCGGTGGTGGTCACGTCGCGGCCGTTGGTGACCTTGACGCCCTCGATGCCCTTTTCGTTGTCGTCGTAGATGGAGTTCTTGTTCGCATCATCGAAGACGTGCCCGGTGATGGTGGACTGGTCCTCGGCGTCGTTCTCTGCGGCCTCGACGGAGCCCTCGTAGAGGCCGGTTTCGCCCAGGTCGCTGGAGCCGGGGATGCTGGAACCTGGGGCGATGGAGCTCAGGTCGCTGGAGCCTGGGAGGCTCGATCCGAGGTCGCTGGAGCCGACCAGGCCCGGGGCTGCATTGGCGGTACCAATAGTGGTGGTCAGGGTCGTTACTGCAGCCATTGCGAGCAGCGTCGCCCGGATGGGCTTCTTTTCTTGCATTGTCAGAGAACTCCTCTTGCACTAATCACTTGAAAGGCCACGGTGAAAATTACTGGTGGCGGATTTCCTGGGAGTTTCTTCGAGGTGAAGTCGCTTTTTATTTTTAATTAATAACTTTTGAGCGGGTGGCCGGGCCCCTGCTCCCGGCAGCGGGCTACCGCGCCCCTCCCGTTTATGCGTTTTGCAGAGTTCGATGCCGGAAATCAGTCCAAAAGCGACATCAAACTCTGCAAAACGCACAATGGGAGAGCTAAACGCGTTAGGGAGCGGGGAGCGCGGAGTGGAGAGCAAAACGCATCAAGCTCGCGAGGGCGTGTGAGCACCCGCGCACCCCTTCGTGCACCAACCCCTTGGTGCGCACCTACCCCCGTGCGCCCCGCGCGCACTCGGTATATTCGATGCACATGGTCGCCCATATCCACGATTGCATCATTGTCGGCGCCGGCCAGGCCGGACTCTCCACCGCGTTCTACCTGCAAAGGCGCGGGATCACCCCCGTGATCCTGGACAACCAGCCCGGCCCTGGCGCGGCGTGGCGGCACGTGTGGCCCTCCATGACGCTGTTCTCCACCCCGGGTTTCTCCAACATGTCGGGCATGCCCATGCCGAGCTACCACGGGCCCGGGGACTTCCCGGACGCCCAGCACGTCATCGACTATTTCACCGCATATGAGCAACGTTATGGCTTCGACATTCGGCGCCCCGTTGACGTCCTGAAAGTGAACGCAGACACCGCAGACGGCTTCGTCCTCGACACCAGCGAGGGCGAGTTCCGGGCGCGCACCGTCGTCGCGGCGACGGGGACGTGGGCGGCGCCGTTCGTCCCCTTCCTGCCCGGCACCTTCCGCGGGCGGCAGACGCATTCCGCGACCTACCCGGGGCCGGAAGAGTTCCGTGGCAAGAAGGTCGCGGTGGTCGGCGCAGCGAACTCGGGGGCGCAGATCGCGGCGGAGCTTACGGACGTCGCGGAGGTCACCTGGTTCACCCGCCACGAGCCACGGTGGATGCCCGACGACGTCGACGGGCGCGTCCTGTTCCAGCGCAATCGTGCCCGCGCGCAGGCCGTTCTCGCTGGTGAGGACGACCCCGGTGGCGATCGCAATCTCGGGGAGATCGTGATGCTGCCGAAGGTTTTGGAGGCCCGGGACTCGGGTGCGCTGCGGGCGACGCCGATGTTCGATTCCCTGGACGAGCTGACGGAGGCGGGCTTCGACGAGCTCGTGTGGTGCACGGGTTTCCGCCCGGCGGTGCGGCCGTTCCGCGAGCTGGTGCGGACGACAGATGAGGGGCGGTTGCGCTCTGCCGTGGCCGGGTTTCACCTGGTAGGACTCGGGGAGGCGACGGGACCCGGGTCCGGCACGATCATGGGTGTGCAGCCTTTCGCACGCGAGGTGGCCGGGGCGATCGCGGCCGGGCTGCGCTAGGTGGCCGAGGAGGTCGCGGCTGGGCTGCGCGAGGTGGCTGGAGCGATCGCCGACGAACTGAGTTAGGGAGCCTCTTCTTCGCGTGTTCTTTTCGCACGTCCTTCTCTAGCTCCCTGAGCCCCCTTTTTCGTGCGTTCACCCTGCGCCCCGCCCCCTATTCGTGAATTTTGCAGAGTTTGATGCCGGAAATCGACCCAAAAACGACATCAAACTCTGCAAAACGTAATGGGGGGTGGGTTGGGGCCGGACGGGCCAAGACGGGGCGGGTGGGGTGAGCTAGGGGCCGGGTGCGCTAGGGCCCAAGCGGCTAGAGCTTCAGCTGGGTACGGCCCGCGAATGCGCGGGACAGCGTGAGCTCGTCGACGAACTCCAAATCCCCACCCATGGGGATCCCGCTGGCCAGGCGCGAGACCGTCAGCCCCGGGAACTCCTTCAGCAAACGCCCCAAGTAGGAGGCCGTCGCCTCACCTTCGGTATTCGGGTCCGTCGCGATGATGACCTCGGTGATCTCCGGGGCCTCGCGGTACTCGACCTCGTCGGCACCGCTTCCGTTCCCACTGCCTTCACCAGCTCCAGCACCAGAGCCGCCGTCCATCAGCGACCCCTGCACCGGCCCACCGGCCGAGGCGTGCGGTGCACTCACCGCCACATCCGGCAGCACCCCACCGATCCGCTGCACGAGCGCGGTCACGTTCAGCTCCCCCGGCCCCACGCCATTCAGCGGGTCCAACGCCCCACCGAGCACGTGGTACCTGCCCCGATACTCACCCGTGCGCTCGATGACCTGAATGTCCTTCGGCTCCTCAACCACGCACACCAGGCTGGCGTCCCTGGAGGAATCCGCGCAGATGCGGCAGACGTCCTCCTGAGAGATGTTGTGGCAGATACGGCAAAACGCCACGCCGGAGTGCAGATTCCCCAGCGCGGCTTGGAAACGTTCGATGTCCTCGCCGGTCGCGGTTTCCAGCAGGTGGAGGGCGATGCGCTGCGCGCTTTTCGGCCCGATGCCTGGGAGGCTGGCGAACTCGTCGATGACGTCCTGAAGCGGACCTTCAAACAAAGTGAACTTTCCCCGTTTCTTCAGTGGCGCTTAGCCGTAATGCGTGCCCCGCGCACCCCGCCCCCACCGGGCGCGCGGGCTCGAAGTGTTTAGAAAGGCAGTCCGCCGCCACCGAGGTCAGCCAGCGGGCCCATCTTCTCCTGGGCGAGGTCCTGCAGCTTCTGGTTAGCGTCCTGGAAAGCGCCGATGATGAGGTCCTGGAGGGTTTCGACGTCCTCCGGGTCCACGACCTCCGGGTCGATCTTCAGGTCCTGAACCTCGCCGCCGCCGGAGAGCACGAGGGTGACCTTGCCGTTGCCGGCCTCACCGACGATGGAGGACGCGACGATTTCCGCCTGTGCTTCCTGCAGCTGCTTCTGCATGCGCTGGGCCTGGGCCATGATGTCGTTCATGTTTGGCTGGGACATTGTGCTTGTTCCTTCGCTTCTCGGTTTCTAGGGTTTTTGTTCTTCTTCGGCTGCCACTTTACCCATTCGGCCGGGGCTTGTCGGTGGCAGTTCACTGTGTATTTTCCTGTACGTTTTCCTAGCGCGTGCGCTCGCCGCCGAGGATGTTCTCGATGAGCTCACCCGCGATCTCCAGGGCGGGTCGCGTTTCGCGCTTTCCGGCCTCCCCGGTGGCGAGGTCGTCCATGATTTCGTCTTGCTGCCTGCGTAGGGCTTCCTCGGGGTCGGTGGGTTGGGTTCCTTGATTTGGGACGTCAACCCCTTGGCCGCCGAAAGCCCCACCGTTATTGGGCTGCCTGGCGGGGTGTGGGCCGCCCGGCTGGCCGCCACAG
>JBHWRM010000124.1:0-9197 GCA_043426695.1 Corynebacterium sp. | reverse complement strand
CCTTGCCAAGGCTGGTTTTGAGACCCTCGGCCTGCAGACCTACCTGACCGCTGGCCCGAAGGAGGCCCGCGCCTGGACGATCCACCAGGGCGATACCGCACCGAAGGCCGCCGGCGTGATCCACTCCGACTTCGAGCGCGGCTTCATTAAGGCCGAGATCGTCAGCTTCGAAGACCTCGACGCGCTGGGTTCCATGGCTGAGGCTCGCGCGGCAGGTAAGGTCCGCCAGGAGGGCAAGGAGTACGTCATGGTGGACGGCGACGTCGTGGACTTCAAGTTCAACGTCTAACGCCGGGCGTTAATGACGCTTCGCGTTATTGGGGGGTAGGTTGAAGCGCGGTCCGTTCGTTCGCCGACGCAGCACTCCGAATGGATGTCCGTGGTATCAAGGTCGCTGAACTATTCAAGTTGCGGGGCGAAAAGAGTTTCGCAGTGACACTTGGTCCCTGAGGAAGTTCGATCCTTCCACGATCTGCGCTGGAGAGCCAGCGCGCTGGGCGAAGGTGTGCCTCAGCGCTTCGCTCGCGCAGCCCGCAGGCCGTTCAAAATCACGATGACCTCGGCGACCTCGTGAATCAACACGACGGTGGCCAGGCCCAGCACGCCGCTGATCGCCAGCGGCATCAACACGATGATGATGGCCAGAGACAGCACGATGTTCTGGTTAATAATCCTGCTGCCTCGGCGGGCGTGCTGCAGCGCCTGCGGGATCAGTCGGAGGTCGTGGCCGGTGAAGGCGACGTCAGCGGACTCGATCGCGGCGTCAGAACCGGTCGCTCCCATCGCTATGCCCACCGTCGCGCCCGCCAATGCCGGCGCGTCGTTGATGCCGTCGCCGATCATCGCCGTCGGTGTCTTGGAGGAGAATTCGGCGACGATGTTTGCCTTGTCCTTCGGGCGCAGCTCGGCGCGCACGTCGTCGATTCCGGCAATTTCAGCCAGCGCCCGGGCGGTGCGGGTGTTGTCGCCGGTGAGCATGCTTACTTCCACGTCGTTGGCGTGCAGGGCCTGCACGGCTTCGGGCACCTCGGGCCGCAACTCGTCGCGGACTCCGATCGCCCCTGCGAGAGCGTCATCGACGGTGACAAGGATGCAGGTCTGGCCCTCGGACTCCATGCGCTCAACGTCCGCTTTCAGTGGCCCGGCGCCGATCCACCGGGGGCTTCCCACCAGCACCCGTCGACCTTCGACAGTGCCGCCGATGCCATGTCCGGCTTCCTCGCTGATGTCCTGGGCGGCGGGCGCTTCGGGCACCGCTGCCGCGATCGCCGCAGCGAGGGGGTGCGTCGATAGCTGCTCAACTGCCGCCGCGAAGGCAAGCACCTGCGCCCGATCGAATCCGTCTGCCGGGACCACGTCGGTAACCTCGGGCTGGTTGCGGGTAAGGGTTCCGGTCTTGTCCACCGCCAGGTGACGGATTCCACCGAGCCGCTCGAACGCCGCGCCGGACTTGATGACCACGCCGAATTGGCTGGCCGCGCCAATCGCGGCCACGACAGTCAGCGGCACGGAGATTGCCAGCGCGCACGGCGACGCTGCGACCAGGACCACCAACGCGCGGGTGATCCACGTCTCGGGGTCGCCCAGCAGCGAGCCGATCACGCCGACAAGCACCGCCAGGATCATCACCCCGGGCACTAGGGGTTGGGCAATCCGGTCAGCGATCCGGGCGCGGTCGCCCTTTTCCGCCTGCGCCTGCTCGACCAGGTCCACGAGTGTGGTCAGCGAGTTGTCCGTTCCAGCTGCGGTCGTCTCGACCTCCAGCACGCCGGCGGAGTTGATCGCTCCCGCTGGTACCTCGTCGCCGGGCGCAACCTCCTCCGGAATGGATTCTCCGGTGATCGCTGAGGTGTCAAGGCTGGAGCGTCCGGACCGAATGATGCCGTCCGTGGCGATCCGCTCTCCGGGGCGCACGAGCATCAGCTCGCCAGCCACGAGGTCCTTCGCTGTGACCTCAACCGCCGTACCGTCGCGCAGCACCGTCGCGGTCTGCGGTACCAATTTCAACAGTGCTCGCAGTCCGCCCTGGGCCCGGTCCATCGCCTTGTCTTCTAGTGCCTCGGCGATCGAGTACAGGAACGCTAGCGCCGCGGCCTCCCCGACATAACCGAGGATCACCGCGCCGACCGCGCTGATCGTCATCAGCAAACCAATGCCGAGCTTGCGCTTCGTGACAAGGTTCCGGATCGCGCCGGGTGCGAACGTGTAAGCGCCCAACAGCAGGCCGACCCAGAACAGTACTGTCGCGGGTGTCTCTAGCCCGGACCAGTCCAGCGCCAGGCCTATACCGAGGGCTACGCCGGAGAAGATCGGCAGTAGCAACTCGGCGTCCTTCCACCATGGCCGACCGAGATCTTCGATCTCCATGGCTGGTTCGTGTTCGCATCCACATGCTGAACTCATGCGTCCGCTCCTGTTCCGTCGCAGCCGGGCACCGAGCACTCAGGGTCGATGCACGGGGCGTTTTCGTCGACAGCCAACGTCGCGTTCACTAGCGCGTTGAGCGCTGTCGCGAGGTGCGGATCGGCGATTTCGTAGCGTGTCTTGCGGCCCTCCGGCTCGGCGACGACGATGCCGCAGTCACGCAAGCAGGTCAGGTGGTTCGAGACGTTCGAGCGGGTCAGGTCCAGGTCGCGCGAAAGTACGGCCGGGTAGCTCGGGCCGTCGAGTAGGGTGATCAGGATTCTGGAGCGCGTCGGATCCGCCATGGCCCGGCCGAGCCGGTTCATGACGTCGAGGCGTGAAGCAATAGTCAGCATATGCTGAACTATACAGTAAATACTGAACTATTCAACACGCACTGAACTGACATTGAAGCGAAGAGCTTGCGACCTGCAGGAATTAGTCGATGGGATAGCCGGTAACTGGGCCTTCGTGATTCGGCTGCCAACCCAACGCGGGGGCGACATGCGTGGCGAAGTTGTCCAAGATCTTCACGTTGACGTCCACGCCCATTCCGGTGGGGATGGTGATGAGTAGGGTGTCGGCGGACATGACGGCGGCGTCGGCTTTGAGTTGCTCAATGAGCTTGTCCGGCTCGGCGGCGTAGGTGCGGCCGAAGGTGGAGGCGCCGACGTCGGGAAGCATGCCCACCTGATCGGAGCCGGAGGCCTGCATGCCGAACAACTGCATGTCCACGCCGTCGACGATGGGGAAGACGGAGCGGGACACCGACACGCGCGGCGTCCAATCGTGGCCCGCCTTCTTCCACGCGGCGCGGTAGCGGCTGATCTGATCCGCCTGGATTTCGCCCAGGGTCTCGGCGGTGGTCTCGGAGACCAGGGTGGAGGACATCAGGTTGAGCCCGTCCTTGGCGGTTTGCTCGGCAGAAGCGTGGGTGCCGGAGCCGTAGAAAATGTGCTTACGCAGCTCGGGCACCATGGGGAAGACCGGCAGGGCGGAGCCGGGTTGGAACATGTTGGGGTACTGCCGGTCCAGCGGTGCGGCGGTGGCGAATCCGTTGCCGTCCACTGCAGCCATGAACGCCTCGAGGTGGGCTCGTGCCACGTCCACGCCGTTGGGCGCTTCGCCCTTGTAGCCGAAGGCTTCCCAGCCGCGGTCAGCCACCTCGGGGGCGCCGCGCGAGACGCCCAGGGCCACGCGGCCACCGGAAATTTGGTACAGCGACGCGGCCTCTTCGGCGAGGTAAAGCGGGTTTTCGTAGCGCATGTCGATGACACCGGTGCCTACCTCGATGTGTTTGGTGGTGGCCGCGACAGCGCCCAGCAGCGGCATCGGGGCGGAGGCCTGCGGCACGAAGTGGTGGACACGGAAGGACGCGTTGTTCACGCCGATTTCGTCCGCAGCCTGGGCGATCTCCAGATGAGTCGTGGCGATCTTTTCCGCAGATGGCCCGTGCTGGCCATCGAAGGCGTAATGCCCGAAGCTTAAGAATCCGAACGCTTTCATTGGATAACACTCCTTTTGATGGTGTTAACGAGAAGGTAACTTTGCAACGAGATACCGTGGACTTCAAGCTCGACATCTAGGGTCGTGGCAAGTCGGTGGCACGTTTTTCAATTCGACGCTTTGGGGCACTACCGGGGTCCCCGGTGGTCTTCTTAGATTGCGCGGTTCAGTTTTCCTAACCTAAAGCTCGTTTGAGCGTGCTATCCGCTGATGTGCCTCCGATGCTGCTGCTCATAAGCTACCGGGCGCTCCATCAATACAAGGCGTAGGTCGCGCCTGAGGTCAGGTCGAGGAGGATGCCGTGGCTGACTGAGCCGCAGTCCGAGTTTCCGCACCCCTGGCCTCTGGTGGACGCGCTAGCCCCGTTCGGGGTAGCGCACGAGGAGATCGTTGCCGATGACTGCGCCGTCGTTGAGCGTTGCTTCGCTCACCTTCGCCCCGGCTGCACCCAGGCCCATAATGTGGCCAACCTCGTCACCGTGGGCGATGAGATGGTCGGCGATGATACGCCGGTGGCAGCGCCACCACACCGCCTCGGAGCACATGATCGCGGTGGGGGTTTCGGCGGCGTTCGCTCGTAGCTGCGAGATCGCGTCCGAGAACTCTCCTCCCAGAGCATGGTCGGCGTAATTGTGGAAGCTGCGGTTACGCCAGTTACCGTTAACCTCAAACGGTACCGAGTGGGACACGTTGCGTCGCCCGGTGAGGCCCTCGCTTCTGCTGTAAGTGATGCCACATGTGGGAAGGTGTTCGGCAAGGTGGTCGTCGTTGAACCACGGGTACTTTCTGGACCCGGGCAGCTTGCGTACATCCACGATGGATGTCACACCGGCAGCCTTGATCATTTCAACGAAGTCCTCGAACTCGAGGTTGGAGTGGCCCACGGTGAAAATGCGCATGTCGCCGATGTTACGCGCCAAGCGGGTACACCCACATCGGCGTCCAGGTATCGTGCATCGGCAGGTGGACGGAGTGGTAGAACGCGGGGGTGGCCGACAGGATGTTTGATGCATTCGCGCCCGCCTTTGCGCGGTATAAATCCTATTTACGGCCGAGCGTTTCGCACGGACCGTTCGGTTAAGTATCAATGGTTCGCTTGGGCGACACCGGAAGCCTGAATTAACCGCATGTGGGGCGAGCCCCATGTATGTCTTGTTAAAGGACGCTGCTGCACGAGGAGCGGGGCGAAGGCTACCTGGTGCGCACTCGATGTTTGTCCAACATAGCGGGGTGTGGTGGTTTCTAGCTGCTATTCACGAATGAGAAGGTGGCTTTCCAACGACACGTCGTGGATTCAAGTTCAACGTCTAGGGGAGGCTGACGTACCGCCCCTCGCAACTGCCTAGCATCGGCACTACTGGGTCGCGCCGGAGGGCTTGCCCGTCGCCGAGGAACGGAAGGCAACGCCATCGTTCTCCGGCGCGACGAGAGCTATCCAATTGGGGATTAATGCTCCCTATAAACGCGTTGACTTCAAGGTCAACGTCAAAAACCGTAAGGAGAAGAGGCCTTGAGCTTCAACGTGTACCTGTCCGGCGAGATTCACACCGACTGGCGCGAAGAGATCCAGCGCGGCGCGGAGGCTGCCGGGCTCGACGTCGTATTCACCGCGCCGGTGACCGACCACCCTGCCAGCGACGCCGCCGGCGACCACCTCGGCGAGGCGCCCGCGGGCTTTTGGCGGGATCACCAGTCCTCGAAGGTGAATTCCATCCGCACCCGAACCCTGATCGAGAAAGCCGATATGGTCGTCGTCCGCTTCGGGGACCAGTACAAGCAGTGGAACGCTGCTTTCGACGCGGGCTACTGCGCGGCACTGGACAAGCCTTATGTCACCCTCCACGGTGAGGACATCGTCCACCCACTCAAGGAAGTCGACGCCGCCGCGCAGGCGTGGTGCACCACCACCGACCAGGTCGTAGAGATCCTGCGTTACGTGCTCGAAGCCTAAGAGAGCGCCCGAAAGCTGCGCTGTTCTATTAAGCAGGCAGGCGCAGCGTCACGGCGAGCCCACCTTCAGCCTGCGGAGTCAGTTCCACCGAACCGCCGTGGGCTTTCGCAATTGCATCGACGATCGCCAGCCCCAGGCCTTGACCGCCGCCCACGGTCCGCTGCGCCCGGGCGAAGGGCTCCACCCACGTGTGGACCTCCGCCGCGTCCAGCTTAGGCCCGTCGGACTCCACGGTGATCTCCGCGTTCCGGTCCACCTGTGCGACCGCGAGGGAAGGATCCTCGCCGTGGGTGAGCCCGTTGCCCACCATGTTCTCCACCGCCTGGCGCACAAGGGTGGGGGAGGCGGCCACGGTGACCTGCTCGGCTGTCACCGGAGCCATGTCTTTGAAATGACTTACACCAGATAGCGCGTAAGGCTTGCTTAGGGTCGACCTGATTTGCTCACCCATATTGGGCACGAATATCAGAGCCGCGTTACGCGAGCTCTGGTGTTAGTCATCCGCTATTAACGGCGATGGCTAGTGACCGCCGTTATTAGTGACTTCAAACCATATGAAACTAGACGTCCTGGCGAAGAGCGAGTTCGCTGTGCGAGATACGGCTGTTCGTTGTGATCGTGGATCCTATGAAGCATCGGGTATGGCGACCGGCATAGATGTCCGGACAAAATACCTACCGTCTCCAGGCAGCGACATTATCCAAGGGGAAATTGTGGTTGCTTTTGCGCCCAGTGATCGTTGCATGGAAAGACAAGGAGAATTCTCTGAGTGTTTCGGAGTTTATTCTACCACTGCGTCAATAGAGTGTTGATGGAAATCTGCCAGCACATGGGACTGGTGGCTGCGTCACGCTGTGCTGTGAGGTTTGGGGGCGTGGGCGGAGGTGCCAGAAAGCCTAGGAGCGGTCGCAACGGGGGAAACAAACAACGACGCTTCGCGCCCCTTCTGACTCCCGAAATTCGACACCGCCTGCGGTGTGCAGGAGGTCGGTTTCTCGGCGTGGGGGTAGGTTGCGGGCACTCAGTTAAGCTACGTGTTCGTCGGTACTTGCGAAATCTCGGACCAGCACAAGGGGCATATGAATAAGGATGGTTGCACTGTGCGGCCCACATGGCAGGGGCAGGGGAGATGAGGCTAGAGCATGGTCGCGGCGGGGACGTAGGGGGTCGGGAGCGAACGAGAATGGACACTGGCGGGGCATAAAGGTTGGAGATACTCATCGAGCTGATTGACGAGGTTTTTACGAGGCTAGACACCGATATCGGCGCCTAGCATTCCACGCTACGACCTGGTTGATGATTGCGGCGTATCGTTCCCGTTCACGCCGATATTGTCGTTTTGTTGGCTTCGTATTCAGCGCACGATGTTGCCGTTGGCGTCGTAAGTGTAAAAGCCAGCACCGGACTCTTTGCCGGTTTTACCTGCCGCGATCATCGGCTTGATGGTTTCGTCCACGAAGGTCTTCTTCCACTGCGGCGCCTGCTCATCCGACTCGATAACGGCCACTAACGTGCGCAGTCCAACCAGATCCATGATCTCGACAGGGCCACGAGGGGAACCCGTGGAGTTGCGCCAATCTCGGTCGATGTCAGCGGGCTCGGCTATCTCATGATGCAGCAGGTACATTCCTGCACTCAAAAGTGGCACCAGCAGAGTGTTTAGTACGTACCCGGGCTGCTCGCGTTTGAGTGGCACAGGCACCATGTTGATCTCTTCTGCAAACTTCACGGCCTGGTCAATGAACTTCGGGTCTGTGCCTTCGTGCGGCATAATTTCCGCAGTGTTCTGAATCCAGATGTGGTTGGCAAAATGGATAGCCAGGAAGCGCTCGGGTGCACCCGAGGCATCAGCGAACTTGCTGGGCATGAGCGTGGACGTATTCGTGGCGAACATGGTGTTGTCGTCGGCTAGCTCGCCGACCTGTGACCAGACTTGGCGTTTGAGGTCCAGATTTTCCGGGACCGCCTCGATGATGAGGTCGGCTCCTGAAACCGCTTCTTTCAGTTCAGCGGTTTGGGTGAGATTCGCGTAGGCTGCGGCGATGGTGTCGTCATTGGCAGAGTCCAGCTCTTGCTTCATCTGGTGGCTAATAGCTTCGAAGCGCTTCTTTCCTGCGGCGAGCGCCTCTTCGTTGATGTCATAAGAGACGACTTTTTTTCCTGCGAATGCGGAAACGAAAGCGATTTGGGCACCCAAGACACCAGCGCCGAGAACAGTTACATTATTGATTGTCATGTAGCCGACGTTACGCTGTTCCTGCGTGCGATGCCGCGACACAGCGCGCCGACCAGATCCAACTCCTGGCGATCCCGGACGTCCACATTCGCCAGGTGCAGCAATGGAGCCACTGTCTAGGCGGCCCGCGCGTTGACCTCACGCATCCGGACCAAGGTGTCCCGCAGAACCTGCTCATCGCCGCTGGCCAAGGCCACATCAGCCATCGTCTGGATCGTCGCGATCGGCGTCTTCAGCTCCTGGGAAGCGTTCGACGCGAAGCGGCGCTGTCTCTCGAGGGCTCCCGCCAGTTCGTCGAGCATCGCGTTCAGCGTGTCCGCCAACTCGCCCACCTCATCATCGGGGCCTTGGTGACCGATGCGGGCGGTGAGATCACCCCGGGTGACGGTCGCGGCGTCGTCCGCAAAATCCCGCAGCGGCTTAATCACGAGTCCCGCCACGAACCAACCGATTACCCCCGCGACTGCGGTGAGTAGCGCCAACACAGTCAGGGAGGCCACCAGCACACGCCGCAGAACCTCATCGGCGATCGGCACCGCCCCGTCGAGACCAGCCCCTCATCCGGCGTTGGGATCTGGGCCATTAAAGGCACCGGCGTGAGCTTCAAATACGTATACACCAGCCCGATCAGCGCCAACCCCACGCCCAGGGCGGTGCCGAGGAACATTACGGTGATCCGCGCCCGCAGACTCAGCCTCATCGCGGCACCTCCGCCACGTAGTAGCCGGCACCCGCCACGGTGTGCACGATCCGCGGCTCGCCCAGCTTCTTGCGCAGGTGGGAGACCGTCACGCGCGGGGAATTAGTGAAGGGATCGGCATTTTCATCCCACGCCTCCGCTTGCAGATCTTCGGCGGAGATCACCCCGCCGGCTGCCTCCATGAGGACCTCCAGCACCGCGAACTCCTTCGGGCTCAAGGGCACCGGAGCCGCTCCACGGGTGACCTCGCGGCGGAAGGTGTCCAGCCGCACGTCGCCGCAGCGGTAGACCTCGCCGCGCACCGGCAGGTTTCGCTTAGCCAGCGCATTGACCCGCGCGATGAGCTCCGGGACCTCGAAGGGCTTGGGCAGGTAATCATCCGCGCCGAGATCGAACCCGGT
>JBHWRM010000123.1:0-70282 GCA_043426695.1 Corynebacterium sp. | reverse complement strand
CTGGGAGGCTCCAAGGTCTCCGACAAGCTTGGCGTGATCGAGGCGCTGGCACCGGAGGTCGACCGCCTCATCATCGGTGGCGGCATGTGCTTCACCTTCCTGGCAGCCCAGGGCCACAATGTCGGCGGCTCCCTTCTGCAGGAAGACATGATCGACACCTGCAAGGGCCTGCTGGAGCGCTTCGGCGACGTCATCGTCCTGCCGACGGACGTCGTCGCGGCAGAAACCTTCGACAAGGACGCCGACCACAAGGCCGTGGGCCTGTCCGAGATCCCGGGCGGTTGGATGGGCCTGGATATCGGCCCGGAGTCCGCGGCCGCGTTTGCTGAGGTACTCGGCGAGGCGAAGACCGTGTTCTGGAATGGCCCGATGGGGGTGTTCGAGTTCCCGGCGTTTGCCGCTGGCACCAAGGCGGTGGCTGAGGCCATCATCAAGGCCACCGAGGCCGGCGCGTTTTCCGTCGTGGGTGGCGGGGATTCCGCTGCCGCTGTGCGCACCCTGGGGCTGGACGAGGAAGGCTTCAGCCACATCTCCACCGGCGGTGGCGCCTCCCTGGAGTTCCTCGAGGGCAAAACCCTGCCGGGCGTCGAGGTACTGGGTTAATTAGAGGTACCGGGCCACGGCCCGCCGATTTTCCCGCACCCGGGACCCGGGGCGGGGGGAAGCACAGAAAGGATTCTTGAGTGGCAGCTCACAGTGCCGTCAAGCGCAAGCCCCTGATCGCGGGCAATTGGAAGATGAACCTCAACCACCTCGAGGCGATCCAGGTGGTGCAGAAGTTCTCCTTTGCACTGCCGAAGGAGTACTACGAGCGGGTCGACGTCGCGGTGTTGCCGCCGTTCACCGACATTCGCTCGGTGCAAACCATCGTCGAGGGGGACAAGCTGCAGATCAGCTATGGTGCCCAGGACGTCTCTGCCCACGACTCAGGCGCGTACACCGGCGAGGTTTCCGGTGCGATGCTCGCAAAGCTGGGCTGCAGCTACGTGGCCGTCGGTCACTCGGAGCGCCGCCAGTACCACGGTGAGGACGACGCGACGGTAGCGGCGAAGGCACGCGCCGCGCTGAAGAACGGACTGACCCCGATCGTCTGCGTCGGAGAGCCCTTGGAGGTTCGTGAGGCGGGCGAGCACGTCGCCTACGTGGTTGACCAGCTCAAGGCGTCCTTGGCAGGCCTCGGTGCAGAGGAGCTCGCCAAGGTCCTCCTCGCCTACGAGCCCGTGTGGGCGATCGGAACCGGCAAGGTCGCCTCCGCTGCGGATGCGCAGGAGGTCTGCGCCGCGGTGCGCCAGACGATCGCTGCGTTGGGTGGGGAGGACGTCGCAGCTGGCGTCCGTGTCCTCTACGGCGGCTCCGTGAAGCGGGAGTCCATCGGCGAGTTGATGGCCCAGCCCGATATCGACGGCGGCTTGGTCGGCGGCGCGAGCCTCGACGGCGCGGAATTCGCCCGCCTCGTCGCGGCATCCGTCAGCTAGGCGAGAGGCGACTTTCCTGCCACGCGGGCGGCGCGCCGAATTGCCCGCCACCCGCTTAGCTGGGTAGATTTGTTCTGTTAGTCAGATTCTTCAGCGAGAAGTTTTTAAAGGTTTAAGGCTTTGATCCTCACTCTCCAGATTCTCCTTGTCATCACCAGCCTGCTGCTGGGGCTGTCCGTGCTGCTGCACAAGGGCAAGGGTGGCGGCCTGTCCAGCCTCTTCGGTGGCGGCATGCAAACCAACCTCTCCGGCTCCACGGTCGCCGAGAAGAACCTGGACCGGCTCACCGTCGGCACCGGTGTGGTGTGGCTGCTGTGCATCATCGCGCTGAACCTGGCGCTGCACTACGGCTAAGCCGTCCTCGCAACAACAAGCAACGAGCGTCGCTTCATAGCGCTAGCGACGCTCGGGTAGTTTTAAGCCCCGCTCGGCGGTACTGCCGAGCGGGGCTTCGTGCTACCTATATCTAGTTCTCTGCTGCTTCAGTAGCTGTTTTCTCGGCAGCTTCGCTGGTGCTATTGGCCAGCCACGGGGAGGCAGCCTCATCGACCCAGAGCACGGTGCGCTCCACTCCGGCCACGATCGCGCCCGGCCACTGCGCCCCGTTGCCGCCGTTGGCTACCTGCTGGGCTGCCTCGGCCTTCTCGGCCCCAGCGACTAGGAGCCACACCTGGGCCGCCCGGTTCACCGCGTTGATCGTGAGGCTGACCCGCTCCGGCGGGGGCTTGGGGCAGTCACGAACCGCCACCACATCGCCGGTGGCTTCCAGCAGCTCAGGAGTGTGGGGGAAGAGGGAGTTGATGTGCCCCTCTGGCCCCATCCCCAGCAGGTGGACATCAAAGCCTTCCGGGGCCAGGCGGGCCAGCTTCTCCTCGTAGTCACGGGCCGCTTCATCCAGCTGATCCCCATCATTGGCAGCGGCACGGGTGGGGGCGAGGTAGCCCACGATGTTGTCTGCCGGAAGCGCGACATGATCCAGCAGTGCGTCGCGGGCCTGCTTCTCGTTACGCTCGGAACCATCTGCGGGGACAAAGCGCTCATCGCCAAAAAAGACCAGCACCCGGGACCAGTCGATGGCATCGATAGGGAAGTCCTCCGCGGCCGTCGTGGCGGCGTGATCCAGCACCGCGAGCTCGCGGAGCGTCTGGATGCCGGCGCCCCCACCGGTGACAACGATGCGCGCGATGCCATCGCCGTGGACGCCGGATTGTTCACGCTGGATCTTGGTGACTGTCCGCACGAGTTCCCGGGCCGCGGCAGCAGCCAGGCCTCGTTGATCGGCGTTCTGGACGACAGTGACGCCGCCATCAGTGATTGTGCCTTCGATGGTGCTCTGTTCTGCACTGTGTTCTGCGGTCATGCTTTCTCCTTAAGATCAGCCACAACTGGGTGGGAAAGAAGTGCTTAGCGCTGGGACTCGAGACTCTCCAGGTCCTCGACGATGCGAGTGACCGTCTCACCGCTGCGGCGGGGGCGATTCACGCGCACCAGTCCACGGAGGGCCCGCCCGAAAGCGTAGTCGGAATCCAGGTGGCGCAGCTCCTCGGCGAGGCAGTCACCTAGATCGCGGGGAGCCAGGGCGACCAGGGAACGCCGCGTGCCAACGGTGACTTCGGCGGTGTGGGCGTCCTGAACAGCGACGGTGATGTCCGCGCCCTTCCGCTTCAGGACCGTTTTCTGGACGGGGACGGTCTCGTGCCCGGTGGCGTCGACGGGCGGGACGGTGGCGTCGGAATTAATCCTCTTCACCGGAACGCCCAGCTGGTCTGCGAGCCAACCAGCTGCAAGGTCCACCGCGGCGTCGTCGGCAGGCCCGGTCACCTCAGCGGACTCCACTGGCTCGAAAGGTGGCTGGTCCAGAGTGGATGCCAGGAGAGCCCGCCACAGGGTGATCCGGCTCCACCCGAGGTCGGAATCCCCGCGGGAGTAGGTGGTACGGCGGCGGTAGATGCTGCGGGTGGTGGTCTCCGCGTTGACGTCGGTGATGCGGCGATCCGCCAGCACCCCGAGCGGTTCGGCGGCGGGGTTGCGGGGTGCATCCCCCGGCCACCACACGACGATCGGGGTATCCGGCAGCAGCAGCGGGCGAACGATGGAGTCCTCGTGCTCGGTCAGGCTGCCGTGCAGGCTCAGCACGATGATCTCGGAGGCACCGGCCTTACCGCCAAGGTGGATCTGAGCGTCCAAGCGCGGTTCATCGCTGGGGCCCTCGGCTTCCTGCAGGATGATCACGCGGGCGGGGTGTTCACGGGCCGCGTCGGTGACAGGCACCAAGATTGACTCCAGCGGGGTGGCTGCCGTGGAGCTGACAACCACCGTGAGCACGCGACCAGACGCGACCTCGCCACGCTCCTCACGGGCTTGGTGGAGCCGCCGGGTCACCTCACGGGTGCTGGTGTTCGGAAGCGTGATGATCATGCCTGAACTCTTCCTTTTCTCGCTAAAACAGTAGGGAAGCGGGCTTAAGGGCGACGCCACTGGCGGCCGCTGCGGGACATGAGCGCGTCAGCACCCGGCGGGCCCCACGTTCCGGCTGGGTAGTCTTCTGGAGCGCCGTGGCTCTCCCAGGATTTCAGGATGGGGTCCAAGATGCGCCAGGAAAGCTCCACTTCCTCATTGGTGGGAAAGAGGCTCGCCTCGTCGAGGAAGACATCCAGGATCAGCCGCTCGTAGGCCTCAGGCGATTCCTCGGTGAATGATTCAGAGTAGGAGAAGTCCATGTTCACATCCCGGACCTCCATGCCGGAGCCCGGCACCTTGGAGCCAAAGCGCATGAGCACGCCCTCCTCGGGCTGGACGCGGATAACCAGCATATTGCTTCCCTGGGCGGTGGTCTGACCATCCACGAAGGGCAGGTGTGGAGCCTTCTTGAAGACCAGCGCAATCTCCGTCACCCGGCGTCCCAAGCGCTTGCCGGTGCGCAGGTAGAAGGGCACGCCCGCCCAGCGCCGGGAGGAGATTTCGAAGGTGGCAGCGGCAAAGGTCTCGGTCGTGGACTCCGGGTCGAAGCCTTCCTCCTCCCGCAATCCGCGCACCGGAACGCTGCCCTGCCAGCCCGCGGTGTACTGACCTCGGGCAGTGGTTTTCGCGAAGGGTCCGACAGGTCGGGTGGCGCGCAGCACCTTGATCTTCTCGCTCTGCAGCTCGGCGGGGTTAAAAGCCACCGGTTCCTCCATCGCGATGAGGGCGAGCAGCTGCAGGAGGTGGTTTTGCAGTACATCCCGGGCCGCACCGATGCCATCGTAGTAGCCCGCGCGCCCACCCAGCCCAATGTCCTCGGCCATCGTGATCTGCACGTGGTCGATGTAGTGGGAGTTGAATAGCGGGTCGAAAAGCTGGTTGGCGAAGCGCAGCGCCAGAATATTCTGGACCGTCTCCTTACCCAGATAGTGATCGATGCGGAAGACAGCAGACTCGGGGAAAACCTCGTTGACGACGTCGTTGAGCTCCTTCGCGGATGCCTCGTCGTGGCCGAAGGGCTTCTCGATGACCACGCGGCGCCAGCCATCTTTGCTGCGGGCCATTCCGGAGCGCTGCAGCTGATGGATCACGCTCGAGAAGTGCTGTGGCGGAACGGAGAGGTAAAAAGCCCAGTTACCGGACGTGCCGCGCTGCTCGTCGAGCCGCGCGGTCACGGCGGCGAGATTGTCGAAAGCTGCGTCGTCCGAGAAGTCGCCCTGGACGAATTCGATGCCCTCGGCGAGCCGGTCCCAGACCGCATCGCGCCACGGGGTGCGGGCTCCCGCCTTCACACTATCCAGAACTTTGGCCTCGAACTCGGCCTTGCTCCACGCGCGTCGCCCGTAACCCACCAGGGAGAATCCCGGGGGCAGCAGGCCGCGGTTGGCAAGGTCGTAAATCGCGGGCAGCAGCTTCTTGCGCGCCAAGTCACCGGTGACACCGAAGATTACCAAGCCACCGGGGCCCGCGATGCGCGGGAGGCGCTTATCCTGCGGATTGCGCAGCGGGTTGTTCAGGTTCTCCTGTGATGCGCCCACGTCGAAGCGATCCCCTTTCCGATTGGCGGTACATGTGCCGGAAAACTACTTGGCCTTCGCGAGCTGCTCGCGCAAGGTCGAGAGAAGCTCGTTCCAGGCTTGTTCGAATTTCTGTACGCCCTCGGTTTCCAGACGCTCCCAGACCTCCGGCAAGTCGATGCCGGCACTGGTGAGCGCAGAGAAGACCTCGAGGGACTCGCTGGCTCGGCCGCTCAACTGATCGCCAGTGGTCTCGCCGTGGTCAATCGTCGCGTCGAGGGTCGCTTCCGGCATCGTGTTGACGGTGTTTGGCCCGGCGAGCTCGGTGACATAGAGGGTGTCCGGGTACTCAGGGTTCTTTACCGAAGTGGATGCCCACAGTGGGCGCTGGGTATTCGCCCCACGGCCGACGAACTCCTGCCAGCGGGGGTCATTTGCAAGCTTGTCGAGGTAGGAAGCATAGGCCAGGCGCGCGTTGGCGAGTGCCGCCTTGCCCTGCAGTGCTGCAGCCTCCGCCCCCTTGTTGGCAAGCTGCGGGTCGATGTCGCTGTCCACGCGGGAGACGAAGAAGGAAGCGACGGAGTGGATCCCGCGAATATCCTGGCCCGCTTTCTCTGCGGCGGCGATGCCATCGACGAAGGCGTCCATGACCTGCTCGTAGCGTTCCACGCTGAAAATCAGGGTGACGTTGACGCTGATTCCGGCGGCCAACACCTCGCTGATCGCGGGCAGGCACTCGGTGGTCGCGGGGATCTTGATCATCAGGTTCGCGCGGTTAACCTGAGCAGCCAGCTCCTTGGCCTGGGCGACCGTCCCGGCGGCATCGCGGGCGAGGCGAGGGTCAACCTCGAGGGAGACCCAGCCGTCCACCCCGCCGGTCTGCTCGTGGACACCAGCCAGAACGTCGCAGGCATCCTGCACGTCCTTGACCGCCATGGCGAAGACCGCCTCGTCGGCGTCAACGCCGGCGGCAGCGAGTTCGCGCAGCTGCTCGTCATAAGCATCCCCCTGGGACATGGCAGCCGCGAAGATGGCCGGGTTGGTCGTCACTCCCACGATGCCCTTGGCATCGATGAGGGAGGCGAGTTCACCGCTGGTCAGGCGTGGTCGGGACAGGTCGTCGAGCCAAACGGAGGTGCCAGCGGAAGCGAGTTTCTGGATATTGCTTGGAGTATTCATCGCCCACCAGCCTACTGCTGGCAGGCGATGGTTTCGACTTTGCTCCCCCGGGGAGAAAACCCGCCGAAAAAGGCCGGGGGAGCGGGTCGAAAAAGAGCAAGCTAGACGAGCTCGCGGGCGGCGTCGGCGACAGCCTCAGCCGTGATGCCGTACTCCTGGTAGAGGCGCTGGTAATCCGCCGAGGCACCGAAGTGCTCGATGGAGATATTGCGCCCACCAAAGCCGGTGAACTCGTGCCACGGCATCGCGATACCCGCCTCGACGGAGACGCGGGCTGTCACAGACGGTGGCAGAACCTCGTCGCGGTAGGCCTGGTCCTGGGCCTTGAACCACTCGACGACCGGCATAGAGACGACGCGGGTGCCGATGCCCTCGGCTTCCAGAGCCTCCGCCGCTGCTACTGCCAGCTGCACCTCGGAGCCGGTACCGATGAGGATGACCTGCGGGATCTCGGTAGAGGACTCACGGAGGATGTAGCCACCGCGGCGCACGCCCTCGCGAGCTTTGTCCTTGGTGCCCTCCAGAACCGGCACGTTCTGGCGGGTGAGGATCAATGCCTTCGGTGCGGCCGGGGCCTCGAGGGCTTCTGCCCATGCGGCGGAGGTCTCGTTGGCATCAGCCGGACGGATCACCGCGAGGTTCGGGATTGCGCGGAGCGCAGCCAAGTGCTCGATCGGCTGGTGGGTCGGTCCGTCTTCGCCCAGGCCGATGGAGTCGTGCGTCCACACGAAGTAGCTATCCGTGCTCATCAGCGCGGCCAGGCGGACGGAAGCGCGCATGTAATCGGAGAACTGCAGGAAGGTCGCACCGTACGGGCGGGTCGGGCCGTGCAGGGCGATGCCGTTGATGATCGCGCCCATCGCGTGCTCCCGGATGCCGAAGTGCAGGTTTCGGCCGGCCGGGGAGGCGGTGAAGGTGGAGGTGGAGATGCTGGCTGGGCCGAAGGAGTTCTCACCATTGATGAGGGTGTTGTTGGAGCCAGCAAGGTCGGCGGAGCCGCCCCACAGCTCCGGCATCTTCTTCGCCAGGGCCTGCAGTGCGGCGCCGGAGGCCTTGCGGGTCGCAACGGACTCGCCAGCCTCGTAGCTCGGCAGTTCGGCGTCGAAGCCTTCCGGCAGCTCGCCGGCGAAGAGGCGGTCGAAGAGCGCCTTGTTCTCCGGGTTAGCCTCGGCCCAGGCGTCGAAGCTCTTGCGCCACTCAGCCTCCGCCGCCTCGCCGCGCTCGATGAGCTGGCGAGTGTGCTCGATGATCTCCTCTTCGACCGGGAAGGGCTCGTCCGGGAAGCCGAGGTTCTGCTTGACCCCGGAGATCTCCTCGGCCCCCAGGGCAGCACCGTGGGAGGCGCCGGTGTTCACCGCGGTCGGCGCGCCGTAGGCGATGACGCTGCGCATGCGAATGAAGGTCGGCTTGTTCTTCTCCTGCTTCGCGCGCTCCACGGCGTCCAGGATGGACTCGATGTCCTCGCCGGTGACCTCCAGGACCTGCCAGCCGTATGCCTCGTAGCGGGCGGCGACGTCCTCGGTGAAGGCGATGGTGGTGTCGTCCTCGATGGAGATGCCGTTATCGTCCCAGAAGACGATGAGGTTGCCCAGCTCCTGGGTGCCGGCCAGAGAGCCTGCCTCGGCGGTGATGCCCTCCTGAACATCGCCGTCGGAGGCGATGACATAGATGAAGTGGTCGAAGGGGGACTTGCCGTCGCCTGCGTTCGGGTCGAACAGGGCTTTCTCGCGGCGGGCGGCCATAGCCATGCCCACGGCAGAAGCCAGACCCTGGCCGAGCGGACCGGTGGTGATTTCCACGCCGTCAGTGTGGCCGACCTCCGGGTGGCCCGGGGTCAGGGAGCCCCACTGGCGCAGCTGCTTAATGTCCTCAAGCTCCAGGCCAAAGCCGCCCAGGTATAGCTGGATGTACTGGGTGAGGGAAGAGTGGCCACAGGAAAGAATGAAGCGGTCGCGGCCGACCCAGGTGGGGTTCTTCGGGTTGTGGCGCATCACGCGCTGGTAGAGCGTGTAGGCCAGGGGAGCCAGGCTCATCGCAGTGCCCGGGTGGCCCGAACCGCACTTCTCCACGGCATCGGCGGCAAGCACGCGGGCGAGATCGACCGCCCGGGTGTCCTTCTCAGACCAATCCGCCGGGAAGTTGCGGACCATCAATGCTTGGAGCTCGGCAGGGAGATTCGGATTATAAGACACGAACTTGGGCCTTCCTCGGGGTGTGAAGTACTCGGGTTGTGGCTCTCGCCGCCGTTAACGGGCGGACGAGGCCTAGCTATGCATGTTTCAATCTACCGGCCACCGCGAAACAATGCGTTCTTGGGGCACCTGGAACTTTTCAACGTTCCTTTTCGACTACTCAAGAGGGCTTGGTGAAATGTCCCCAATCCGCCCCTCATTCTGGCGACTCGCGGTATCGATGCAGTTTCGTCCACAGAATGCGCTCGGGTAGCGTATAGGCGGATAAGACGTGGAGAAGTGGAGGCAGAAGGCTTCGTGAATGGAATCTTGGATGCGGTCAAGGCTTATCTAGCGTTGACGAAGCCCCGGGTTATCGAGTTGCTCCTCGTCGCGACGATCCCGGCAATGCTCCAGGCCAACCGCGGTGAGATTGAGCTCGGCCTGATCATCCTCACCCTTATCGGTGGCTGGATGGGTGCGGCCTCCGCGAATACCTTCAACATGGTCGTCGACTATGACATCGACCAGTTGATGCGCCGTACCCGCCGCCGCCCGCTGGCCAAGGACACGGTTCCGGTCGAGCACGCGAAGATTTTCGCCTGGGTACTGATGATCGCCAGTGTGCTGTGGCTGACCTTCCTCGTACATTCTCCGTTGTCTGCCGCATTCATCCTGCTGACTATCTGGTTCTACGTCTACGTCTACTCCAAGTGGTTGAAGCGCCGTACCTGGCAAAACGTCATCTGGGGAGGCGCCGCGGGCTGTATGCCCGTCATGGTCGGCTGGGCTGCTGTTACCGATAACAACGGGGGCGCATTCAACGCGGGCTGGGACTCCTGGATTCAGGCAATCATCCTGTTCATGGTCATCTTCTTTTGGACCCCGCCCCACACCTGGGCGCTGGGCATGCGCTACCGCGAGGACTACAAGGCCGCTGGCGTGCCGATGATGCCGGTGGTCAAGCCACCATTGGAAGTTACCCGTCAGATCCTCTGGTACACGTGGGCGACGGTCATCACCTCGCTGCTTCTGGTCCCCGCCGCAGGCTGGATCTACGCCGTCGCAGCACTGGTGTCGGGCGCCTGGTTTATCTTCCGCGCCCACGGCCTGCACCGCGGGGTCAAGGAGGGCACCCCGGTGAAGCCGATGCAGCTGTTCTTCCTGTCGAATAACTACCTCTCCCTGCTCTTCGTTGCTCTTTCGGTCGACGCCGTTATTGGCTGGGACACCATCTGGCAGATGCTCGGCAACTAAGCTGAAGCGTTAACCCGGGGACTCGCCCCGCTCTGCAGGCCGCATCCGGGAGGGTGCGGCCTTCATCTTTTGCTGCCGACAAGGAGTACCGATGCCGCTTTTTGCCATCATCATGGTGGTTTCTTACCTGGGCGCAGGCGCCGTCTTGCTGTGGACTGGTGTGAAAGCCGGCGCAGAAAACCTGCCGCGCAACGAGTGGATCGGGATCAGGACTTCCAAGACGCTTTCCAGCGATGAGGCCTGGTTGAAGGGGCATAAGGCGGCTGCGGGTTATCTCAAGGCCAGCAGCGTGCCGATGATCCTCGGTGGGATCTTCTTCGCCTTCGCCAGTGATGAGCAGATCGGGTTGGCAACCCTGCCAACTGCTGGAGTTATGTTGGTGCTGGTGCTTCTCGCGGCTCGGAAGGCCCACGCTGCCATCGGCGACTAGGTGTCGCTTCGGTCGTGCTAAAAAGCCCGGGTCGAGCCGTTGGAAACAACGGTCAACCCGGGCTTATGCGTTTCTGAGACTGCTTTGATATGTTGCAGCTCCCGTCAGGTTGGGGAGGGGGAAGAGTTTGCCGGGCGCACGAGGGGGCGCATGCGCTGGGAGGAGAAAGCCGCTTAGTCTCCCTGGACGGCGTGGCTTACCGTTTCGCTCTGTTCCTCATGAGTCTTCTGATAGCGCAGCGCCCACAGATAGCCCGTGGCCAGGGTGACCAGGCCCGAGCCGATGACGTGAACCGGGACGGTCCAGCGGGGCACGCCCAGCCAGAACTGGATGATGCCCACCACGCCCTGGAAGAGGATGCCGGCACACGTCCAGGCGGCAGCCTTCCGCACGCGGGGCGCGGCCACCACGGCGATGAGGGCGGCGATCAGGCCGATCGTCAGTCCCAAGTAGAGGTACATGGCGTGGGCGTGGATGTGGGCGATGGATTCGAGGCTCACCTGCAGGCGGTGCTCCGGCTTAATGGCCTCGTCACCGGCGTGCGGGCCGGCACTCGTCACGAGCACGCCCGTGAACAGGGTAACGGCCAGCGCCACGGCGCTCATCGTGGTGAGCACACGCAGGGCGGCGGGCATCTGCTCCTTGATAGGGGCGTCGTCGTCCTCGGTGACCTTGACGAGCAGGACCGCAGCCAGGAAGACGAGCAGCATGGAAGGCAGGAAGTGGGCGGCGACGATCCACCACGCCAGATCCAGGCGCACGCTGATGCCACCGATGACTGCCTGGGCGATGATGCCCAGCCCCTGGATGAAGGCCAGGTGGAGGATCGAGGAGCGGCGCGCCGCGCGGAGCAGGGCGATGAATGCGGCGAGCGCGGCGGCAGCCAGCACGAAGGTCAGCATCCGGTTGCCGAACTCAATGATCTGGTGAATCCACGGTGCAGACCCTGGGACCGGAACGAAGGAGCCTGGGTGGCACTGCGGCCAGGTCTCGCAACCAAGCCCAGAACCGGTCACGCGAACGAGGGAGCCCGTAAAGGTGATGCCCGTTTGGCAGATCAGCAGAATGAGGGTCAGCACCCACTGGGTTTTGAGCCGCGGAACCTTGACGGACTTGTTGCCGTCGGCGTCCACCTCGCGTGGCAATCCGACCTTGCGGTCCGCGCGGTAAATAGCTGCATAGAGTTTCAGCATCGCCCGGCTCAACGGGTTGTTCGTCTGGGTTGCTTGGTGGCTAATCGGATCCATCACAGCACCCAAGATTAGTCGTGGTGAGGGAGCAAAGCTAAAGGGCGCGCGGGGCTCGCTTCACCTCACGGTTCATCGGCAGCCCACCAGCTCAGGCGGCAGGGCAGGGGCCGCCTGGCGAATGTAGCTGGGGCCACTCGGGCCTAGTCGCCCTTGATGGTGAAGGAGAAGAGCTTCCGGGTGGCGAGCGCGCCGCCCACCGCCCAGAGCGCGAGAACGACGATGGCGAACCAGTCGACCCCGCCGGCGAAGGATTCTTCCAGCCCGGCGGCTAGGGCCACGGATGGAATGAGCTGCAACAGGGTCTGTGCCTGGGCGCCCGGATCGGAGGCCACGGTGGAGTAGCCAACCGCACCCAGCAGCACAAACCAGATGGTGTTCGCCAGCGCCAGCACCATCTCTGAGCTCAATGTGCCCCCGAGTAGCAGGCCCAGCGAAGTGAAGCAGCCCACGCCCAGGATGAGGAAGATCACGGCGATCGCCAGACCGAGTCCCGAGGGCGACCACCCCAGCAGTAGCGCGACGACCGTGAGGATTAGCACTTGGATTGCGACCACGATCAACACCGCGGCGATCTTCCCGGCGATGAGTGCCGGGGTGGGAACCCCGGCCGCCCCAATCCGCTTGAGTGCCCCGTAGCGCCGGTCGAAGGCCACGGCGATGGCCTGGCCGGTGAAGCCGGCACCCATGATCGCCACCGCCAGCACCATCGGGAATGCACTGGCCACTGGGTCGTCCAACGGGACGACCGGCACCAGGGCCAGCCCCAGCAGCAAGCCGACCGGGATGATCAGGGATAGCAACTGCTGCTCGCCGTGGCGCAGGAAGAGCAGGGACTCAATCTTGGTTTGTGCCAGCAGTATCCGCAGGAAGCTGGCTTGTTTCGGGGCGGGTTCGAAGGTTCCGATGGGGAAGCGGCCACCGGTTGCTGGCGCGTCCTCCATGACTGCACCCGTCTCGGCCACGGGCTCAACGTGAGTTCCGGATCCTTGACCCGATGGCGTCCCTGCGGGCTGGCCTCCCTGCTTGCCACGGTTATTCGCGGAAGTCATGAACGCATCTCCCATCCGGTCAGCGAGAGGAAAACTTCCTCAAGGGTCTGTTCAGTGCTGTCGAGCTTCGTGATCATCGTCGCGCAGTCGCGGGCTGCGAGCGCGAGCATCAGCACGCCGTCGGGAGTGGCAGGGATGCCCTCCACGGCGAACTGACGTGGCTTGATCTCCCGGACCCGTACCGATGGCGCTGCCGCGGCGGCGTTGGCCTCCTCCAGCAGGGCTCCTTGTCCTGCCTTGGCAGCGCCGGCCTTGACCTCGAGGAGCGAACGGTGGAAGTGGTCCCGGTCGAGGTCGGCGTCGACGCTGATCTGGAAGGTATGCCCGCTCCCGCCACCTGCGCGTTCGGAGGTGAGTTCCTTCGGGGTGCCCGCGGCGACGACCTTGCCCTTGTCGACGATGACGACCCGGTCGGAGAGTGCCTCCGCCTCGTCGAGCAGGTGGGTGGTGAGGACGACGCCCACGCCATCGCGGCGCATCGAGCGCACGATGTCCCACACCGCGTGACGCGACTGCGCGTCCAGCCCTGCGGTGGGCTCGTCGAGGAAGACCAGCTCCGGACGGTTCACCAGGGCACAGGCGAGCGCAAGACGTTGCTGCTGGCCACCAGACAAGCGCCGATAGGTGGTAGAGCGGTGTTTCGTGAGCCCCACCATGTCCAGCAGCCACTCGGTATCCAGCGGGTCCTCGCTATAGCTGGCAACCAGCTTGAGCATCTCGCCAACCCGGATCCCAGGGTATGCGCCACCGCCCTGCAGCATGACGCCGATGCGGGAACGCACGGCGTCGGAGTCCGTGGCGGGATCCAGGCCGAACAGCCGGATCTCACCGGCATCCGGGCGGGCGAATCCTTCGCACATCTCGATGGTGGTTGTTTTGCCCGCGCCGTTGGGCCCCAATAGCGCCACAATCTCGCCGGGATAGACCTGGAAATCCAGCCCATCGACGGCGGTGTGGGTACCAAACTTCTTCACTGCGCCGGTGACCTGCAGCAGTGGTTGGAGTTGGGGGGCCGGAGAGTCCTGCATTTTCACAGCTACTCAGTCTAGCCAGATGGCGTTAACTGGGGGATCACCGGCTGCTGGGTGTGTCTTGCGCAGTGGGTGTGTTCTTGGGGCGTGGTAAGGCGAGTGCGTTGGCATATGCTGGGCGCTTTTTAAGGTAGCGCCAGCTGGCGACCAGCAACGCGAGGAACAGTAGCGCGGACATGGCGTAGATGAAGGCCACCGTCGCCGGAGGCAGCCCGAGACCACGAGGCAGAATGAAGAAGCTGAACCCCACCGAGTATAAGATTGTCGCGAAGTGGAAGACCGGCCGGTTGGCCCACGCCGCGAGCGGCAGAATAGCCCAGAGCAGGTACCAGGGGTGGACGACGGGGAAGAAGATCACGAGGAACAGGGTGGCGACCCCGAGCCCTCCCACGGGGTGGATGCGGCCCCGGTAGGAGGCCCACAGCATGCGCACAACCCAGAATGCGCCGATCATCACCCCGAGGAAGCGGAAGACGAACAGCGCAGCGGACTGCTGATCCCCTAAGCCCAGGAGAGCTCCCAGGAACGACGACGCCAAACCCGCCAACGTGGACAGGCTCATCCAACTGATGATTTCTGCCGCACCACCCTGGGAGGTGATCCAGCCGAACCCCACGCCGGTGATCACGGAGAACAGGCTCCCAGTGGCTGCTGCGACCATCGCGCTGGCCACGCCCGCACCGATGAGGTGCCGCAGCCCATCGCCCCACCAGCGTGCGATGGCCACAGCGGTGAAACCGAGGGCCATCAAGGCGGTCACCTTGATCAAGCCCGCGCAGGTGACGATCACCGTGCCAGAGAGCATGAGCAGCAGGCGGCTGGACAAGGGTCGGTGATAGTGATCGGTGCCGCGCAGCACAAACTCCATGCCCACCAGGAGAAAACCGAGCATGAGCGCCTCATTGTGAATACCCGCGACGAGGTGGAGCAGCGTCAGCGGGTTCAACACCCCGAGCCACCACGCTGTCTGGGGCGCGATGCCGCAGCGCTGGGCGAGTCTCGTCAGCGCCCACCCGGTGAGCACAAGGCCGGTGATGCTTACTAGTCGGTGGCCAAAAACACCCAGCACGATGTTGTTGCCGGTGATCAGGGAAATCACGGCCCCGTAGCCCAGTGCGACCGGGCCATATGGAGCAGGGGAGTGCGCCCACATCAGGGGCACCGAACGGGCGAGGGGGTCTTGCACGCCGAGGATGTCCACCGGACCTGCGCTATACGGGTCCAGACCCTGAGCAGCGATCGCGCCCTGGGCGAGGTAGGAGTAGATGTCCTGAGTGAACATCGGCGCGGTGATCGCCAAGGGAAGCACCCAAAGGGCGAAGATCCGCCAATAGGTGCGGATAGGAACGCGGGGAATTTGCCTTCCTCCCGATCCCAGCACGAAGGCGCCGAGTAAGAGCCACGCGAGCACCAGGAATCCGATTCCAACGAAGACCGTCACAGTCGTGCTGTGCAGCATCCGGGCCAAGACGTTGATCCCGGGAACGGACCAAAAAGGGTTGCCTACCACGGGCATAGCCCCCGCGCCGATACCCCCCAGCGCAATAAGAATGGTGCCGATGGACCCCAACCACACTGCGATCTGCAACCGCAGCCGGTAGGCGGGGTTGAGGGGCTCCAGTGGCGCATGGAGGGGGAGTACCCGACCCTCTTGGTGGAGCTGTGCCGAGCGGGAACCGGCCAGGCCAAGCCGCGGCAGCACGTCCAGATAGCGGCGCCACAGGCTGAAGGGGCCGCGGATCAATGCGCGCCCGGGTCGGTTCGAAGACATGCAACCACGATAATGAAACCTGCGTTTTTAAGGAACATAGGTTCGCCTTAGTGGACAGGGGGAATTATTTAAGACACACTCTTGTTGTCTAATCATGACGGCCCTCAACGATGAAAGGCGGGTTGATATGGCACCAGTGGAAACCGACACGCGCCGTCGCATCCTGCTCTATGTCTTGAGACACGGGCCAGTGAGCGCAACAACCATCAGCGAGGCTTTTGGTTTAAGTGCCGCTGGCGTGAGGCGCCATCTGGACAACATTGTCGCGGATGGGCTCGCCGAGGCCGTTGACGCGCCACGGTCAGGACAGCGTGGGCGACCGGCGAAGCTTTTCCGCCTCACTGATGCGGGTCGAGCACAGTTCGGTCATGATTACGACACCCTCGCACTCCTCGCACTGCGCGCCCTGAAAAACTCGGGTGGAGAGGAAGCAGTCGAGGCCTTTGCTGCGCAACGCATCAATGATCTGCTGGGGGACATCCCCGAACTCGACGGTGACTACGCAGACGACCGTGATGTGAAGGCCCAGGCCAAGAACATCGCGGAGGCGCTGACCAACCGAGGCTATGCGGCAACCGTGAGCCATGCGGCCGGCGGCGTCCAAATCTGCAGGCACCACTGCCCAATCCAAGACGTGGCGGAGGAATTCCCCGAGCTGTGCGCTGCAGAGCACCGGGTAGTTGCGGAGCTACTCGGCCAGCACACTCAGCCACTCGCTACGATCGCGGACGGCAACGGTATCTGTACGACCCATATTCCGCTGACCACCATTACCCCTTCCGCAACGAAGGAAAGCTAAAGAATCTATGACTCAAGCTGCTGACAAACTGCAATCCGATCAGGAAATCATCGACTCGATCGGCGCCTACGGCTACGGTTGGCACGATTCCGACGACGCCGGCGCCAGCGCGCGCCGTGGCCTGAACGAGGACGTCGTCCGGGATATTTCTGCCAAGAAGAACGAGCCAGAGTGGATGCTCGAACGTCGCCTCAAGGCTCTCGAGATCTTCGACAAGAAGCCCATGCCCACCTGGGGCGCGGACCTGTCCGGCATCGATTTCGACCAGATCAAGTACTTCGTCCGCTCCACCGAGCAGCAGGCGACGAGCTGGGAGGACCTGCCGGAGGACATTAAGAACACCTACGACAAGCTGGGCATCCCGGAGGCGGAGCGCCAGCGCCTCGTCGCCGGTGTCGCCGCGCAGTACGAGTCCGAGGTTGTCTACCACCAGATCCGTGAGGACCTGGAGGAGCAGGGCGTGATCTTCGTCGACACCGACACCGCCCTGGAGGAGTACCCGGAGCTGTTCAAGGAGTACTTCGGCACCGTGATTCCCGCGGGCGATAATAAGTTCTCTGCGCTGAACACCGCTGTATGGTCCGGTGGCTCCTTCATCTACGTGCCGCCGGGAGTCCACGTGGACATCCCGCTGCAGGCCTACTTCCGCATCAACACGGAAAACATGGGCCAGTTCGAGCGCACCCTCATCATCGTCGACGAGGACGCATACGTTCACTACGTCGAGGGCTGCACCGCCCCGATCTACAAGACCGATTCCCTGCACTCCGCAGTCGTCGAGATCATCGTGAAGAAGGGTGGCCGCTGCCGCTACACGACGATCCAGAACTGGTCGAATAACGTCTACAACCTCGTCACCAAGCGCACCAAGTGTGAAGAAGGCGCGACCATGGAGTGGGTCGATGGCAACATCGGTTCCAAGGTCACCATGAAGTACCCGGCCGTCTGGATGACCGGTCCGCACGCCAAGGGCGAGGTCCTGTCCGTCGCCTTCGCAGGCGAAGGCCAGTTCCAGGACACCGGTGCGAAGATGACCCACATGGCGCCGTACACCAGCTCCAACATCGTCTCGAAGTCCGTGGCTCGCTCCGGTGGCCGCGCTGCCTACCGCGGCCTGATCGAGGTGCACCCGTATGCGCACCACTCCGCCTCCCAGGTTGAGTGTGACGCCCTGCTGGTGGACTCCATCTCGCGGTCGGACACATACCCGTACAACGACATCCGCAACGACCACGTCACCTTGGGCCACGAGGCGACCGTCTCCCAGGTCTCCGAGGATCAGCTCTTCTACCTGATGAGCCGCGGTCTCGAGGAGGACGAGGCGATGGCGATGATCGTTCGTGGCTTCGTCGAGCCAATCGCCAAGGAACTCCCGATGGAGTACGCGCTTGAGCTCAACCGTCTGATCGAACTGCAAATGGAAGGATCGGTGGGCTAAGCCAGATGACCACCTTGGAAAACGTTCAGAACCAAACCGTCAAGGCGGGAACCGATCACCAGACCAAGGGCGACCGCTTCACCTCCTTCAAGGCTGAGGACTTCGCGATCCCGAAGGGCCGCGACGAGGACTGGCGTTTTACCCCGCTGCGCCGCCTCCGTGGTCTGCACGACGGCACCGCCGCAGCGCCGACGGACGCCAACGTCGTCATCGAGGTCCCGGAGAACGCCGGTGACAACGTCTCCGTGACGAAGGTTGATTCTTCCGACCCGCGCGTCGGTCTGGCCGGCGCACCGGTCGACCGTGCCGCAGCCCAGGCCTGGGAGAATGCCCCGGTCGCGGACTACGTCCAGGTTGCGAAGGACACCGCGCTGACCGAGCCGATCGAGATCACGATCACCGGCCCGGGCCAGGACCAGGTGTCCTACAGCACCCTCGTCGTCGAGCTCGAGCGTCACGCCGAGGCCGTCGTCATCCTGCGTTACCAGGGCTCCGGCGCGCACTCGGACAACGTCGAGTTCGTCGTCGGCGACGGCGCGAAGCTGGTCACCGTGGTGCTGGAGGACTGGGAGGACGATGCCGTCCACCTCTCCAACTCCCACATTCAGGCTGGCCGCGACGCCACCGTTCGCCACGCCTACGCAGCATTCGGCGGCGAGATCCTCCGCTCCGTTCCGCACGTGCGCTACACCGCACCGGGTGGCGACGTGGAGATGCTGGGCGTGAACTTCGCCGATGCGAATCAGTACTTCGAGCAGCGCCTGCTCATCGACCACTCCGTCCAGAACTGTCGCTCCAACGTGCTCTACAAGGGCGCACTGCAGGGCGATCCGGCCGACGCTGATCGCCCGGCGTCCGAGCGCAAGCGTGACGCCCGCACCGTTTGGATCGGTGACGTCCTCATTCGCCCGGAGGCCACCGGGACGGACACCTACGAGACCAATAACAACCTGCTGCTGACCACCGGAGCCCGTGCCGACTCCGTGCCCAACCTGGAGATCCAGACCGGCGAGATCGCAGGTGCCGGCCACGCCGCCACGGTGGGCCGCTTCGACGACGAACAGATGTACTACCTGCAGGCCAGGGGCATTCCGGAGGCACAGGCCAAGATGCTCATCGTCCGCGGTTTCTTCACCGACGTCATCCGCCGCATCCCGGTGGAGTCCGTCCGTGAGCACCTGGAAGAGCTCGTCGGCAACGAGCTTGAGCGCACCGTCCTCTAACCCCGCTAATCCTCCCAAGATTTTTCAAAGGAAACATCACTAGTATGAGCACTCTTGAGATCAAGAACCTCCACGCCCAGGTCCTGCCCTCGGACGAGAACGACGAGCCGAAGAAGATCCTCAACGGCGTGAATCTCACCATCAACTCCGGCGAGACCCACGCAATCATGGGGCCGAACGGCTCCGGTAAGTCCACCCTGGCGTACGCCATCAGCGGTCACCCGCGCTACGAAGTCACCGAGGGCGAGGTGCTGCTCGACGGCGTGAACCTCCTCGATCTCGACGTCGATGAGCGCGCCCGCGCCGGCCTCTTCCTGGCGATGCAGTACCCAACCGAGGTGCCGGGTGTCTCCATGGCCAACTTCCTGCGCTCTGCGGCCACCGCCACCCGTGGCGAGGCCCCGAAGCTGCGCGAGTGGGTCAAGGAGGCCCGCGAGGCGATGCAGGAGCTGGACATCGACCCGTCCTTCTCCGAGCGTTCCGTGAACGAGGGCTTTTCCGGCGGCGAGAAGAAGCGCCACGAGGTGCTGCAGCTCGGCCTGCTGAAGCCGAAGTTCGCCATCCTGGATGAGACCGACTCCGGTCTGGACGTCGACGCCCTGCGCATCGTTTCCGATGGCATCAACCGCTACCAGGAGCGCCAGAACGGTGGCGTGCTGATGATTACCCACTACCAGCGGATCCTGAACTACGTGAAGCCGGATCACGTGCACGTCTTCGCCGGCGGCCGCATCGTCACTTCCGGTGGCCCGGAGCTGGCGGAGCAGCTGGAGAACGAGGGCTACGACAAGTTCGTCAACGCCTAAAACACCCCGAAAGCCCACCCCGCAACCCCCTGGGGTGGGTTTTCAATCCCCTCCCAATGCTTTAACCGCGTCACCGCGGAAAACGAGCGAAGAATCGAAGGTTTTTCATGGTTGATACTCACCTCAACACCGAAGCGATCCGACAGGATTTCCCGATCCTCTCCCGCACTGTCCGGGACGGCCAGCCGCTGATCTACCTCGATTCCGGGGCGACCGCCCAGCGGCCCCTGCAGGTGTTGGACGCGGAGCGCGACTTTCTTACCAAGCACAACGCCCCGGTTCACCGCGGTGCTTACCAGCTCGCGGAGGAAGCCACGGATGCCTATGAGAGCGCCCGGGAGGCCATTGCGGCATTCGTTGGTGCGGAAGATGAGGAGATCGCCTTCACGAAGAACGCCACGGAGGCGCTCAATGAGGTGGCCTTCGTCCTGGGGGACTCCCGGGCCGGTGACCTGCACGTCCAGGAAGGCGACGAGATCGTCGTCTCTGAGCTGGAGCACCACGCCAACCTCGTACCCTGGCAGGAGCTGGCACGCCGCACTGGCGCGACCCTGAAGTGGTACCAAACCACCGAGGACGGCCGCATCGACCTGGATAGCTTGCAGCTCAGCGACAACACGAAGGTCGTGGCGCTCACGCACCAGTCGAACGTCACCGGCGCCGTTCTGGATGTCACGGAGGCCGTGCGGCGGGCGCGGGAGGTCGGCGCGCTCTTCGTGCTGGATGCCTGCCAGTCTGTGCCACACATGGCGGTGGACTTCCACGACCTGGATGTAGATTTCGCGGCCTTCTCCGGGCACAAGATGCTTGGTCCCAACGGCGTGGGCGTGATGTACGGCAAGAAGGAGCACTTGCGCGTGCTTCCACCGTTCCTCACCGGCGGATCGATGATCCAGAAGGTGACGATGGAGGGCTCCACCTTCGCCGACGCTCCGCAGAAGTTCGAAGCGGGCACCCAGATGACCTCCCAGGTCGTGGGTCTCGGTGCTGCGGTGGCCTACCTCAACGAGCTCGGCATGGATAAGGTCGCCGCCCACGAGCATGAGCTCACGGCCTACGCGTTGGAGCAGCTCAGCGACATCCCGGGCCTGCGGATCATCGGTCCGACGGATATGCACAACCGGGGTAGCGCGGTGAGCATGGTGGTCGACGGCATCCACCCGCACGACCTGGGGCAGATCCTGGACGACCAGGGAGTCTCCATCCGGGTGGGGCACCACTGCGCGTGGCCGGCCCACACCTGCCTCGGTGTGCAGGCCACGGCGCGCGCCAGCTTCTACGTCTATAACGAGAAGTGGGAGATCGACCGCCTCGTCGAGGGCATCCGCAAGGCGCAGGAGTTCTTCGGCGTCTAGCCCCGCCGCCGGGGTGGTGCTGCTCCTTTTTAAGGACGTCAACGCCCTCGCGTAGCGGAAGACCTGAACCCAATTACACAACCTCAACCTTCAAAACGGTGGTGAAAGTACATGAGAATGGAACAGATGTACCAGGAGGTCATCCTGGACCATTACAAGCACCCGGAACACGCGGGCCTGCGGGATCCTTATGACGCGGAGGTCTTCCACGTCAACACTTCCTGTGGTGACGAGCTGACGCTGCGGGTGCATCTGAGCGAAGACCACAAGACGGTTCAGGACATCTCCTACGACGCTGTGGGCTGCTCGATTAGCCAAGCATCCACCTCCGTGATGGCCGATGAGATCGTGGGCAAGCCGGTCACGGAAGCCTTCGCGAAGCTCGCCGAATTCGAGAAGATGATCACCTCCCGAGGCAAACTGGAGGGCGACGAGGACCTCATCGGTGACGGCATCGCCTTTAGCGGTGTCTCCAAGTACCCAGCCCGTGTGAAGTGCGCCCTGCTGGGGTGGAAGGCCTTCGAGGCCGCCGCGATCGACGCGGGCGTGACCCCACCCAAGCAGTCCGAAGGCGCTTAGCGATCACCCATTAACCAACAACCCACCGTTTCTTCCACGGCACTTAAAGCCCAACCCCCAAAGCGAGGAAAGCAATGTCTGAACAGAACCCTTCCAGCCCGGAGATGGATCCATCGCCGCTCAACGAGGTCCCGGAGCCACCGGCAAACCCAAGCCCGGAGGATCTTGAGCGTTACGGCAAGATCGAGGAATGCCTGCTCGACGTCATCGACCCGGAGCTGGGTATCAACGTCGTCGACCTTGGCCTGGTGTACGACGTCTGGGATGAGGGCAAGACCGTCATGATCAATATGACCTTGACCTCCCCGGCGTGCCCGCTCCACGACATGATTGAGGACCAGGCACAGACCGCGGTGCTGAGCACGCTCCAGGAGTACGAGGACCTGCAGATCAACTGGGTCTGGACCCCAGCCTGGGGCCCGCAGATGATCAATGAGGAGGGTCGCGAGCAGCTGCGCTACCTCGGCTTCTCGGTTTAGTTTCGCTGCAGGCCGAAGCGTAGGTAACGCCAGGGGCGGCGATAGAGGGGGAGTAACACCGGGTGAGTCCACCCGGTGTTTTTCCTTAGTCGCCACATGGTTCTGGCGGTGCGCAGCCCGCTGCGCCCGGATAGGTAAGCCAGCTGGTCGGCGGTGGGCAGGGCGAAGAATGCACCAAAGAAGCTCTGCACCTCGGGTGTGCTGGCCTGGGCGAGCAGCTGCGAGCCGATGCGCCGTAGCACGCGGGCCAGCTCCACGTTCGCCCGCCGCGCCGCGCCGCGCAGGCCGTGAGGCGCTTGGGTGGCGAGCCGGTCCAGGAAGCGGTCTGCCTCGGTTAAGGAGGTACCCACCGAGTAGCCGGTGGCCGGGTGGATGAATCCGTCGCGGGCGCCGAAGCGGGGGACGCCCGCGGGCTCAGAGGTGGTGCCCATGGGGATGGCGACCAGCTCCTCATGCAGGATCCTCACCCGGTGCTTCCAGCCATCGGGCTCGTCACCGCCGAGCTGCGCCGCCAGGCGGGCCTCGAGGCGCTGTCTAAGCAGTTCGTAGTCCTCCTCGGCCGGTGGGCGGCCGGTGGCGAGGATGGTCTCCTCGGCCAGCCAGCCCTCCGGCAGCTTTTGGACGTAGAGGAAGCTGGGCCTCGTCGAGGCCGGGCTGGCCGCGGGGGAGGGCGTCCAATCCATTAACGTCGGCGTACGCAGCGCGGGCGGCAGGGCGGCGTCCGGATCCGAGGAGGCGGGGGCGAGGACGTAGCCGACCGCGACCTGCCAGAGCGCGGAGCCGTTGACGGCAGCACCGCGACAGTCCACCGTGATGCCGGGCAGGGTGGCGAACTCGGTGTCCTTCAGCCCCTCGGCGTGTAGCCACAGCCCCGCGCCGTGTGGCGGCGTGCCTGCCACCATGTCTGCGACCGCGGCGCGCAGCCGGTCCTTGGCCATCATCCGGTAGCCGAAGCCCAGGGTGCGAGTGGCGCCCGGCACCGGGGTGACCTGGATGGGCTCGGCGGGGGAGAAGTAGTCCTCAGCCCAGGCGGGGACCTCGGGGGCAAACGCGCCGTAGGTGGCGGGCCAGTCCGGCAGCCGGTCGCCGGCGTGCGCCTGGGCGGGCTCCCCGCCAGCGGCTCCGGCGCCAGCAGCGCTTCCGGTGGCGGCAGCGCCGCCGTGACCGCCAACCACGGCATCAGCCCCTACGGCACCAGCTCCCGCGGCACCAGCCCCGAGGGCCGCCGCCGGTCGCACGCCCGGGTCGAAGGCGTGCACCTCCCAGCCGCGGGCCGCCGCGCGCAGCGCCAGGATCGCGCCGGCCGGGCCGAGCCCGATGATGTTGATCCTTAGGGCGGCTCCGCCAGCTGCAGCGGCCTGCGATTCCCCGGCGATTGTCCAGCTCATGCCCTCAATCTATCCGAGGTGGCAGCAGTGTTAGGGTATTGCCTGTGATTGTGACGAAGGATCTAGAAGTTCGGGTGGGTGCACGCACCCTCCTCGACGCCCCAGGCGAGCACCTGCGGGTGCAGCCCGGCGACCGCATCGCGCTCGTGGGCCGCAACGGCGCCGGCAAGACCACCACCATGCGCATCCTCGCCGGGGAGACCGAGCCCTACGGCGGTTCCGTCACCCGCTCCGGGGAGATCGGCTACCTGCCGCAGGACTCCAAGGAGGGCGACATCGAGCAGTCCGCCCGCGACCGCGTCCTCTCCGCCCGCGGCCTGGACCGGATCCGCCAGTCCATGGAGCGCCAGCAGGAGATCATGGAGACGGCCGAGTCGGACTCCAAGCGCGACGCGGCGATCAACAAGTACTCCCGCCTGGAGGAGGAGTACCACTCGCTGGGCGGCTACGAGGCCAACGCCGAGGCCGCGCGCATCTGCGATGCCCTGGGGCTGCCCGAGCGCATCCTGGACCAGAAGCTGAAGACGCTCTCCGGTGGTCAGCGCCGCCGCGTGGAGCTCGCGCAGATCCTCTTTGCCGCCACGGCCGGCTCCGGGCGCTCGAAGACCACGCTGCTGCTGGACGAGCCGACCAACCACCTGGATTCGGACTCGATCGCCTGGCTGAAGGACTTCCTCTCCAAGCACGAGGGTGGGCTGATCATGATCTCCCACGACGTCGAGCTCATCGAGGCGGTCTGCAACCGGGTCTGGTTCTTGGACGCCGTCCGCGCCGAGGCCGACGTGTACAACATGGGCTGGAAGAAGTACCTGGACGCCCGCGCGCTGGACGAGGCACGCCGGCGCAGGGAACGTGCGAATGCGGAGAAGAAGGCCTCCGCGCTGAAGAAGCAGGCCGATAAGTTCGGGGCGAAGGCCAACAAGGCCCGCGCGGCGAAGCAGATGGTCGCCCGCGCCGAGCGGATGCTGGACGATCTCGACGAGGTGCGGGTGGAGGACAAGGTCGCCAATATCCGCTTCCCGACACCCGCGCCGTGCGGCAAGACCCCGCTGTTCGCCAAGGGGCTGACCAAGATGTACGGCTCTCTGGAGGTCTTCGCGGGCGTGGACCTGGCGATCGACAAGGGCAGCCGGGTGGTCGTCCTGGGCTTCAACGGTGCGGGTAAGACCACGCTGCTGAAGCTGCTCGCCGGGGTGGAGCGCACGGACGGGGAGGGCGGCATCGTCACCGGGCACGGGCTGAAGATCGGCTACTTCGCCCAGGAGCACGACACCATCGACGGGGACAAGACCGTGTGGCAGAACGCCATCGACGCCTGCCCGGACGCCGACGAGCAGGAGCTGCGCAGCCTGCTGGGCGCGTTCATGTTCTCCGGGGACAAGCTGGAGCAGCCCGCAGGCACGCTCTCTGGTGGCGAGAAGACACGCCTGGCGCTGGCCACGCTGGTTTCCTCCCGCGCGAACGTGCTGCTGCTGGACGAGCCGACCAATAACCTTGACCCGCAGTCCCGCGAGCAGGTGCTGGACGCGTTGCGCACCTACGAGGGTGCGGTGGTGCTGGTGACCCACGACCCGGGCGCGGTGCGCGCCCTGGAGCCCGAGCGCGTCATCGTGCTGCCGGACGGGGTAGAGGACCTGTGGAGCGAGGACTACATGGAGATCGTCGAGCTGGCCTAGCTACCAGCGCCACCCTGCGGGCCGCAGCCAGCTTCGCTCGGCGAGCTCGAACACCGCCTCGCACTGCTTCGGTGTCAGCCCCGAGTCGAGCTCCGCGAAGGCCAGCTCCCTGCGGCGGCTGAGGCCGACGATGGCCCAGCCGTTATTGTTTTGATCGTCGACCTGAGCGATGGCCTCCGACGGCACCGTGTTGAAGCGCACCCGGTACCAGTCGGGCCTGTGCGGCAGCTCGAACTCGAAGGAATACATCTTCTTAAAGGAACCATCGGGGTAGAGCACCTTCAGCGGCGCCCGGTAGTAGTACCTGAAGGTCCTGCCACCGGAATCGTCGCTGCTGCTGCTGATGTCCGTGCGGCAGTGATAGATCTGCCCGACGAGCGCAGGGTAGAAGTCGATCCAGCCGTTCTTCCAGGCCGTGGCATAACGCCTGCGCCTACCAAGAGAGCGCGTGATGGCCCAGATCGCGATCCCTAGGAATACCGCCCCGACGAGGAAAAATATCACTTCGGTGAAGTCGAAGCTTTCTCCCGTGGAACGGGCGTTGTCGATCTCGCTGAGGACGTTCTTGAGGCCGAAGACGGCAAAGAGCGCTCCGAAGAGGCCAAAGACCCCGAAGAGAAGGTCTTCGCCGGCATGGCCTTCGCGAAGGGCGCGGGGCCGGCATCCCGCACGGCCTCGAAGGCGCCGCTGCGGTCCCGGTTCGGGTTCGGGGTGGAGTAGTAGTCTTCACCCCGCTCGGGCACCAGTGGGGACTCCACGTCGGTCTTGAATTCCAGTTGGGTGCGCGGCATTCTCGTCGGCTGGGTCACAGCTCGGCCCCTCGTCGATGTGATCTAGACAACCAAAGTTTTCTTAAGAATACGCCTCTGCGGTCGTCCCGGCAGGGGAACGCTGATCACCCACCTGTGTTTTCCGCCGTCAGGGCGGGGTCAAAGCCGGTAACCTGAGAATATGGCTAAGAAAAAGAACAACGCTCTCACCGCCACGATCACCGAGTCCTGGGACGGCCTCACCAAGGGAGAGAAGGCAGCCGCCGGGGTCCTGGGAACGATCGACGTCGCCGCCAAGGCGATCGCGCTGCGCGACCTGGCCCGCACCAAGCAGGAGAACCTCCGCGGCCCGAAGTGGGCCTGGGGCCCGATCATCGGCGCGGTGAACACCTTCGGCTGGCTCGGCTACTACGTGTTCGGCAAGAAGCGCTAAATAGCGGCTGCAAGAACAAAGACCAGACCCTTTTGGGGCCTGGTCTTGGCGTGGGCGCCGGTCGGCGCCTGCAGAAGCTCTGCGGCGAGCCCGCAGCCTAGTTGCGGAAGCCGTGCACCGGGGCGGGGATGAAGCCACCACGGTGGATCAGCGCGTCGTTGCCCTTCTCGTTGACGGGGATCACCGGCGCGTAGCCCAGCAGACCGCCGAAGTTCACCTCGTCGCCCGGCTTGGTGCCCGGCACCGGGATGAGGCGCGCGGCGGTGGTCTTATGGTTCATCACGCCGATCGCCGCCTCGTCGGCGATCATGCCGGAGATCAGCTCGGCGGAGGTATCGCCCGGGATGGCGATCATGTCGAAGCCCACCGAGCAGATGCTGGTCATGGCCTCGAGCTTGTCCATGGAGATGGAACCGGCGCGCACAGCGTCGATCATGCCCTTGTCCTCGGAGACCGGGATGAAGGAGCCGGACAGCCCGCCCACGCGGGAGCAAGCCATCATGCCGCCCTTCTTCACCGCGTCGTTAAGCAGGGCCAGCGCGGCCGTGGTGCCGTGCGTGCCGACCTGGTCCAGGCCCATGCTCTCGAGCACATGCGCCACCGAGTCGCCCACCTCGGCGGTCGGCGCCAGGGAGAGGTCGACGATGCCGAAGGGAACACCGAGGCGCTCGGCGGCCATCGTGCCGACCAGTTGGCCTGCGCGGGTGATCTTGAAGGCAGCCTTCTTAATCTCCTCGGCAATCTCGTTGAGGGAGGCACCAGCCATCGGGGCGATCGCGTTGTTCACCACGCCCGGGCCGGAGACGCCAACGGAGATCACCGTGTCCGGCTCCTCGATCCCGTGGAAGGCACCCGCCATGAACGGGTTGTCACCGACCGCGTTGGCGAAGACGACAAGCTTCGCACAGGCGATGGAGGACTCGTCCTTGGTCAGCTCGGCTGATTCCTTAACGACCCTGCCCATCAGGCCGACGGCGTCCATGTTCACACCGGCACGGGAGGTCGCGACGTTGACCGAGCCACAGACCGCGCCGGTGGTGGACAGCGCCTCGGGGATGGAGCGGATGAGTCGCTCATCGGAGGTCGTCGCACCCTTTTCGACCAGTGCGGAGTAGCCACCGACAAAGTTCACGCCCAGCTCGACAGCGGCACGGTCCAGTGCCTTGGCGATCTCCACCGGGTTACCCTCCACACCGGCGGCGACGAGGGAAACAGGGGATACGGAGACTCGCTTGTTCACGATCGGGATCCCCAGCTCACGCTCGATCCCCTCACACACCGACACCAGGTCGCGGGCGCGCTCGGTCACGCGATCGTATACCGCCTGAGCCGTGGCCTCCATGGTGGAGCGAGTGCAGCCGATGAGCGAAATACCCATCGTCACCGTACGGATATCCAGTCGGTAATCCTCGATCATCCGGATGACCTCGAGGAAGCGGGCAGAAGAGAATTCGAAGTTCACGCCGCGCCGCCTTAAATATCGTTGATGGCGCTGAACAGCGCCTCGGACTGGATGCGCACAACCATGCCCAGCGGCTGGCCCGCGGCGTCAAAGGCCTCCTGGAGCGCACCCATATCCACGCCGGTATCCGGCAGCTCCACGCGCATGATCATGGTGAAGAAGTCATCCATGATGGTCTGGGAGACGTCGACGATATTCAGACCCTCGTCGGCTGCCGCCTTCGCGACGGCGGCGATAACACCGGGGCGATCCTTGCCGGTAGTGGTAATGATTGCATACATGCGGCCAGTATAGACCTGGAAAAACCCAGCTAGAAAAGGGGTGTAGGGTGGGCGCCATGAAAAAGCAGCATGTTCTCGTCCTTGGCGCTGGCGGTAACGTCTCGCGCCACAGCATCCCGAAGCTCGTCGCAGCAGGCCACAGCGTCTCAGCGCTGGTCCGCAACCCCGATCACGTCCGGAAGCTCGTCGATGAGCGCGCGACCGCGATTGTGCGCGATCTCACTACGATCAGCACTGAGGAGTGGGCGCGCCTGCTCAGCCCATTCGCTGTGGTTGTCTGGTCTGCCGGCGCCGGAGGAGGCTCCGCAGAGCTGACCTACGCCGTCGACCGCGACGCTGCGATGGCAATGATCGACGCCCTCGAGTCTCTCGGGGACGCGGCCCCGTTCACCGTCATGGTCTCCTACGCGGGCGCGTCCGAGGCGACGACCGAGGACGACGGGGGTTCCTGGTACGCCTACGTCGAGTCCAAGAAGGCGGTCGACAAGCGACTGCTCGGTTCTAAGCTGCCGTACCAGATTCTGGGCCCGACCCGCCTGACCGACGACGCAGCCACTGGCGTCACGGTGCTCGATGGCGGCATGGAGCCCGCGTCCGAGACGGCGCGCGAACTGGTCGCTGACGTCATCGTCGAGTCCGTCGGGCGCGGGGAGGCGTTTGACCGCAACCCACTCGACTTCGAAAACGGCACGGGCGACGTCGCCGACGTCTAATCTCAGGGGCTGACTACTCGCCGCGCACCGACTGCTCGACGAGGTCGAGCATCTTCTCGAGCTGCGCGGTGTCAGCCCCTTCCGCCATTTTCGCCATCAACCCGTCCATGACGGTCTCGAGGTAGGTCTGGATGACCTCCAGTGGCACATCGGTGCGCATCGAGACATTGTGGGACAGGCGAGCCCGGATGGCAGCATCGAGGACCTGCTGGTGCTTGCGCCACCGCGCCTCGAACTCCGGGTCGGTGCGCAGCTTGCGGACCGTTTCCGCACGCGTGATGTACCAACTGTTGGTCTCCGGGTGCGTGATCATGTGCCGCATGACCTCAATGAGGCCGTGGTTCGACACGACTTCCGCGTGACGGGCGGCGTCCTCCCGCACGACCGCGAGGAAGAGAGCTTCCTTGTCTGCGAAGTGGTGGAAGATCGCGCCCCGGGTCTTGCCGGTGGCTTTCTCCAGCCGGGCGACGGTCGCCCCCTCGTAGCCATATTGCGCGAAACAACCACGGGCTTGCTCGATAATCTCCCGACGACGGCGGGATAGTTCACGGTCGCTGACGATGGGCATGGCAGATTCCTTGGTTGCGCGCCTTCGATATGGGGTTGGGGTCGCGCGGGGTTGAAGAAAAGTTTAAGAAAAGGGGAGAGGGGCCCACCGGCTAGGCCGGAAGGCCCCTCAGCATGTGGGGAAAACTACTTGTTCTCGTCCATCATGTTGCGCAGGACGAACTGCAGGATACCGCCGTTGCGGTAGTAGTCAGCCTCGCCCGGGGTGTCGATACGGGTCACAGCGTCGAACTCAATCTTCTCGCCGTTCTCCTTGGTAGCGACGACCTTGACGGTCTTCGGAGTCTCGCCCTCGTTGAGCTTCTCCAGACCCGTGATGTCGAAGGTCTCGGTGCCCTCGATGCCCAGGGACTTCCAGGACTCCCCCTCCGGGAACTGCAGCGGAACAACGCCCATACCGATGAGGTTGGAGCGGTGGATGCGCTCGAAGGACTCTGCAATGACGGCCTTCACGCCGAGCAGCAGGGTGCCCTTTGCAGCCCAGTCACGGGAGGAACCGGTGCCGTACTCCTTGCCGCCGAGAACCACGAGAGGAGTGTTCTGCTCCTTGTAGTTCATTGCAGCGTCGTAGATGTAGGACTGTGGGCCACCCTCCTGGGTGAAGTCGCGGGTGTAGCCACCTGCAACGCCGTCCAGCAGCTGGTTCTGCAGGCGAATGTTCGCGAAGGTACCGCGGACCATGACCTCGTGGTTACCACGACGTGCGCCGAGGGAGTTGTAGTCCTTGCGGGCAACGCCGTTCTCGTCGAGGTACTGAGCGGCCGGGGTGCCCGGCTTAATGGTGGAAGCAGGGGAGATGTGGTCGGTGGTGACGGAGTCGCCCAGCAGAGCCAGAACGCGTGCACCCTCGACGTTCTCGACTGCCTCCGGCTCGCGGCTCATGCCGTCGAAGTACGGAGCCTTGCGGACGTAGGTGGACTTTGGATCCCAGTCGAAGGTCTTGCCGGTCGGGACCTCTAGGTTCTGCCAGCGCTCGTCGCCCTTGAAGACGTCGGCGTAGTCAGAGACGTACATCTCCTTGGAGATGGAGGACTTGATGACCTCTTGGATCTCCTCGGTGGATGGCCAGATGTCCTTCAGGAAGACGTCGTTGCCGTCCTGGTCCTGGCCCAGCGGCTGGGTCTCGAAGTCGAAGTCCATGGTGCCGGCGATGGCGTAAGCGATGACGAGGATCGGGGACGCCAGGTAGTTCATCTTGACGTCCGGGTTGATGCGGCCCTCGAAGTTTCGGTTACCGGACAGGACTGCGGTAGCAGCCAGGTCGGAGCGGTTGATGCCCTCGGAGATCTCCTCTGGCAGCGGGCCGGAGTTACCGATACAGGTGGTGCAGCCGTAGCCGACGAGGTAGAAGCCCATTGCCTCGAGGTCCTCCCACAGGCCGGCCTTCTCGTAGTAGCCGGTGACGACCTGGGAACCCGGTGCCATGGAGGTCTTGACCCATGGTGCAGCCTTCAGGCCCTTCTTGCGGGCGTTGCGTGCCAGCAGGCCTGCGCCGAGCATGACGGACGGGTTGGAGGTGTTGGTGCAGGAGGTGATGGATGCGATGGCGACCATACCGTGGTCCAGCTCGATGTCCTGACCGTTGTAGTTGACGGTGGTCGGAGCGGACGGACGGCCTTCAGCACCAGCAGCTGCGGACGGGAGGTTGCCCTTAGCGTCTGCAGCAGATGCCGGGGTGCCCTCGGACTTGGAGGTGTCGTCCGTGCTTGGGCCTTCTGCGTCGAAGGTGCCGCCGTCCTCACCGACTGCGGTGTCGATGTAGTTGTGCAGGTCCTTACGGAACTGGGACTTGGAGTCGGTGAGCTCGATGCGGTCCTGCGGACGCTTCGGGCCAGCGATGGATGGAACGACGGTGGACAGGTCCAGCTCGAGGTACTCGGAGTACTCGACGTCGGCCTCCGGGTCGAGCCACATGCCCTGCTCCTTGGCATAAGCCTCGACGCGGTCCAGGGTCTCCTGGTCACGACCGGTCAGAGCCAGGTAGTCGACCGTCTCCTGGTCGATCGGGAACATCGCAGCGGTGGAGCCGAACTCTGGGGACATGTTGCCGATGGTTGCGCGGTTTGCGAGCGGCAGCTCGGCAACACCTGCGCCGTAGAACTCGACGAACTTACCGACGACACCGTGCTGACGCAGCATGTCGGTGATGGTCAGGACGACGTCAGTTGCGGTCACGCCAGGCTGGATCTCGCCGCTGAGCTTGAAGCCAACAACGCGCGGGATGAGCATGGAGATCGGCTGGCCGAGCATTGCAGCCTCGGCTTCGATGCCACCAACGCCCCAGCCCAGGATGCCCAGGCCGTTCTGCATGGTGGTGTGGGAGTCGGTACCAACACAGGTATCCGGGTAGGCCACGCCGTCCTTCTCGAAGACGGAGCGAGCGAGGTACTCGATGTTGACCTGGTGGACGATACCGGTTCCCGGAGGAACGACGCGGAAGTTCTCGAAGGCGCCAGTGCCCCAACGCAGGAACTTGTAGCGCTCCTCGTTGCGCTCGTATTCGATCTCGACGTTCTTCTCGAAGGCCTGGTCGGAACCGAATGCCTCGATGATGACGGAGTGGTCGATGACCATCTCAGCCGGGTTCAGCGGGTTGACCTGGTCAGCGTCGCCACCCAGGGAGACCACTGCGTCGCGGATGGTTGCGAGGTCAACGATGCAAGCCACGCCGGTGAAGTCCTGCATGATCACACGAGCCGGGGTGAACTGGATCTCGATGGACGGATCAGCCTTGGGATCCCAGTTCGCGATGGCCTCAATGTGCTCACGGGTGATGTTCTTGCCATCCTCGTTCCGCAGCAGGTTCTCGCCAAGCACCTTCAGGGAATAAGGGAGCTTCTCCATACCAGGCACTGCGGACAGGCGGAAGATGTCATAGCTCTTCTCGCCAACCTCCAGCGTGCCCTTCGCGTCGAAGGAGTTGATGCTTTCAGTCACTATTAGCTCCTGAGTCTCTTCTCGTAGTCGATAAGTCGCTCCGCGGGCTGGAGCGCGGGGGAGCGCTCCTCAAAATTACGTCCCGGAGTTCGTCGTGGACGTAGCACGGGGAGTACACCTCTATTATGCAGGTTTTCCCGGTGACGTCTGCCACCGACATTAACAGTACGGCCGTTACGTTTAGAAATCCTGCGCTGTCGCTTCCCGTGAGGGCATTACCCCCGGCCACCCACGAGCTACACAGCCCCTCAAGAGAAAGCTGAATCTCAACCTGAGGTGCGCGACGAGACAGCCATGATCTACACTTCATGGAACCAAACCCTCAAGTTCCCCTTTAAAGTTCCGGATGGAGTTCTCATGAGCAACACTGCGTGCTCCGCAGCCACGTCACCCCATCCAGACACCGTAAAGAAATTCGCCAAGCTAGGAATCGATGCGCCGCAGATCATTAACGGTCTCGAAAAAGACACATTGTGGGTGGACCCCAAGATTGCGGCTCGCGTGGAGCATGAAACTTCGGGGATGCGCGACGCACTAAGCAACGCGGAAGGGGGATCACGGATTCAGCTCGCGATTCTCAACAGCACCCAGCTTGAGCCGGCTACAGAGCGGGATCTTGCGCAAATCCTTCACGACGCGACGTGCTCAGACACAACACTCGTAATGACGCCAAAGTGGGGGACGTCGGTATCCGACATCTACCCACGCTTCATCCTGGAGCGGAACCATGAAAAGCTCCACGGCGACCTCAGCGCAGAAGCGGTCGAGAATTTCCTCAGCACGATAGACGACACAGCAACACCGACGACCGCCGTGAGCAGTGGCCTGCTGGGCCTCATCATTCTATCGATCGCCATCACGGCTTTGTTCGCGCAGCGAGTCCGCTAGCGAAACAAAACCAGCCGCCCCCGCCGGCAGGCGATTCAGCGACGCCCATATGCTCGCAGCCTCACCCCTAAACCTTGAGCTACATCACGCCAGCTCACGCCCAGCGGGGCATCAGGGCAATAACAGGGGGGGATTATCAGTTGATCGAGCCTTTCGGAACTCAAGGTCACGAAGCAGTAAAGAAAGACCGTATAGCCGAACCGCCACAAGGCGGGTCAACCCCAGAAGCTTGACGTACCTAAATTGAAAGTTCAGCGATTTGCGAGCTTTCTTGCAGACTTCAAGCAGGCACGCCATTAACGCCTTAAATGTGACCTACCTCACAAAGTGGCCAATTCTTTACCTTTCCGCTGGTCAAGCCATATGACATGACCAAAGTGGCGTGTGTTTAATTTGATACTTATGTGAATTGAGTCGCTCCGTTATGCATTTGTGCCCTAGGGTTTTCAACGTCATCGACTGAAACAGGAGGGCACTCGAGTTACTCGAGCTGCGCCGAATCCTTCGGACACCCCCTGGACCGTGCTTCATCTCATGGGGAAGTGAGATAAACCGGACCGCGGGTGACCTTCCTGTGGATGTCCACCGTCAACCAGGAGACCTTTAACGTGCTATCTCGCCCGAGCATCGGCCGTACCGACACGGCAAACATCGCGCGGTCTAGTCGCACTCTTCTCGCGGTCGCTGTGACCGCTGGCATCTATGCGCACACGGCCACCGCACCCGCACTAGCAGAGGACCAGGAGTCCGTTGAGGCCTACCTCGCGGATCTGGTGGATCAGACATCCAGCAAGCAATCCGAGGTTGACAACATCCTCAACCGGATGGGCGGCATCCGCGAAGCGGCAAATAAATCCCGTGTGGACCTGGAGCGCAGTCAAAAGGCCGCCCAGGAGGCGCAGGACAAGACCCTGTCCGCGCGTAAGCAACTAGACAGTGCTGAAAAGGACGTCAACACTGCCCAGGACAAGCTGAACGAGATTGCCCGCTCTGCATATAAGCAGGGTGGCCACACAGCTCCGGTGACTCTTGCTGCGGGAGGCGATTCCGCAGCGTCCCAGCTGGATCGCGCCAGCTATGTTCGCCTCGCCACTGAAAAGCAGCAGGGCGTAGTCAACCGTCTGGACTTGTCGCGCACGCAGAGCGCGAACGAGGAATCTCGCCTGCGCGCATCCCGCCAGGCTGCGGATGACGCAGTGCAGAACGCTGCCAAGGCCCATCAAACCGCCGTGGACACGCTGCGCAATTCCCAGCAGCAGGTGCAGCAGATCTCCGCGGAGTACCAGAAGCTCAAGCGTCAGGCTGAGCAGGCTCAGGCGAAGCTTCGCGCAGCAAAGAGCGCGATCGAGACGCTGGCAAACCAGAAGCCGAAGGCATCCTCCTTCGAGAAGCGCGCTGCTGCCGAGAAGGCGGCAAATCTGGTCGAGGACAAGGCGGAGAAGGACTCCGATAAGAACTCCGAGCAGCCAGATACGCCGCAGCAGAGCACGCCACAGTCCGAGGAGCCATCCTCCGGCGACAGCACCGCTGAAACCACTGCTGCAACGACTGAAACCCAGGCACCGTCCGAGGCTCCCACCCCGGACACCGCGGCAGCTACTGCTCCAGAAACCCCTGCGACCTTCGAGCACTCCAGCTCTGGTGACGATCACCGCCAGAAGGCTATCGACGGCCTGATTGCTGCTGGCCAGGACGCCTTCCGGGCGGGCGCCACGGCCACCGCCAATGGACAGGACCGCGCCGCCGCGCTGCGCGCTGCTGGCGAAGCTGGCCGCAACACCGCCGGCCAGCGCTACGATCAGCTCGTCGCAAACGCCGGCAATGCACAGAACTCGCAGACCACTCCGGCGACCAGCGAGGCGCCGTCGCAGGACCAGGCGACGACTCCCACTGAATCCGCGCAGGAGCCAGCTGAGCAGCCGGCCGAGCCGACCCCAGAAGCAGAGAACTCGGATCAGAGCGATAACCCGGCTCAGCAGGCAGAGTCCCAGGGCATCCTGATCAATCCGGAGACCGGCCTCCAGGAGGAGCGTCCCGGCGAGATGCCGCCCGTCACGGCACCGGATAACGATAACCTGCCGGGCGCGGATACCACCGTCGACACCAGCGGCACCGCTGAAGAGAAGATCGAGCGCGTGATCGACCGCGCGATGAGCCAGCTCGGCGTGCAGTACGCCTGGGGCGGCGGAAATACTAATGGCCCGACGCTCGGAATCCGCGACGGGGGCGTGGCCGACCAGTACGGCGACTACCAGAAGATCGGCTTCGACTGCTCCGGCTTGACCCTCTACGCCTTCGCTGCAGTTGGGCTGGATATCGGCCACTACACCGGCTACCAGTACAACCAGGGTCGCAAGATCCCGGTCTCGGAGATCAAGCGTGGCGACATGCTCTTCTGGGGACCGAACGCCGAGTACCACGTCGCTATTTATCTGGGCGATGGAAAGATGATCGAGGCCCCGCAGTCGGGCGATGTGGTCAAGATTTCTGACGTCCGCTACAACGGCATGAGCCCCTACGCGGTGCGCATGATCGAGTGATGAGACGCTAAAAGAACTCCTGCAGAACTGCTCCGTTAGTCAAGCTATTCCACTTGACTAACGGAGCAGTTCTCGTTGTGCATAATCCACTGCCGTCATGCGCGCAACGCGCACTGCTCGCCCCAGCGGCAGGAGAAAAGGATCGAGACTTGACTGAGGCGCCGAGTCGCGTGCGACATCAATGATGGCCGCGACATAGTCGGCACGGGCCATGAGCTTCTCGGCGCGCGAGGGAACGTTCACAGGTAGTCCCGGCACGCCGAAAGCATCGCTCAGCGCCCCAACCAACATCCGTGGGCCCACCGAGCCAGTGGGCCAGCGAACCATCACCCCACTAGATTCGATGCCCGCAATCGTCCGGTCCGTCGCCTGCCGCAACATTGCATCCGCGTCGCCCGGCCCGTTGGTTGGCAGTTGCGGAGCCCGCCCCTCAGCGGTGTACCAGTGCCAGTAAATCACCGAGGAATCAACGATCTCGGGGACGGCGACGTGGTGGACGTGTGGGTCTGCGTCCGCAAAGGAGATCCCCGCACCCGCCGCGGCGACCGCCGAAGCGGCCTCCCCAGCCGGCAATGGTGGCGGATCGCCCATCCCAGCCAACGCCAAATTCACCAGCGGCCGGTGTTCTAGTCCGACGGGAGCCCCGTCAGTTACTGCGCGCACGGTCTTCAGGAGGTCAATCAACCCCGTGACCTCATCCGCCTCTGCGGCGGTGCCTGAGACATTCCTGCCGGCCCTTGCGAGCACCCGGTGGTGGCGGCCCTGCACCGCATGGAAAGAGTCGATCACCTCGTCGGCGCTAATGACCCCGTGCAGCCACCACGCCAGCCAGAGGGACGTGTTCTGCACAGGAGACCACAGCTGGCTGCGGATGAGCCGTTTCGTTTCAGCATTAGGCATTGCGCCACCGACCTCTTTCATTCGCCTTAGCCTAAGCTTGACAGCCATGAGCTTCAACAATCGCGACCCCTACTCAGGCGACATTCTTAAAGGTCACGCCCGCACGAAACGGCCACAGTACCCGGAGGTGCCCGCCAAGCCGGGGCTGATCATCGAGGTTCTCGCCGATGATTTCGTGGGGGAGGTCGTCGGTGGGGAGAAGACGATCGATGGTTGGTGCGTGAAGCTTGAGGACCGCCATGGGGCCCAACGACTTTTCCCGCTGCGCCCCGGAGGCTTTCTCCTCGAGGGTCAGCGGGTCAGCCTCAGCCGGTACGTCGCGTCCCGCGAGGTGCCCGTCGAACCCACGATCTCCAATTCCGGCTCCCGCCGGGTGGCTAACGTCGAGGCGAAGATCGCCGCCCCCTCTCGCATCTGGGTGGAGGGAATTCACGACGCCGCGATCGTCGAACGCGTCTGGGGGCACGACCTGCGCGTCGAGGGCATCGTGGTCGAGTACATCGAGGGCTTGGACAACCTCCACGAAAGACTCGCAGAGTTCCAGCCCACGGCCGATCGGCGCGTCGGCGTGCTCGCCGATCACCTGATCGAAGGCACCAAGGAGATGCGGCTCGTTCAGAGCCTTGGCCCCCACGTGATGGTCACCGGCCACCCGTATATCGATATCTGGGAGGCCGTGAAGCCCTCCTCAGTTGGGATCAAAGCCTGGCCACACGTTCCACGTGGGATTGATTGGAAGACAGGGGTGTGCCAGCAGCTCGGCTGGGGGACCCCACAGGACGGCTGGCGGAAGGTCTATTCCTCTGTGAAGACCTTCCGGGACCTCGACTCCTCGCTGCTGGGGGCAGTGGAGCGGCTCATCGACTTCGTGACGGTCGGGGAGTAGCGAACTCTTATGTCCGCGGGGCGTTTCGCGGGCCACCCGGTTGGCCCCACGCGGATCTAGCGCCCCTGACAGTTGCATCCGGCCCGGTGTGAGTCAGCCCAGCTCGTCCACGCGGGCGAGCATGTGCACCGCAAGGTTCCACCCGGCCTGCTCGGCTTGCCACCCCGCAGAAGCAAGCCGTTGGCTCATCGCCTGCTTGGAGATCCCGACGACCTCCGCGGCCTCCGACTGCGAGTAACCAGAACGCAGAAGGGCGGTAGCCTCGCGTCCCTCCTTCGTCCGCCGTGCCAACACGTGGGCGATGAGGGTAAACGCGGCAGCAATATCCTCAGCGATCTCCGTGCCCTTGCCCGGCGCCTGGGTGTGATCCGAGCCGGGCAGCTCCAGCCGAACACTCACCTCACCAGCTCGCTGCCGGACACGGACCGCTCGCCGAGCGACCTCGCCAGTGGCAGCCATCTGCTCGTGCGGCGCCAATTCCTCCCATTCCTCCGCGCTTTCTGGGTAGAGCTCGGCCATGGTCACGGTGCGTCCGATGCCAATGGCGAAGTCTCCGGCCTGGATCAGGCTCAAAACGACCGCGAGCGTCTCCTCAGCCCCCTCAGTGTGGCAGAGCAGGTCCTCGACGCCGACCTGTTCCACGTTCAGCACAGAATCCGCGTTAGCGAAGGCTTCAGCGACCTCCTCGACGTATTCCGCCCGGCGACGGGAGCGGCCACGGTAGGAAGCAAAAATTGCGAACACTGCTGCTGTCTAGGCTTTCTTATTGGGGACTGCGGGACTCTAGATGCTTTCCTGCGAGGCAGGGGACACATCAAACGGGACGGCGCGTGTCCGCCGGTGAACTCCATTCTAGGACCTGCTGCCGGCGAGCTTGCGCCAGAGCCAGGCCTCACGGGACGCGATAGCCAGTCCCGCCAGCATCAACAGGGCCGAGGTCGTGAGCCACAACATCCGTACACCGGAGTCCAAGTGCTGGGAGGAGAGACTGTTGGTCGCAATGATGAGACCGACAGTGTTGGGAGCACTGCCCACCACCGTGGCGAAGAGGAAACCGGGGAGGGGTACACGCACCAGGCCGCAGGCGTAATTTAACAAGCTAAACGGCACCGCTGGCACGAGCCGGAGCCCCAGCACGGCCAGCCAGCCACGCTGTTCAATCAGTTCGCGCAAGGTTGCCACGCGCGGGTCGTCGCGGTCTTCGGCCGAGCTCCACCGACCTCCGACGCGGCGGAAAATCAGCAGGGAGATGGTGGCTGATAGCGCGAGCCCCAGGAACATCAGAGTTATGCCCAGTAACGGGTTGAACATCAGCCCCGCGGTCAGCGTCCAGACTGTGCGAGGGAACGGAAACTGGGTACACAGGACCATCAACACCAGGTATGCCAGTGGCGCCCAGGGGCCGGTTGAGCCCACCCAGTCGCGGATGGTGTGCGGGGAGGGCAGAGGGATGAAGAAGAGGCAGGCGATCACCGCGAGCGCGACGAGGAAGAGACCGATCTGAGCCCTGGTTCCCAGCTGCGCCCAGCGCTCGCGAACATGGGTCAGCACTTTGGGCGCCCCTTCCAGCCACGTGAGATCCAATAAAAAATCGCCCCGCTTGGTTCAAGCGGGGCGAATCTTTGGTGTCCGGAGGGGGACTTGAACCCCCACGCCCGTTAATAGGGCACTAGCACCTCAAGCTAGCGCGTCTGCCATTCCGCCACCCGGACAAGGTAAGCATGCACTGCGATTAAATACCTTAGCACCTAGGCCGTGCGTGCTTGAAACACTCTATCCAGCTTATGAAATTAAAACAAATTGGCTGGTCAGGGCGTTAAAGTTCCGAAAAACCATGGGTAGAGCAGAAGATTGTTCGGTAGACTAAACAGCATGACTCTTAACCCAGAAGATGCTTCAACTCACGCTTCCTATGTCGACGAGCGCTTCCCGGGCCCGGACCCGTATGCGCCACTAGCCGACCTGCCTAAGCTTAAGGTCAGCAGCGAGACCTTCGCCGACGGCGACCGCCTCCCGGAGGCACAACTTGGTGGCAACGATGTCTCCCCGCAGCTCAGCTGGGAGCCAGGCCCGGAGGGGACCGGAAGCTACGCGGTCACGTGCTTTGACCCGGATGCGCCTACCGCCAGCGGGTTCTGGCACTGGGCCGTGTTCAATATCCCGGCGTCCGTGACCAGCCTCGACCTCGATGCCGGCGATGATGAGCTCGCTGGTCTGCCAAAGGGAGCAACAGCGCTGCGCGGAGACTCTGGAAGCCGTGGCTACTACGGCGCCATGCCTCCGGAGGGCCACGGCCCGCACCGCTATCTCTTCGCGGTGCACGCCGTCGGGGAGAAACTGGACATCAGCGACTCCGCAACGCCAACCGTCCTGGGGTTCAACCTTCAGTTCAAGGCTTTGGCGCGCGGCATCCTGTGGGGTTGGGCGGAGAACTAAGCCACCCGCAAGAGCTCATCGCGTGGGAGCTGCTTAGAGCTCCTTCCACTCCAGACCCGAGCCCACTGCTTCGGAGATATTCCGCAGGCCGTGGGCTCGAATCTGTGCGGCCACGCCCCGGTGGATCTTCGAGATCCAGTTGGGGCCACCATAAATAAAACCGGTGTAACCCTGCAGCAGGCTTGCGCCTGCCGTGATGCGCTCCCAGGCCTGCTGCGGAGTCTCGATGCCGCCCACACCGATGAGCACGAGCTTGCCGTCCGCGCGTGCTGCGATGCGACGCAGCACCTCGAGGGAGCGTTCTGCCAGGGGAGCGCCCGATACCCCGCCCGCGCCAAAGGAACGGACCCACTGCGCGTCGGACTTCAGTCCCTCTCGGCTGATCGTCGTATTCGTCGCGATCAGGCCGGTGACACCCAGCTCGATGGCCAGATCGGTCACAGCGTCGATGTCCTCATCGGAAAGATCTGGCGCAATCTTAACGAACAGCGGAAGATCGGCCTCCTCCTGAACTGCCGCGACGATGGGGCGCAGCGAATCCACGGCCTGCAGGTCGCGCAACCCCGGCGTATTCGGTGAGGACACATTGATCACCAGGTAGTCGGCGACGTCCTTAACCGCACGCGCGGACTCCCGATAGTCGTTAGACGCGAGCTCCGCTGGAGTGATCTTCGCCTTGCCCAGGTTCACACCCACGGGCTCGAGGCAACGGCGAAGGGAGAGTCGCTGTGCAGCGGCAATCGCACCGTCGTTGTTGAAACCCATTCGGTTGAGGATTGCGCGGTCCTCAGGAAGTCGGAACAACCGCGGGGTCGGGTTGCCTGGCTGCGCAACGCTGGTCAGCGTGCCAAGCTCCGAATAGCCAAAACCGAGCGGACCCCAGATGTGGAATTCCTCGGCGTTCTTATCGAAGCCGGCAGCCAGGCCGAGCGGCCGGTCAAAGCGAATACCGGCCACCGTCTGGGAGAGCACCGGGTCGTCGACGACTAGCGCGCGGCGCACCGCAGCGCAGGCCACCTGCGAGTCGGCGATCCGACGGAAAACGCCCGACAGCATGCCGTGGATACGCTCCGGCGGGATACGGAACATCAGCTTCAGCAATTTCTCATAGGCCGAGTCCGAAAGTTGGTCGAAGCGAGGGGAAGTTGGGGTGTGGGCCATGGCAGTCTCCTGAATTGTGTCGTGGTGTAGGTGGTTTTCTGTGGCGACCAGTGGGCTACTGGTCCTCGTGAATCACGGGGAAGTCCTCGGCCTCTGGAACCCCACGCTCAACGACAGCATCAAGGTCTTCGGCCGACACCCGCTGGGTCGTCCCATCCGCATCGATGAGCAGCATGTCGCCGTCGGGGGAGTCCAGGATGTGGCGCACGTTCGCGATGGAGTCGAAGGTCGCTACGTGGATCGGGGTTCCGCTATCGATGCGGTAGCCGGTGACCTTATTATCGCCGGTGGTGGAGACCCAGGCGATCTGGCGCTTGCCATCCCACAGGACCGCCCAGGGGCTCTTGCCGGTGGGGGCGGCCTGGACCTGGCGCACCACGTCGTTCAGGGTGAAAACCTGGAACTGATCCTGCACGGTATCCGTTGCGATGAAGATCCCCTGGTCCCCTCGGCCAACGCTGCTCAGGCCGACACCCTGGCCGATGCGCAGGGCACCGCGCGGGTCGTTCGTAGCGAGGTCGATGTCGGTGATGCTGGTCTGATCGCGGTCGATCACCGCGAGCCTTTCCTCACCGTGTTCGTTGTTGACGTGGACGAGGTCGTCGAGGCTACGGCTGACGACGATGGTCTCCGCCTCACCGAGCTGATCGCCGGAGGGGGAGTAGTAGTGCAGCTGGTTGGAATGCTTGAAGCCCACGAACACCCGGCCATCCGTCGTGACGGTGGCCACCGTGGGAGTACCGTCGAGGCTGTACTTCTTAAGCTGCTTGCCGTTGGCGCCGTATTCGTATAGCGCGCCGTCGCAGGCGAGCATGACGCCATCGGCTGAAGGCGTGACCTTCGTGCACTTCTCCGGCACGTCGATCTTCTTCGCCTCGCCCTCACCAGACAACTCGGCCAACGTTCCGATGCGCAGCGTGGATGCGCTCAGTGCCGCTACCTGCTCAGTCTTCGGGTCCAGGCCGATCAGGGAGACGTCGACAACCTCGCCGGCCTCGCTATCTTTCTGCACCTCACCGAGCGGATCCTTCGCTGCCGGGGAGTCCGCGGGAGTGGCGGGCGTGCCGCCCTTCGGTGCCGACTCTGGGGCGGCGGATCCTTCCGGCGCGCCGTTGTCTGCCACATCCTCGGTGGCACAGCCTGCCAACCCGAGCCCCACGGTGGCCGTTACCGCAGCCGCCCACGTCAGAGGTTTCTTCCAAGCCATCGCGTCATCGCCTCGTTTACGCCAAACACGCTTACCTGCATTCATCAGGTAGTACGCTACCAGCCGAGTTGGGTGGGTCGGTGTATCGTCCTTAAGCATGCCTACCGAAATGTCTTGGCTGCAGACGATCGTGCTGTCGATCGTGCAAGGTCTCACCGAGTTTCTACCCGTTTCCTCCTCCGGCCACCTGCGGATTGTCTCCGAACTGTTCTGGGGAGCTGACGCGGGCGCCTCCTTCACCGCCGTGATCCAGCTCGGCACGGAGCTGGCGGTGCTCGTGTACTTCGCTAAGGACATCTGGCGGATCCTCACCGCGTGGTTCGCCGGCCTGGTGGATAAGTCCCGGCGGAACCACGATTATCAGATGGGTTGGATGGTCATCGCCGGCACCATCCCCATCGCTGTGCTGGGGTTCTTCGGTAAAGATCTGATCCGTGATCAGCTGCGCAACCTGTGGATCACCGCTGCCATGTTGATCCTCTTCTCCTTCGTTTTCATTCTCGCAGAGAAGGTCGGACGTCGACGCCGCTCCTTCGACGAGCTGACCATGCGCGATGCGGTGCTCATGGGTTTGGCCCAGTGCCTCGCCTTGATCCCTGGTGTGTCCCGGTCGGGCGGTACGATTTCCGCTGGTCTGTTCCTCAACCTGGACCGCGAGGTCGCCACCCGGTTCAGCTTCCTCCTGGCTATCCCCGCCGTCTTGGCGTCCGGCATCTTTTCCCTGGGGGATGTGTTCGATCCGGCTGCAGGCCAGGCAGCGAGCGGGGGCCAGCTGGCGGTCGGCACGCTGATCGCCTTCCTCGTCGGATACGCCTCCATCGCCTGGCTTCTGAAGTTCGTGTCTAACCACAGTTTCGCCTGGTTCGCAGCATGGCGCATCCCGGTCGGTGTGCTGGTGATGGTGCTGCTGGGCGCGGGAGTTTTGCAGCCGTTATAGTGGGTAACCATGCATTCTTGGTCTGCTCCCCGTGTTCCACAGTTCCCGACGTCCATTCCGGCTGTAGCGGATTCCGCGGCCGCTGAGGTGGCTGCTCCGCCAGCGTTGCGGCTTTATGACACGGCGGATGACCAGGTCAAGGCGGTCGCGTTGCCGGAGGACGGCGCTCCGGTGGGTATGTACGTCTGCGGGATTACCCCTTATGACTCCACCCACCTGGGACACGCGGCAACCTATAACACCTTCGACCTGGTGAATCGCTATCTGCGCGCCGCCGGTCACGGCGTTACTTATGTGCAGAATGTCACGGATGTCGACGACCCACTGTTCGAGCGCGCCGAGCGTGATGGCGTGGACTGGCGTGAACTTGGTAAGGAACAGACCGACCTGTTCCGCTCCGACATGACCCAGCTGCGGATTCTGCCGCCGGAGTTCTTCGTCGGGGCGATGGAGACGATCGATGAGGTCGTCGAAATGGTCACCACGTTGCTGGATAAGGGTGCGGCCTACGTCGTGGACGGGGAGTTCCCGGATATCTACGCCGACCACACCTACACCGAGCAGTTTGGCTACGAGTCCCGTTACGACGAGACCACCATGCGCGAACTCTTCGCCGAGCGCGGTGGGGACCCGGAGCGGGAGGGGAAGCGCCACCCGTTGGACGCGCTCCTGTGGCGGGCCCACCGCACCGGGGAGCCGGAGTGGGATGCCCCATTCGGCTCGGGGCGGCCTGGCTGGCACGTGGAGTGCGCGGCCATTGCGATGAACCGGCTGGGGGAGCAGTTCGCCATCCAGGGCGGTGGCGTTGACCTGCGTTACCCTCACCATGAGTACTCGGCGGCGCACGTTGAGGCTGCCTGCGGTAGCCAGCGCATGGCGGGACACTACGTGCACACCGGCATGATCGGTCTCGAAGGAACCAAGATGTCCAAGTCCTTGGGCAACCTGGAGTTTGTCTCTGCAGTCACCGCCCAGGGCTTCGACCCCGCAGCGATCCGGGCGGGGCTCTACGCCGGGCACTACCGGGAGGACCGCGACTGGTCCGCGGAGGTCCTCAATGAGGCGGAGGATCGCCTCGCCAAGTGGCGTGCCGCAGCCGCCGAGGAGAACAACCCACAGCGCGTCGCGGAGGTGCTGGCTACCGTCACCGGACACCTGGCCAACGACCTCGACACTCCCTCCGTGCTGCGCACGCTCGATGAGTGGGCAGCCGCTGTTAACGAAGGCATTGGCGCCAGTGGCTACCAGGTCACCCCCGCCGCCGACCGCTCTGCGGCTTCCCAAGCGCTCACCGCGGGTCTCGACGCGTTGCTCGGTGTCACGGTCTAGGGAAACGAGCACAGTGTCAGCACACCAACGCCCGGCGGGCGATGCTTTGCTCTCCGAGTGGCCACCAGATGTCCGTGAGGCAGCCACGGAGTTCATCGAAAACCTCCGGATGATGGCCACCGGCAGCTACCTGCGCGTCGAGGAGCGGGAGCATTGGGATCCTCCGTATCCGGAGTCTGCGGTGGACGAGGCTCGGTCCGAGCTGGTGACGATCGGGGAGAGCATCCTCGGCGGGGCGGATCCACAGGAGACGTCCCTCGCCGGGGCCCGCAGAATCATCGCAATCTCCGATGCCAACGGAGGGCTGCTCTTGGATAGCGAGGAGCTGGACGAACTGTTGGTGTTCCTCAGCCGCCTCACCGAGACAGTTGGTGGGGAGCCCGTGATGGTCTGCGACGCTGTGCGAGAGCTCGTCGAGGAGTAGACCTTTAGGCCCCTGGCTCCCGGCCTCAACCCCAATGTGGTCGACTATTAACCCCACTATCGGGGCTCCTTGCAACCTTCATGGGAGACGCGTGCCACAATAGGGGCGTGAGCAATCCCAAGAATTTTGATTCCCTATTCGCGGAGCTTTCTGAGAAGGCGCGCACCCGTCCAGAAGGCTCCGGCACCGTCAAAGCCCTCGACGCCGGTGTCCATTTCCAAGGCAAGAAGATCGTCGAAGAGGCTGGGGAAGTGTGGCTGGCCGCCGAGTACGAGTCGGACGAGGAGCTGGCCGAAGAGATCTCCCAGCTGCTGTACTGGCTGCAGGTGGTGGCAGTCGGCCGGGGCCTCAGCCTCGAGGACATTTATAAGCATCTTTAGTCCAAGCTAAGAGCCACAACTTAACGCACGGAACCCCCGACTGCGCCGTCCCCATCACTGCGACGGCGCGGAAACAGCATCCACCACGCAAGGAGCCACATGTCCCCGGTCGCGCCCAATCTGAACGCCACGATCTCTAAAGACAACGCCACCGACTCCGGTGAGCGCTACCTGCGCGTCGCCGTCCCGAACAAGGGTTCGCTCTCGGAAGCCGCGACGAACATCCTCAAGGAGGCGGGATACACCACCCGCGCCGATTCCAAGGCACTGACTGCGGTCGATCACGAGAACCAGGTCGAGTTCTACTTCCTGCGCCCGAAGGATATCGCCATCTACGTTGCCTCCGGTCACCTCGACATCGGGATCACAGGCCGCGACCTTGCCGCAGACACCCGTGAGGAAACCGCCGAACTGCTACCACTGGGCTTTGGGGCCTCCACCTTCCGCTACGCTGCCCCGATGGGCGAGGGCTGGACGGTGGAGAAGCTGGCAGGAAAGCGCATCGCTACCGCCTACCCGAACCTCGTGCGCAAGGACCTGAAGAACCGGGGCATCGACGCCACGGTGATCCGCCTGGACGGGGCAGTGGAGATCTCCATCCGCCTGGGTGTGGCCGACGCGATCGCCGACGTGGTGTCCACCGGCCGCACCCTGCGCACCCAAGGCCTGGAGCCTTTCGGCGAGCCGTTGTGTGTCTCTGAGGCCGTCATGATCGGGCGCAAGGGTGCCGAGATGGACGAATCCAAGCAGGTGCTGCTCAAGCGCATGGAGGGCATCCTGCACGCCCAGAATTACGTCATGCTGGACTACAACGTCTCCCGTGACGTACTGGACGAGGCTGCCGCCATCACCCCGGGGCTCTCTGCCCCAACCGTCTCTCCGCTGGCCAATGAGGGTTGGGTCGCGGTACGCGCAATGGTGCCGCGCAAGCAGGCAAACGCGCTGATGGATTCGCTATCCGCCTTGGGAGCGGAGGCAATCCTCGCCACCGATATCCGCATCGCCCGTATCTAGCGGATTCTCCTCATCCTTCACGGGGTCGCCGTCCTGGCGGCCCCGTTTTCGTTCGCGGGTACCCCAGGGGGAGATAGCCCCGCGCCCGAAATGCGGCGTTTCTTCTACACTCATTAAGTGCACCCCGTACCAACACCGGTCAGCGAAAGATTCCCATACTCCGCCGCACCGGGACATTGGTACGGCTCCCATCCCTCTATGACGCCTGTGGCGATTGACGCGAAAGTTTAGGTGGCAGTTTCACATGGCACACCGTCCCAAGCCCTCTCCGAACTCCCAGAGCTCCAGCAACGGGCACGTCCTGAGTTCGACGGACATCATCACCTCGGCCGAATCATCCTCTCTGGAGGCCCGCAGCGGCGCACACTACCGCCTGGAGGAAGACCTCCTGGGCACGTTGAAGGTTCCGGCAGACGCCTACTACGGAATCCACACCCTCCGCGCTGTGGATAACTTCCAGATCTCCCGTACGAACATCAACCACATCCCGGAGCTCATCCGCGGCATGGTGATGGTGAAGAAGGCCGCCGCGATGGCCAACATGCGGGTTAAGGCGTTGCCCATCGACAAGGGCGAGGCAATCGTCGCCGCCTGCGACGCGGTGCTCGAGGAACACCGCGCGATGGATCAGTTCCCCATTGACGTTTTCCAGGGCGGGGCCGGGACGTCCCAAAATATGAACACCAACGAGGTCATCGCAAACCTCGCACTGGAGCACCTCGGGTACCCGAAGGGCCGCTACGACATCATCAGCCCGAACGATGACGTCAACATGTCCCAGTCCACCAACGACGCTTTCCCCACCGGGCTGCGCCTGGGGCTGCACTTCGACATCGACGAGCTGCTCAAGCACCTGGCTGCGCTGGAGCGCGCGCTGTTCGCGAAGGCTCAGGAGTTCGACCACATCATCAAGATGGGCCGAACCCAGCTGCAGGACGCTGTCCCCATGTCCCTAGGCCAGGAGTTCCGCGCCTTCGCTAACAACATCGCCGAGGAGTCTGCGCAGCTCCGGCATGCGCAGTCCCTGCTGCGCCAGGTCAACCTGGGTGGCACCGCGATCGGCACCGGCGTGAATACGCCCCCGGGCTACCGTGAGGCGGCAATCGAGGCTCTGCGGGAGATCACCGGCCTGGATATCACTTCCGCGTACGACCTGGTGGAGGCAACGAGCGACACCGGCGCGTTCGTCAATACCCACGCGGCGGTTAAGCGCACCGCAATGAAGCTTTCCAAGATCTGTAACGACCTGCGTCTGTTGTCCTCTGGCCCGCGCGCTGGCCTGGGGGAAATCAACATCCCACCGCGCCAGGCGGGGTCCTCGATCATGCCGGCTAAGGTCAACCCGGTAATCCCGGAGGTCGTCAACCAGATCTGCTTCAAGGTTTTCGGCAATGACGTCACCGTCTCCATGGCCGCGGAGGCCGGCCAGCTCCAGCTCAACGTCATGGAGCCGGTCATCGCGCAGTGCGCCTTCGAATCCATCCGCTTCATGGCGCGCGCCTGCACCACGCTGCGCACGCTGTGCGTCGTGGACATCACCGCCAACGAGGACGTCTGCCGCAACTACGTCGAGAACTCGATCGGCATCATCACCTACCTCAACCCGCTGATCGGCCACCACAACGGAGACCTCATCGGCAAGGAGGCCGCGGCAACCGGAAAGTCCGTGCGCGAGCTCGTCCTGGAAAAGAAGCTGCTCGACGAGGACACCCTCAACGAGGTGCTGAGCACGGAGAACCTGCTCAACCCGATGTACCGGGGTCGCCGCTACGAGTAGGCGCTAGCGGACCCCCGGGTACTCCGGGGGCGTGCCTCCGAAGGCGGGGCAGAGTTCCTGGAAAGAGCACCAGTCGCAGAGTTTGGAGGTCTTCGGCTGAAAGTCCCCGCTGTGGATATCAGCGAGGATGCTGTCCCAGAGCTCGCGCAGGTCGCGCTCGAAGTACTGCAGTTCAGCAGGGGTGGGCTGCAGCACCAGGTCATCGGCCACCTTCAGGTACATCAGCCGAAGCTGGGCCGGGATCAGGTCGTGCAGCCGCCAATAGACCAGCGCGTAGAATTTCATCTGGAACAGCGCCTGGGCTGCGAAGCGCGGTGGTGGTTTCTTTCCGGTTTTGTAGTCGACGACGCGTACCTGGCCGTTCGCGGCGACGTCCACCCGGTCGATGAACCCGCGGACGGGAACCCCGTTGGGCAGGGTGGCTTCGACGAATTCCTCGACCTCGTGGGCGTCGAAGCCCTGGGGGTTCTCCATCTGGAAATATCCCTTAACCAGAGAACGAGCCTCGACGAGGAAGTCGTAGAGCTGCCCATCCGGGACGAGCTCGTTCAGATCGGCGTCCTTGTCCACCATCTTTGCCCACGCGGGCTTCAGCATCTTCACCGCGATCGGGTAGGTACGCTGCTCCCTCGGCAAGGCGTGGAGCTCCTCGAGCACCGCGTGCACGAGGGTTCCCTTCACCTGCGCGATCGTCTTGGGCTCAGGCAGCTTATCGATGCTGCGGAAACGGTAGAGCAGCGGACACTGCTGATAATCCCCGGCGCGGGAAGGGGAGAGCGCCAGCCGGTCGAGTGAGACCTTCGGCTGGGGTTTCTCGGACGGGGTAGACACAGATTCTCCTTCTGCTTAGCTCTCGGGGTGTCGGGTCAACGCAGATGGTCTGCGCAGCGCGGTTGGGTTGGGCTACAGCGGCAGGCCGGCGCGGCGGCGACGCTCGCGAACCAGCTGGTTAATCGCCACAGTCACGAGGGTGATCAACGTCAGCAGCTCGATAGCGTGGATTCCCAGCATGCTATAGGCCACGGCGCCAGCGATCGCCCCAACGGACAGGCTCAGCCACAGCGAGAGGTTGAGGATCCAGACGAGGTGACTGCCGTCGAAGAACGCGTCGACGAAGCGCTGCCCCGTGCGCACCAACGTGCCCGTCATATACGTCAGCGGGATCGCGACCTCGCCGTTGCGTTCAAAGATGCTGTTCATGGTACCCACCCCGATGGACAGGGCGATGATGGCCGCGCCGTGGTGCTCCAGCTCGATCAGGACGCTGGAGAGGATGAACCAGAAGCTGACGTTGACGAGGACGAATTCCCGGCCGCGGGTTTCTTCCAAGGCGCGCACCACCAAGCGTTTCGTGAACGCCCCGTTGATCACGCCGAGCAGGAAGAAGAGGATGCAGCCACCGGCCACTTTCACCATGTCCCAGTTGCCGTCGACGATGGCGGTGGCGGAGCGGGTGGTGTTGCCTGACATGAAAGAGAGGAACACCCCGCCCAGGTAGAGAAAACCCACCGAGTCGATAAAGCCGGCGATGAAGGCGAAGACCCCTGCCAACACCCGTTCCCCGGGACGCGATTCCATCATAGTGATTTGAGAGTCTAGTAGGTTAGGGTTTTCCTATGGCATATACCGGACCTTTTACCGCCGGAGACCGCGTCCAGCTGACCGACGCGAAGCGGCGACACTTCAGCATCACCCTGACCCCGGGGGAGAGATTCTTCACCCATAAGGGCGAGATTCGTCACGACGATATCATCGGCGCGGACGAGGGCACCGTCGTGGAGTCCAGCGTGGGCGGGGAATACCTTTGCTTCCGTCACCTCCTCGTCGACCAGGTGCTTTCCATGCCCCGTGGCGCCGCGGTGATCTACCCCAAGGATGCTGCGCAGATTCTGGTGGAAGGGGATATCTTCCCCGGCGCGACGGTGCTCGAAGCAGGTGCCGGTTCCGGCGCGATGTCCAGCTGGCTGCTGCGCGCGGTCGGTGAGCACGGGAAGGTCATCAGCTATGAGGTCCGTCAGGACCACCTGGACTACGCGGTGAGCAATGTCCACAACATCATGGGTGGGGAGCCGAAGAATTGGGACGTTCGCCTGGGCGACGTCAAGGAGGCCACTCGCGAGTCCGTGGGCGAGGTCGACCGCGTTCTGTTGGACATGCTGGAGCCGTGGGAGGTTCTGGAGACGGTGCGGGATGTTCTGGTCCCGGGTGGGGTGTTCATGACCTACGTGGCTACCGTCCCACAGCTGATGAAGGTGATGGAGGGCATCCGGGAGCTTGGGTGTTTCACTGAGCCGCGCGCATGGGAGTCGCTGGTGCGCGAGTGGAAGGTGGAGGGCCTGGCGACCCGACCGGAGCACCGCATGAACGCGCACACCGCGTTCCTCGTCTGGGCTCGCCGCCTGGCTGACGGGGTGACCGCCCCGCGGCCACAGCGCCGGGCGCGGCGTTAGAGCGATCCGGGTAGTGCTACCGGGGCGGGCTTCCCGGTAGCTTTTCCGCTATGCCTACCGGCGGGTTTTGGGTCGCGAGGGCTTCAGTAGGATTGATGGCATGACTGCGCAGAATCCTTCCGATCAGCCTTCGCCCACCGCCCGCGAATTGCGGCTGGCCAATCATCGGTTGGGGGCCCAGAACGAGAAGCTCACCGAGGCGCTGAGGGCCTCCCGCGAGAAGCTGGCTGAGATCAATTCCCGCCTGGCGGATATGGCGGAGCCGCCGAGCACCTATGGCACGCTTCTGCAGCTCAACGGCTCGGGGAAAACCGCGGAGGTATACACCTCGAACCGCCACATGCGCCTGGCTGTCTCCCCGCTGCTGGATCGGATGGATCTGCAGCCTGGGGCGACGGTGCGGTTGGGGGAGAACCTCCAGGTCGTGGAGGTCACCGGTTTTGCTGATTCCGGCGACGTCGCCGCGGTCGTCGAGGTTGTCGGCGACCGGCTGATCATCGCGGACAAGCTGGGGGAGGAGTCCATCGTCAAGGCAGCCCGCCCGCTGCAGTCCCTGATCACGAACCGGGAGCTCACCACCGGCGATAGCGTGGTCGTCGACCGCCGCAGCGGCTGGGCCTTCGACATGATCCCCCGGGCCGAGGTCAGCTCGCTGGTGCTGGAGGAGGTCCCGGACGTCAGCTATGAAAACATCGGCGGCCTGAGCAATCAGATCGAGCAAATTCGGGACGCGGTGGAGCTGCCCTTCCTCCACCCGGAAATCTACCGCCACTACGGGCTACGCCCGCCGAAGGGCGTACTGCTCTACGGTCCTCCCGGCAACGGCAAGACGCTCATCGCCAAGGCCGTGGCCAACTCGCTGTCGAAGTCCATGGGCTCCAGCGACACTGCGTCCCGCTTCGCGGATTCCTACTTCCTCAACGTCAAGGGTCCGGAGCTGCTGAATAAGTTTGTTGGTGAGACGGAGCGCCAGATCCGGCAGATCTTCGAGCGCGCCCGAAGGATCGCCCACGCTGGTAAGCCGGTGATTGTCTTCTTCGACGAGATGGAAGCCATCTTCCGCACCCGTGGCACCGGCGTGTCTTCGGACATGGAGTCCACGGTCGTCCCCCAGCTGCTCTCCGAACTAGACGGCGTGGAGGGACTGGATAACGTCATCGTCATCGGCGCGTCGAACCGTGAGGAACTCATCGACCCCGCCATCCTGCGCCCGGGCCGCCTGGACGTGAAGATCCGGGTGGACCGCCCCGACCAGGAGGCCGCCCTGGACATCCTGTCCAAGCACATCGACGCCTCCCTCCCGCTGGCTGCGGACCTGGTGGCGGAACACGGCGGCAAGGAGGAGGCCGCGGCTGCGCTGTGCCGCGCCATCGCTGAGGAACTCTTCCGCCGGGATGCCACACACCGCTACGTGACTCTTCACCTGGCGGATGGCCAGACCAAGGACCTGTACTGGGCGGACTTCGTCTCCGGCGCGATGCTGGCCAATATCGTCGACCGGGCGAAAACCTTCGCGATCAAGCGTGCCCTTTCGCAAGCCGCATCCACCAGAGACGCTGCTGCTGAGGGCGGGTTAAGCACCGCGGACGTCCTCGACGCCATCACGGCGGAGATCAACGACAGCGAGAATCTGCCGGATACCACCAACCCCACGGAATGGGCTCGCATCTCCGGGCACGCCACCGGCCGGGTCGTGGACATCACCCTGGCGGACTAAGCCCGACGAGAAAAACTCAGCCGGACTACAGAAGACTTTTCGACCCCCTGGAAGGAAGAACCCTGGTGAACGCGCAGAAGGATAACGGGGCCACCGGCTACGTGCTCGGCTCCGAGACCGAGTTCGGTATCGTCGCCGTCGACGCCCCAGAAGCCAGCCCCGTGTACACGAGCACGCAGGCGGTCGTCGCCTATGCGGAGGTATCCGGGCAGGGAGTCAACCGCCGGACTCGCTGGGATTATGACTCCGAGTCTCCGCTGCGCGACGCTCGTGGCTTCGACCTGCGCCGCTACCGTTCCGGCGCGGCTCCTAGCTATGACCCCAACGCAGTGGGCATCGCGAATGTCATCACCCCGGCGGGCGCGCGTTTCTACGTGGATCACGCCCACCCGGAGTATTCCTCGCCTGAAGTCACCTGCGCCTATGACCTGGTGGTCTGGGATCAGGCAGGCGACCGGGTCATGCACGCGGCCGCCCAAGCCGCGGGCAAAGTCGAGGGCCAGCCAGAGTTGAAGATCTACAAGAACAACGTGGACGGCAAGGGCGCGTCCTATGGCGCCCACGAGAATTACCTCTACCCGCGCAGCCTCAATGTCGAGGACGTACACCAGGCGCTGATCCCGCACTTCGTCACCCGCCAGATCTACGCGGGCGCGGGTCGCGTGGGGCTCGGGCAGGCAGGGGAGCAGCCCGGCTTCCAGATCTCCCAGCGCGCCGATTACATCGAGACGGAGGTCTCCCTGGAGACCACCCTGAACCGCGGAATCGTCAATACCCGAGACGAGCCCCACGCCACCGCGGATGATTGGCGCCGCCTCCATGTGATCATCGGTGACGCGAACTTGAGCCAGTTTGCGACCTACCTGCGCTTCGGCACCACGGCGCTGGTACTCAAGGCGGTTGAGGAGGGGGCCGATTTCAGCGACATCGTTCTCATAGATCCGGTTGAGGATGTCCGCCGGGTCTCCCGCGATCTGGAGTTGCAGGCCCCGCTGCGGCTCTACGGCAACACCACCGCCACCGCGATCGAGCTGCAGCGTAGGATCCGCGAGAAGGTCCTCGCCGCGCTTGAGCCAACGGGGAAGCTCAGCAGTGACGAGCAGCGCGTGTTGGAACTGTGGGAGGAGATCCTGGACGACCTTGCCGCCGACCCACTGCGCACCGCCGACCGGCTGGACTGGACGGCGAAGTACGCGCTGCTGCGCGGCTACCGTGCTCGGGGCCTGGAGTGGTCGGATCCGCGGATGGCGCTGATCGATATCCAGTACCACGACATCGACCCGGCTCGTGGGCTGTACCACGCGCTCGTCGCGCGCGGGAAGATGCGCACGCTGGTCGACGACGCTGAGATCGCAACGGCCGTAGACACCTCACCCCGGGGAACGAGGGCCTGGCTGCGCGGCTTGCTGGTGAAGCACTATGCGCCCAAGATCCTCGCCGCGAACTGGGACAGCGTTGTCCTCGATCACCCGTACGAGGGGCACCCAGCGATGCGCGTGGGGCTGCCTGAGCCGTTGCAGGCCACAGCCAACAGCTTCGCCGGCACCGTGCTCGAGGACCTAGCAGAGGCCGCGGTGGGCCAGGCGCCAGCCTTCGACGAGGTGGCGGCCGCGCTGATTGCCGCGATGCCGGAGCGCGTGATGGGTGTGGGCTAGCGCCGATCCATCCCGAGAGCCCAGGTAATGTGAAGATCAACTAATCAACGTTTGAGGAGATAGGCATGGCAAACGCTCAGCAGCAGGTCTTCGGTGGCGGGGGCGGCGACGACGCCGAGAACAACGACGCCCCGCAGCAGGGTTCGGGTACCCAGCAGGTCAACGTCACCGGGACGGATGACCTGTTGGACGAGATCGACGGGCTGCTGGAGACAAACGCCGAGGAATTCGTCCGGTCCTACGTCCAGAAGGGCGGACAGTGAGCCCGGTGACCGGAGAAGCGACGCCAGCGGAGCAACAGGATACGGCGGAGAATCCCGTCTATGTCCGCCGCATCATGGGGCTGGAGACTGAGTACGGCATCACGAATGTCCTGGACGGCACGCGCCGCCTGGGGCCCGACGAGGTCTCCCGCCTGCTGTTTTCTCCCATCGTGGAGAAGTATCGCAGTTCCAATATCTTCACGGAAAATGCCTCGCGGCTGTACTTGGACGTGGGCGCGCACCCGGAGATTGCCACTGCGGAGTGCGATAGTCTCCACCAGCTGCTCGCCTACGATCGCGCAGGCGACGAGCTTGTCCAGCAGCTGGCCAGCCGTGCAGAGGAAGAACTAGCCGGCAACGGGGTCGGCGGGCACGTCTTCCTGCTGAAAAACAACACAGACTCGATGGGCAACTCCTATGGCTGCCACGAGAACTACCTGATCAGCCGCAACGTGCTGCTGAAGCACCTGTCCTCCCAGCTGCTGCCGTTCCTGGTGACCCGCCAGCTGATCTGCGGGGCGGGCAAGCTCACGATCCCAAGCCCGGGCGCCCCGAACGAGAACTTCGAGGCCGGGTTCATGATGAGCCAGCGGGCGGACTACATGTGGGAGGGCATCTCGAGTGCCACCACCCGTTCCCGGCCGATCATCAATACCCGCGATGAGCCGCACGCGGACTCGTCGAAGTACCGCCGCCTGCACGTGATCGTGGGGGACTCGAATATGTCCGAGACCACCACGGCGCTGAAGATCGGTTCCGCGCTGCTGGTCCTCGAAATGATCGAGGCGGGTGTGGAGCTGCCGAACTACGAGTTGGCGAATGAAATCCGCGCGATTCGGGATATCGCCCGGGACTTCACGGGGCTCACCGAGGTCAAGCTGCGCAGCGGCGAAACCGCGACCCCGCTGGAGATTCAGCGCACTTTCCACGCCGCCGCGGTGCAGTGGTTGGAGCGCCGCCCGGAGCCAGAGTGTGTCGATGGGCGTTGGCTGGGTACCCCGCGCGAGCAGCTGGCTCCGGTCGTGGAGCTGTGGGGCCGCGTCCTGGACTGCTTCGAGACCGGGGACTTCTCGCCGGTGGACACCGAGATCGACTGGGTGATCAAGAAGAAGCTGCTGGACGGCATGGCCTCCCGCCATGGGTTGGAGATGACCGATCCGCGGTTGGCGCAGATTGACCTGCGCTATCACGATATTCACCCCGCCCGTGGGCTGTTCAACGTGCTCAAGCGTCGCGGGCAGGCCGCGTCGATTCTCGGTGAGGACCAGATCCGCGAGGCAATGGATCAGGCGCCGGCGACGACGCGCGCGGCCCTGCGTGGGAGGTTCCTCACCGCTGCACGGGAGCACGGCTGTGCCACGACCGTGGACTGGATGCGGTTGAAGATCAACGGCGAATTCGGCAGCGAGGTCGTACTCCCGAACCCGTTCGCGGCCACGGATCCGCAGGTGGACGAGATGATCGCCAGCATGGCGGATCTCGGCAACACCGGCGCGCCCGCTCGGAGTTAATCGCCAATGGTGCTTCCACACAGGCCCGGCAGCGCCGGGACCCGCAACCGTCCAGTGAAGGTGACCTGGCAGCAGGGCGCGAGCCGAGTATTCAACCTGGTCATCGGCCTACTGAACGCCCCCAGCCCACGTCCGACCGCCTGGGTCGTGAAAAATATCGCGGGCTACTCCGGGCAGCTCAAATCCCGGGAACGCGTATTCCACCGGGATCGCGAATCCCTGCGCCAGCTGGGGATCCAATTGAGCCACGAAAACCGGGAGGGCCAGGACTACTGGCTACTGCGCCCCGAGCAGGTCTTCCTCCCGGACCTGGCCCTTACGGAGGCCGAGCTCCAGGTATTGGCGACCGCCACGCAGTGGGCACGCCAACCGGTGGATTCCGCGATGGCCGGCCCGACGGCACAGGCACAGCTCAAGCTCGCCGGTGCCGGGCTCAGCCGGGTCGAAAACTCCGCCGTTGTTCAGCCGGTTCCGGACATGGTGGAGCTGGATCCGCGCAGCGTCGACGCTATTTTCCGCGCCACCCAGCGCGGGCTGCGGATGACCTTCTGGTACTACCCGGCCTACTTGGTCGAGCCGGAGCAGCGCACGCTGGATCCGTGGGCGGTCGCCGGGGTCGAGGGCAAGCTCTACGTCACAGGTTTCGACGTGGACCGGGGAGCTCAGCGCACCTTCCGGCTCGCCAGGCTCTCCGATGTCCGCGCGGAGGCGCAATTCATCGAACACCCGGCGCCCACCAATCCAGCGACCGGCCAACCAGTGCCGGCCGCTGAGTTGATCCGCCGCGGCCTTGAAGGCCACCAGACGAAGGTCACAGCCAGCGTGTTGTTCACGGGGGAGGGGGCAATCGAGCTTCAGGACTTGGCCCGCGACCTCCGCGAAACCCCCGAAGGCAAGATCGGCACGGTCGGTCCGGTGGATCGCGATTGGCTGGTGCAAACTGCGGCGAGCTACGCCCCAGATGCGGTGCTGCTGGAGCCACGGCAGCTGGTCGGTGACGTCGTCGACCTTCTGCAGCGTGCCCAGCAGTTGGGCACTCAGGAAGGACCCTCGACGGACCAGGCGGCAGACACTCCTTCTGCGGCCGTGGATGGCACGCCAGCGGCGGCCGGGCACGAGCCGGAGGCCGCGGAATCAGCCGACCCCGATCAGGCCGTGGACGAAGACGGGCCAGCCGAGGTCACGGCACCGCCGGCAAACCTGGTCGCCCAGCAGTTCGCCCAGACGCTCTCGGTGCTGGCCTGGTTCCAGGCCCACCCGCGTGGCTCCTTCATGCGGGCCTCCCGCGCCCTTGGCCTCAGCGTGGCCCAAATCCAGCACGAGCTGAAGCAGCTGAGCATGTGTGGGCTGCCGGGCTACTACCCGGGCTCGCTCGTTGAGATTGCGATGGACCGCACGTCCGCGGAGGCGCAGTTCACCGCGGGATTGGATGGTCCGGTGCGACTCAGCACGGTTGAGGCGGGCGCCTTGCTACTGAATCTCGAGGCAGTCCGGGACGCTGTCCCCGCCGAGCAGCGGGAGGCCGTGGACTCGGTGACCGCCAAGCTACGTGCTCTGCTGCAGGCAACGCAGGGTGCGCCCAACCAGCCTTCGACGGGGACAGGCGCCGCCCCCTCGCACAACGGCACCGTCACTGCGGAGCACCAGGAGACGCCGACCCCACCGCAGGATCACGCCCCCGAGGACCCCGTGGAGGCCAGCCTGGACCTGCTGCGCACCGCACTAGCGGAGCGCCGCCTCGTGGACTGCGAGTATCTCACCCTCAGTAGGGATCAACGCAGTAGGCGCAGCCTGGTGCCCGATGCGATCCGCATGATCGAGGGCAACGCCTATCTTCTGGCGCGCAGCATCGATGACGCGGGCGTGGTGGACGAGACTCCAAAGAACTTCCGGGTATCCCGCATGAGCGCTATCACGCTCGGGGAAGAAGCTAGCGCACCGGCGGGATTGGCCACCGAGGTCGATGCCACCGATCCCTTCGATTTCGGTACGGCCGCCGAGTGGGCCCACTTCCGGCTGTCCGACTCCGCCTTGTGGATGCTGGAGTACTTCCCGCTGTGGCAGGATGCCGACGCCGACGATGGGGACGTGAGCGAAAAGGCCCGCCCCGAATCCACCTCCACGTCTACGACCCCCGAGGCTCGGAGCACCGCGGTGACGATGCCGGACACCGGCGCCTGGCTGGAGCGCTTCCTGATCGCCCACGCCGGGCAGGTCGCGGAACTCTCGAGCCCAGACCTCGCCGAACGCGTCGCGCGACGCGCGGAAGTTGGGCTGGGGGTTTATCGGGACCGTTTCCCCGATGTAAGCTGAAGGCTGAGATTTTTAACGCAGGTTCTGAAAGGCAAAAACCTTCATGCTCTCTGGTAGCCACATCCTCATCCTGTTGCTGGTTGTCCTCCTCGTGTTCGGCGCATCTCGCCTGCCGAATGCTGCCCGTTCCCTTGGCCGTTCGATGCGTATCTTCAAGTCCGAGATGGACGAGATGCGCACCGATGCCCCAGAGCAGGACGAGGCGCAGGCCATCGAGCAGCAGCGTGCGCCGCAGCCGAATCCGGCGCAGCAGGTTAATCCAGCTCAGCAGCAGAACCAGAACAGCAACTAGGTATTAAACTCGCGCCCATCTTCCGGCGCGTTGTTGTTCCCCCGCATGAGTAATACCCCTCAGGCAGCACGCACAGCCCAGCGGCCCCGCCGCCGGGCTTTTCGCCGTGCCAATCAGCGCCCAACCGATGGCGCGATGAGCATCGTCGAGCATATCCAGGAGCTGCGCCGCCGCCTCATTATCGCGGTCATCGCCATCTTGATCGGCACGATCTTGGGCTACCTCTGGTACGGCACCAACGTGGGCCCGCTGCGTAGCCTGGGCGAAATCCTCCGCGAGCCCTATTGCAAACTTCCTTCCGAGGTGCGCTTCGGCGCCGCGACCGGGGAGTGCCGACTGCTGGCCACGGGCCCCTTCGAGATGTTCCTGCTGCGCTTGAAGGTCGGTTTCATCGCCGGCATCGTGCTCTCCGCACCCGTGTGGATCGGCCAGATCTGGGGCTTCATCACGCCAGGGCTGAAGAAGAATGAGCGCCGTTGGGCAGTCTCGGTCTCACTCGTTGCAACCCTGTTTTTCTTCTTCGGCGCCGCGCTGGCCTACCTGGTCCTGCACCACGGTCTGCACTTCCTCCTCACGGTCGGCGACGAGGCCCAGATCACCGCGCTGAAGGGCAGCGAGTATTTCAGCTTCGTCCTCATCCTCCTACTCGTCTTCGGTGTGAGCTTCGAGTTGCCGCTGTTCACGGTGCTGCTGAGCTTTGCGGGGCTGCTGCGCTACGACAGCATCAAGACGAAGCGCCGTTATATCATCGTCGGTCTCTTCGCTTTCGCTGCCTTCGTGACTCCGGCTGACCCGTTCTCCATGCTGGCGCTCGGGTGCGCGCTGACCCTAATGATGGAGATCGCCTACGTGATCATCCGATTCAACGACAAGCGTCAGTATAAGCGGCAGGCCCAGGCAGCAGACGCCCCTGGTTCCGAGATCCGCCCTTCCGGCGCGGTCGCGCCAGCAGAGGCTGTTGGACGGGCCGAGCCAATCAAGGCGTCCCAGGGTATCGCGGGTCAGACCCCGTCAGACCCGGGCATGGGACGACGGAACTCCTTCAACTACGCCGAAATCTTCGACGAGGGCGTCTAAGCCCCAAGCCCTCACGGGGTTGCCAGCCACCGGCGATGCACCCGCCGGAACCGACGTCCTGAAACGCGTGAAACAGCGAGCGGATAGACTCGGTACAGATATGGCTAACAGCGCTACGTGCAACGCAAAAAAGTACCCCACGCTGGTCGAAGAGTTCCGGAAGGAATATGACTTCGAACTCGATGAATTCCAGCTCGACGCAGCCGCTGCGATCGCCGAGGGCAGGGGAGTGCTCGTGGGAGCACCGACCGGAGCCGGGAAGACGATCGTCGGCGAATTCGCGGTTTACATGGCATTCCACGGTGGTGGGGCCTGCTTCTACACCACGCCGATCAAGGCTCTGAGCAACCAGAAGTACCATGACCTGTGCGCCAGCTACGGGGAGGAAAACGTCGGACTGCTCACCGGCGATGTCACCCTCAACCCGGATGCGCCGATCGTCGTCATGACCACCGAGGTCCTGCGCAACATGATCTACGCGGACTCGGACCGGCTGGCCAGCCTCACCCATGTGGTGATGGACGAGGTCCACTTCCTGGCCGACCGGTGGCGTGGGCCGGTGTGGGAGGAGACGATCCTCAACTTGGGCCCCAGCGTGACCCTGGTGTCGCTGTCGGCGACGGTCTCCAACGTGGAGGAGTTCGGCGGCTGGCTGCGCACGCTGCGCGGTGAGATGGACGTCATCGTCACCGACAAGCGCCCCGTCCCGCTGACCCAGTACATGATGGTCGGCTCCAAAATCATGCGGCTGTTCAGCAAAAACGCCGAGCACCTGGCGGGGGAGGATCACCCCGGCGCGATCAACCGCTCCCTATTGACAGCTGTGGGAAAGGCCGAAGCCTATGGCAATCAACGTGGGCCCCGGCGCGAGGACGTGGTTCGCCACCTTGAACAGGCGAAGATGCTGCCGGCGATCTACTTCATCTTCTCTCGCATCGGCTGCGATAAGGCGGTGCAGCAGCTCCTGATCCGGAAGGTGGAGCTCACCACTCCCGACGAAGCCCGGGAGATCGGCGAGATCATCGACGAGGGCGTTGCAGGGCTGGAGCCGGCGGATCTGCACATGCTGGGCTTCCGCCAGTGGCGCCGGGCGCTGATGCGGGGCTTCGGGGCGCACCACGCCGGGATGCTGCCGGCCTTCCGGCACATTGTGGAGAAGCTATTTAGCCATGGGCTGCTGAAGGTCTGCTTCGCCACCGAGACACTGGCGCTGGGCATCAACATGCCCGCGCGCACGGTGGTACTGGAGAAGATGACGAAGTTCAACGGGGAGGCTCACGCGGAGCTGACCCCAGGCCAGTACACGCAGCTGACGGGGCGCGCAGGGCGCCGCGGTATCGACACGGTGGGCAACGCCGTGGTGCTGTGGAGCCCCCAGGTCGACCCCTATGCGGTGGCGGCACTTGCCTCGGCCAGGACCTATCCGCTGGATTCGACATTCCGGCCGGGCTACAACATGGCGGTCAACCTCATCGCCACCAAGGGGTGGGCTGAGGCGCACCGGATCCTCGAGCGGTCCTTCGCCCAGTACCAGGCCAATGACACGATCGTGGAGCGCGCGCACGCCGTCGAAATGCGGCTTAAGGACTTCGACCGGGAGCGCACAGAGCTTGAGGCCCTGGTGGGTCGCACCGAGGCCGCACAGCGGGAGGACCCCGCCGAGCTCACCCAGCAGGTCTTGGATTACGCGGCGCTGCGGCGCACGCTCTCCCACGAGGAGCGGCAGGCCAAGCGGGATGCTGCCCTCGAGCGCCAGCAGGAGGTCGAGCGCCTGCTGCGCACGATCAACGTGGGGGATGTGATCGCCCTCCCGACGGGCAAGAACCCGGTGACGGCCGTGGTCGTCCGGTCCGATTCGGGCCGCAATCCGCGCCCCACCTTGGTTCTCGACGACGGCTGGGTCGAGCGCGTCGCCGCCGACATGTTCCGCAACACCCCGGTGATCATCGGGCACATGAGGATTCACCGGGGCGTGGAGCGCGCGCCGAAGCGCCACGCCCGGGCGGTAGCCTCCCAGCTGCGTCGGATGCACCTGGACAAGCCGAAGAAGATCCGCCCACATGCCCGTGGGGGGTCCAAGAAGGTTGCGGAGCTGCGCAATCAGCTCCATGTCCACCCGGTGCATTCCTGGGCGGAGCGCGAGGAGCTAGCGAAGAAGGCACAGTCGGTGCTGAAGGCCGGCCGGCGTTGGGAGTACCAGAAGCAAGAGTCCGAACAGCCTGGGGACTCGTTGACCGCCACCTTCGACCGGATTATCGCGTTGCTCGAGGAGTTGGGCTACGTGGAAACCTGGACTGCTGAGGGCGGTACGCCGGCGGCAAAGGTCACCGAAGAAGGTGAGAAATTAGCCCGGATTCACCATGAATCCGATCTGCTGGTGGCCCAGTGCCTCCGCCGCGGCCTGTGGGATAACCTCGATCCGGCCGAGCTGGCTGCTGCGGTGAGCGCCTGTGTGTTTGAGAATCGTCGGGAGTCCACCGTGCGCACCCAGCTGCCAACCGATGCGCTGGAGGAGGCGGTTGCTCACACGCTGCGCGTGTACAAGGAACTTGTCAGCGACGAGCAGCGCCACCGTCTGACCGCCACCCGGGAGCCCCAGCTGGGCTTCGCCACGGCTGTGCACCAGTGGGTGGCCGGGGCCCCGCTGGAGTACTGCCTGCAGGCAGCGGAGGCCTCGGGCGCGGTGCTGACCCCAGGTGACTTCGTCCGCGCCTGTGGTCGGGTGAAGGATCTGCTGGATCAGATCAAGATGACCGGTTATTCCAACGATGTGAGGAAGTCCGCGCGCAAGGCCGTGGACGCGATGCAACGAGGAGTTGTGGCTATCGATGTCTAATATCGCCATTTTCGGGGCCACCAGTGAGATCGGCGAGCACATCGCACGCCTGCTGGCACCGGGGCAGACCTTCCTTTTGGCAGGACGCCGACCTGAGGCGCTGGAAGTCTTGGCCGTGGAACTCAGGCACCTAGGCGCTCAGCGGGTGGAGACCTACTTCTTCGACGCGGCAGCTACCGCGAGCCATAGTGGCGTGATCGATGAGATGGAGGCAGACTGCGGGCCGATCGACACTGCCTTCGCCATGTTCGGGGTGCTGGGCGATCAGAAGCTCGCGGAGGAGGACGGTGCTGAGGTTTACCGGGTGCTGCACACGGATTTCACCGCGCAAGCCGTCCTGCTCACGGAGCTAGCTCAGCGGATGAAGAGACGCGGCGCGGGCACGCTGGTGGCGTATTCCTCGATCGCCGGTGCCCGGGTGCGCCGCCCGAATTACGTCTACGGTTCCGCGAAAGCCGGCCTGGATGGTTTCGCCCAGGGGATGCAGGACGCCCTGCGGGGCAGCGGGGTGCGTCTGATGGTCGTGCGTCCCGGCTTCGTCATCGGTCGGATGACCGAGGGGATGGATCCCGCCCCGATGTCGTCCACCCCGGATGTGGTTGCTAAGGCCACCGTCGAGGCGCTGGACGGCGGCCGTGACGACGTGTGGATCCCGGGGAAGCTCCGAGTGTTGGCTGTGGTAATGCAGCTGGTGCCGCGTTGGCTGTGGCGGCTCGCGCCACGTTAAAACTTTTTTGCTGCTGCCGGGACTACGATGGAATCTCTAGCACCACCGCAGCGTTGGTGTTATCAGGTACCACATATCGCTGGTGCACTGATTGTCTTTAGGAGGACACGGAAAACTTATGCGCAGGAGCTTCTTCCTCTACGTGGTCGTCGAGCTGTTGGCCTTTATTCTGCTGGGCAATTGGCTCGGCTTCGGCTGGACGATCCTGCTGTACCTGGGGCTGTTCATCCTCGGTGTCGCTATCGCCGCCTGGCAGATGCGTGTGCTGACGGTGCGCGTGCTGCGGGACCGCAGGTCGCCAGGAAAGCTGACCGGTGATGCAGCGCTGTCTGCATTCGGCGCCCTACTGGTAGCCCTGCCGGGCGTGGTCACAGGGGTTGTAGGCATTCTGTTCATGCTCCCGCCAACGCGCTCTTTGGCGCGACGTTCCATGGGTACTGCCTTGCGTGCGAAGATCACCCGGCTGGGTGGGGAGTCTTTCATCGTGTCCTCCCGCGCCAGCGATCCACAGGTGCGCAACATTCCGGGCTGGGGAGAGGTCATTGACCACCGCAGCGAGGAGTTCGGGGACGAGGGCCCGGCTGGGACCACTAGCGCCCGATGAAGCAGTGGCTAGCTAACCTTCCCTCTCCCTGGCGGGTGGTGGGAGCCCTTTTTGCGGGCTTCATGGTCTTCGCCTCCTACGAGCCCACCGGGCTGTGGTGGGCAGCCCCGTTGGGCTATGCGCTCTTCTTTGGCGTTCTGACGCAGCGGCATGCAGTGTCGCTTGCCTTCCTCAATTCGCTGGCGACGTATGGTTTTCTGCTGCCCTGGATCGGGGAGTTCGTCGGTGCCTCGGCGTGGATCGCGCTCGCCATCGTGCAGGCGCTCTACAGCTTGCTTTTCGGTCTCGGGGCCCGTTGGCTGCTGCGCTGGGGCAACGGAGCCTGGGACTGGCTCAGCATCGTGGGCGCGGCGGCGTTCTTCGTGGCCGTCGAGGGGGTCCGTTCCCACTGGCCGTTCGGGGGCTTCGGTTGGGGACGGCTGGCTTGGGGCCAGGTATCCGGGCCGCTGGCTGCCGATATCCGGCTTGGCGGCTCCGCGTTCGTGAGTTTCCTGGTCGTCTTGCTCGGTGGCTTCATCTACTTGGCAGCCCGTCCGCCGTACAAGACTCGGACAGCGATCGCCCCGAAGCTGCGGCTGCAGTACGCGGGCGTGGTGGCCATCGTATTGGTAGCCTCCGTCATCTACGGCTCGAGCTTCAGCCAGGAGCCCGCCGCGGGCCAGGTCAACGTCGCAGCAATTCAGGGCAACGTTCCCCGAGCTGGTCTGGACTTCGCGGCCCAGCGACGCGCCGTGTTGAACAACCACGTGCAGCGCACCCATGAGCTCGCGGATTCGGTCGCAGCCGGCGAGGCTAAGCGCCCCGACGTGGTGATCTGGCCGGAAAACTCATCCGATGTGAACCCGTTTAAGGACCCGGGCGCCCATTCCGCCATCGACTCAGCAGTAACGTCGATCGACGCACCCGTGATGGTCGGCACCGTCATCGGGAATGAGAACACGATGCTCACCTGGGGTCCGGCCAGCAGCAGCGAGCCGGGCCCGGGGGAGAAGCACGTGAAGAAGTTCCTTCAGCCCTTCGGCGAGTACATGCCCTTCCGCGAGATCCTCAAGCACGTTAACGAGAACGTCGATCGGGCGGGCAACTTCGTCCCCGGCAACGGGCCCGGTGTAGTGCGGATGCCCGCTGCGCGTGGGGACGTCCTCGTGGGCGTATCCACCTGCTACGAGATCTCTTTCGACGCCAGCGCCCGCGACGCGGTGCGTCATGGTGCCCAGTTCCTGGCTAGTCCGACGAATAACGCCACTTTCGGTTTCACAGACATGAGCTACCAGCAGCTCGCGATGAGCCGGATGCGGGCGATCGAGACGGACCGGGCGGTCGTGGTGGCTGCCACCTCCGGTGTCTCGGCGATCGTTATGCCGGATGGGGAAGTGGTGGACCAAAGCCGGCTGTTCCGCCCGGACATCCTGCAGGCGGATATTCCGCTTCGCGATAGCACCACGCCGTCCGTGGCTGCGGGCCCTTGGGTGGAACGGGGGCTGGCCGCCGCGGGTGTTTTGGGGATAATCGGGGCCTTCCTCGCGTCCCGGCCCACACGGCGCAAGAAAAGCAGATAAACTAATCACATTATGAAGAAGCTCAGCGATAAGACTCTCGTCATCATTCCGACTTTCAACGAGCGCGATAACCTTCCGATCATCACGCGTCGCCTGTTGGAGGCCGAGCCGGAGCGGGTCAATGTCCTCGTCGTCGACGACAACTCGCCGGACGGCACCGGGGAGCTGGCGGACCAGATGTCCAAGGACGATTCCCGCATCCACGTTCTGCACCGCGAAGGCAAGGGTGGCCTCGGTGGGGCGTACCTGGCCGGTTTCAAGTGGGGCATCGAGAACGGATATGAGGTTCTCTGCGAGATGGACGCCGACGGCTCCCACGCCCCGGAGCAGCTCCACCTGCTGCTAGACAAGATCGACGATGGAGCGGAGCTCGTCCTGGGTTCCCGCTACGTTAAGGGCGGCAAGACCGTGAACTGGCCAGCCGACCGCAAGTTCCTCTCCCGTGGCGGCAACATCTACGCTTCCATGGCGCTGGGCGCCGGTCTCTCCGACATCACCGGCGGTTACCGCGCCTTCCAGCGGGACCTGCTGGAGCGGATGGATCTCGACGCCGTGGACTCCGCAGGTTATGTCTTCCAGGTGGATATGGCATGGCGCGCCGTCAACGAGGGCGCTGACGTGCGTGAGGTTCCGATTACTTTCACCGAGCGTGAGATCGGCGAGTCCAAGATGAGCAGCCGCATCGTGGGCGAGGCGATGGCTCAGGTGACCCGCTGGGGCTTCCGCCACCGCATGTACCAGGTTCGCCAGCTCATGCGCGAGGGCGCGCGCATCGGCGCCGGCACCGTGGAGCGTGCTCTGCAGAACTAGCCAGAGAGCGCAACGCTAAAGGCCTGGTCACGTTGCTTACGTGACCAGGCCTTTATGTGTGTTGAGGCAAGGAAGGGCCGGTCTAGGCCTTCTCCTGCTCCTTGAGCAACTTCATGGCCTCGCGGCGACGCTTACGCAGCAGCTCGATACGCTCCTCCAGCAGCTCGTCGAGCTCCTCCAGGGAGCGGCGCTCAAGAAGCATGTCCCAGTGCGTACGTGGTGGCTTCGCAGGCTTGGATTCGATGCCCTCGCCCTCCACGAGGGTGCCCATCTGGCCGTTCTTGCACAGCCAGTCCTGCGGGATCTCGGCGTCGTCTGCGAACGGGACCTCAAAAATTTCGCCGTCTTCAGTCTGGTACTTCACCATCTGACGTGGCGCGAGATCGTGGTCCCGGTCGGTTTCATACGACACGGCACCCATGCGACTGCCTCGCAGTACGCGGTCTGCCATTAGTTCCTCACTTCCGAAGTTCGCTAGCGGCGCCTCCGAGGCGCCATCAATGTAGATAACGCACCGGGTGCGTGTTTTGTTCCCAGTTCTTCCAGAAGGGTTAGGATCTTTAGCCATGAGCACCCCCACTTCGCGCGAGGATTTCCGCCACACGCCGGGCTTCTGCGCATGGTGCGGGGAGGAAATGCCCGGCCAGCAGCGGGGGAGGCCACGCAAATTCTGCAGCCGGTCGTGTCGCCAGCGGGCCTACGAGCAACGCGCCAGCTATTCGGCGGCGGATACCCCCACGCTGAAAAACACCCAGCTGTCGACCCCGAGTATGAGCGGGGAGGAACTGGCTGACCAGCTCTTCGAACTCCGCTGCGCAGCGGAGGACCTCGTTACCGCGATGGACGAGCAGGCAGAACCCGCCGAACTGCGCAGCATGGCTACGGACCTGGTGCGCTTAGCACACCGCGCGGAGCAGCTGCACCAACCCCAACGCCCGGGACGCGCTTGAACCCCACCTTTTCCTAATCCTCCCTGCTTAGCACTAGGCTGGGTGCCATGCGCAAGGGAATTATCACTCTGGGTGTTATCGGTATTATCGCGGCATTCCTGTTCGGCGTTGGGCCGATCGCGTATCAGCTGCTCACTGACCGGGGTCTGCAGACCGCCGACCTCGTTGAGGGTGGGCCAGAGCCAACAACGTCAGCGGACGGCCACTGGGTGATCGTCCCTGGTGCCGGAGCCAACCACACCCAGGCTGGTTATACCTTCCGTGAGATCCTGCCGGGGCAGGAGAAGACCACCTCCGGACGTGCGGACAACAGCACGGAGGAGAACATCAAGGGCGACCTCCAGGTCACGGACGGAACCCTCACGGAGGGCCTCGTGGAGGTCCGCGTTGCTGGGATCTCCTCAGACGTGGAAAAACGCGACATCAACGTCCGCCGCTCGATCCTGCACACGGAGGACTACCCGAAGGCGAAGTTCAGCATCACCGAACCGGTGGATCTGAGCAGCGTGCCGGAGGACGGCTCCGTCGGTGAGGTTGAGGTCACGGGAGATCTCACCCTCCGCGGCGAGTCCAATAAGGTCACCGCACCGCTGAAGGTACTGCGAACGGGGGACAAGGTCGTCGTCCAGGGGAATGTGCCGTTCAAGCGTTCGGACTTCAACATCAAGACCCCAGAGTTCGTCGCGGCCAAGATCGCTGACGAAGGAACGATCGACCTGCTTCTCGTTTTCGAGAAGCCTTAAACCCCACACGCGACGCGCGCGAGAACAATCGCGGTCATTATTAGGAGCACCATTGAACACCCAATTTCTCCTGTGGTCCCGGGTTATCCGGCTTGTGGTGCTGCTCGCGCTCGGCGGGTGGCTCGTGAGTAGTGGCACCGGCCTTGACTACTTCTTTGCCGCGGTCTGCGCCGCGCTGATCGCACTGACCTGTTATCAACTGTGGGCGAGCAGCCAGAGGGGTGGCCACTGATATGGCATCGAATGCACGTTTTCTCGAAGACCTGCTGGACGACAAGGACCTCGACGCGGTGAGCCGGTGGCTCGCCGATCGTTCGTCGGTCGTGGTGGCCGAAGAGCTCGGCCGAATCTCCGGGGCGGAGCAGGCGGTGGCCTTCCGGTTGCTGCCCAAGGACCGCGCCCTGGATGTCTTCGAATACCTGGATCCGGTGCACCAGGCCGAGCTGTTGGATGCGCTGCGAGACGACCACGTCACCGAGATCTTCGCGAGTCTGGCCCCGGATGACCAGGCATCCCTGCTGGATGAGATGCCAGCGAAGGTCGCCTCGCGCCTGCTGCAGGGACTGCCGTATTCCCAGCGGCGTGTGACCAGCGGGCTGCTTGGCTACCCAGCGGAGTCCGCGGGTCGTCTGATGGTGCCCACGCCAACCGTGCTGACCCCGGACGCGACCCGGGAGGAATCCCTGGAGAAGCTGCAGTCGCGCGCTCAGCGCTACGCCTCTGGCCCACATCACTCGATCGCGCTGGCCACCGTGGCGGTGACCGATGAGTCGCGCAAGCTGCTCGGCATGGTGGAGCTCGCGGACCTGGTCACCGCGCCCGAGGGCACGCTGGTCGGGGAGTTGCTCGAGGAGGAGCAGCACAGTGTCTCCGCCTATGACGACCAGGAGCACGCGGCCCGCCTGATCCAGGAAGCTGACCTTCTGGCACTGCCCGTCGTCGACGACGAGGACCGCATTCTGGGCGTCATCACGGTCGATGACGCCATGGAGGTCCTCGAGGCCGAGGTGACGGAGGATGCCTACCGCGCCGGTGGTGCCGAGCCGCTGAACGAGCCTTATCTGACGGCGACGGTGATGACGCTGGCGAAGAAGCGCGGCGTCTGGCTGATCGTCCTGATCCTGGCCGCCTTCCTCACGATCAACGTGATGCAGTACTTCGAGGATGTGCTCGAGGCCGTGGTGGTGCTCAGCATCTTCGTGCCGATGTTGATCGGTACGGGCGGTAACGCGGGCTCGCAGGCTGCGTCCTCTGTGGTGCGTGCGCTCGCGGTCAATGAGGTCAGGCCTCGCGATGTGTTGCGGGTCATCGGCCGTGAGGTTCGGGTGGGCTTCCTGCTGGGTGTCTTCCTGGGCGCGGTGATCTTCCCGATCCTGGCTTTCCTCTACTATCCGCAGGTCGCGTTCACTATTTCGCTGACGATCGTGGCGATCTGCACCTGGGCCTGTATCGTCGGCGGCGTGCTGCCGCTGGTCGCGAAGAAGCTGGGTGTGGACCCGGCGGTCTTCTCGACGCCAGTCGTGTCCACGCTGGTGGACGCCACCGGCCTGATCATTTACTTCACCATTGCCGGTGTGATCATGGCTGATCAGATCCGCCAGGCGACGGGCGGTTAGCGCCGAGGTTCGGCCCAGAGCAGGGGTTCGTCCCCACCACGGGGGCTGGGGCCTAGCGCCGACCGAACTTCTCCAGGTCGGCGGGCGCGCCGGCGAGGATGACGTTGTCGTCGGGGGAGAGATGGTGGTCAGCAGAGGGTGGTGCCCACTGGTTGCCGCTGTGCACGGCCACCAGCTGGACGCGGTGCTTCGCCCACAGGCTGTGCCGGTTGAGGGAGTGGTTCACCAGCTCCTTGGGAGCTCGTAGGGTGATCATCGCGTAGCCCTGATCGAAGACGGTGTAGTCCTGGAAGCGGCCGCTGAGCAGATGCGCAACGCGGCGCCCGGTGTCCCGTTCGGGGCGGACGACGTGGTGCACACCGACGCGGGTAAGGATGCGGGCGTGGGCATCGGAGTCCGCCTTGGCCCAAATGTCCTTGACCCCAAGTTCAACGAGGTTGGATACGGTCAGGATCGAGGCTTCGAGGCTGCTACCAATGCCGATGACGACCTGCTGGAAATCCTTCACTCCGAGCTGTTTGAGCGCCTCGGGGTCGGTGGCGTCGGCGATGAATGAGTCGGTGAGGTGGGGGTCGCTGTCGTGCAGTAGCTTCTCGTCGACGTCGATGCCGAGGACGTCGACGCCGTGGCTGTGGAGCTCCTCGGCCATGGCGGAACCGAACCGGCCGAGCCCGATGATCGCGACCGGTGGCAGATCGATGGGTCGGGCGCTGGGGAGGAGCTTGTCAAGTGGTTAACCAATGTAGGGCCTTTCTGCAGGATAAGAGTAGTGCTTGCTCGGGGT
>JBHWRM010000122.1:0-7097 GCA_043426695.1 Corynebacterium sp. | reverse complement strand
CTGGCGATGGTCATTTCCGCCGCGCAGAACGACTTCGGCCCGGCACTGCTTCTCTTCGCCACCGTGCTGGGGATGCTGTACATCGTGACGGAGCGCGCCTCCTGGGTGGTACTCGGCGTGGGGCTGGCCTCGGTCGGCGCGGTCGCGGTGTACCAGGTGTCCGACAAGATCCAGACCCGTGTGGCGAACTTCGTGGACCCGTTCGCGGACTTCCACAACCGGGGTCTGCAACTCGCGCAATCCCTGTTTGGCCTCTCCTACGGCGGGATCACCGGCAAGGGGCTCGGCGAGGGCTACCCGGAGCTGATCCCGGTGGTGCAGTCGGACTTCATCCTCTCCGCCTTCGGCGAGGAGCTCGGCCTGATCGGCCTATCCGCGATCCTGCTGCTGTACGCAATCTTCGTGCTCCGCGGCTTCACGGTGAGCATGCACGCCAGCGATTCCTTCGGCAAGCTCGTCGCCGCTGGCCTGTCCCTGACGGTCGCGGTGCAGGTCTTCGTTGTCGTGGCGGGTATTTCCAAGCTCATGCCGATGACCGGCCTGACGACCCCATTCCTTGCCCACGGTGGCTCCTCGCTGTTGGCGAACTACATCCTGCTGGCGATCCTGCTGCGGATCTCTGACTCTGCCCGCGCCCGGCGCGCGGTGCAGGACGAGGGCAGCAAGTCCGGCGGGACAGATGCCAAGTCCGAGGAGAAGCAGGGGGCTGCGCAGAACAACGGGGAAGGTGAGCTCGCGTGAATCGACCGATTAAAGCCGTAGCCATCTTCAGCATGATCTTGACGGTCATTCTGCTGATCAACCTGACCTATATTCAGGCCTTCCAGACCAAGGAGCTGGCGGAGAACCCGCTGAATGCTCGCCAGTTCTATGACATGAAGCAGCGCCAGCGCGGGCAGATCTCCGCCGGCGGGCAGGTGCTGGCCGAGTCCGTGCAGGACGATAACGGTTACTACAACCGCCGCTACGTCTACGCCCCGGAGGCCTTCGGCTCGGTGGAGGGTTACTTCTCCGACCGCTTCGGCGCCTCCGGTATCGAGGCCAGCCAGAATTCCATTCTCTCGGGTGAGGACGACAGCCTCTTCGCCCGCCGTATGTGGGACCAGATCTCCGGCAAGGAGGTTCGCGGCGCGAATGTGGAGCTCACCTTGAGCCCGCAGGTGCAGCAGGTGGCCTATAACGAGCTGGCCAGCAAGGGCTACTCCGGCTCCGTCGTGGCCCTGCGCCCCTCGACCGGCGCGGTGCTGGCGATGGCCAGCACGCCCTCCTATAACCCGAGCGCGATCACGGATCAGTCCCCGGAGGCAGCAGCCGCGAACTTCGAGGCCCTCAGCCAGGACGCAGGTTCCCCGCTGCTGAACCGCTCGACCCAAGTGACCCAGCCCCCGGGTTCGACCTTCAAGGTGATCACCACGGCCGCCGCACTACAAGCTGGCGATAATGCGGATACCCAGGTCAGCGCCGCCAGCCAGACCACGCTGCCAGACACGGTCACAACCCTGGAGAACTACGACGGCCAGCGCTGTGCGGGTGGGGAGACCACTACGCTGCGGGTGGCCTTCGAGAAGTCCTGCAACGTGCCCTTCGTCGAATTGGGTGTCAAGCACGGCGATGATCTTTTCCGTAAGACCGCGGAGGCCTTCGGTGTGGGTGATAGCTACGAGGGGCTGGGGCTGGGCATGCAGCGCTCGACGCTGGGTGACCTGCCGGACAAGGCGGCCCTGGGCCAGTCCGCGATCGGCCAGCGCGATGTCTCGCTGACCCCGCTGCAGAACGCCGTGATCGCGGCGACGATCGCCAATGGTGGCGTGCGCATGGAGCCGCACCTGGTCTCCAAGATCACGGGCCCGGATCTGAAGTCCCTGAAGGAGACGAAGCCGAAGCGGCTGAACCGGGCGATCCCGAAGGAGACGGCAGACCAGCTCAAGGAGCTCATGCAGGGCTCCGAGCGCGGTGGCGGCGGCTCGGCCACCATCGCGTCGAAGACCGGTACCGCCGAGCACGGTGAAGTTCGCGGCGAGGCCGCCCCCCACACGTGGTACATCGCGTTTTCCACCGAGGCGGACGTGGCCGTCGCCGTGCTGGTGGAAAACGGTGGCGGCATGGGCCAGGGAGCCACGGGTAACGCCGTGGCCGGCCCGATCGGCCGTGCCGTCATCGCAGCCGCGGAGCAGGAGCAGCGCTAAAAATGACTGAGCACCCAGAGCAGCACCAACCGGACCGCACGGATATCGAGTACACCCAGCGGCTATTGGGCGAGCGCTACCAGCTGAGCTGGATCATCGGCCGCGGCGGGATGTCCACGGTGTGGCTCGCCCGCGACACCGTGGCGCAGCGGGACGTGGCCATCAAGATCCTGAAACCCGAATACACAGAGAGCCCGGAGTTCCGCGAGCGCTTCCGTAATGAGGCGGAGGCCGCGGAGCACTTCGATTCCCCGAATGTGGTCGCCACCTATGACTACGGGGAGATTTCCCCGGATGGCTCCCAACCCACGCACGAGACCCGTGCGGTGTTCTGCTACATCGTGATGGAGTACGTCCGCGGCGAGAGCCTGGCGGATGTGCTGCGCCGCGAGCGCCAGCTGCCGGAACCCCTGGCCCTGGACCTGATCCGGCAGACCGCGATGGGCCTGGCGGCGATCCACGCCACCGGTACGGTGCACCGGGATATCAAGCCCGCCAACCTGCTGCTCACCGCCGATGGCACGGTGAAGATCACGGACTTCGGTATCGCGAAGGCCGCGCAGGCCGTGCCGCTGACCCAGACGGGCATGGTGGTGGGCACAGCCCAGTACGTCTCCCCCGAGCAGGCACAGGGCCGGGAGGTCACCGCCGCGTCCGATGTCTACTCCCTCGGCGTGGTGGCCTATGAGGTGCTGGCTGGCCACCGGCCATTCCGCGGGGACTCCTCCGTCTCGGTGGCGATCAAGCATATTTCCGAACAGCCGGAGCCCCTGCCCGAGGAGCTCAGCGCCCCGCTGCGCGAGCTGGTGAACACCTGCCTGCGCAAGAGCCCGCGTGCCCGCTACGCCGATGGCCAGGAGCTCGCGGAGGCCACCGCCGCTGTCCTTTCCGGGGCTCCGGCCCCTCGCCCGGCGGCCGTGTCCGCTGCTGACGCCGCCTCTCATACGGACGTCTTCGCTGCTCACGGTGGTGCCCGGGGTGCTGCTCCTGAGGATTCCGACGCGGAGCTCAGCCAGGTCGTGTCGGGCCCGGGTACGGCTGTCCCGCCGCGGCAGGGTCCCGCCCAAGGGCCGCGCAAGGCCAGCGCCGCGGGTGCTGCGGGGGCGGCGTCCTCCCGCTCGGCGGGTCGTCGCGGCGGGCAGCGCGGCTCTGCCACCCCGTGGATCGTGCTCGGCGTCGTTGTGGCTCTCGGCCTGGGCGTGATCGGCTACCTCCTGCTCAGCGATTCGAACTCCTCGACCCAGGAGCAGGAGACGAAGACCGTGACCAGCGAGGTCACGACCTCCCCCACCCAGGAGGAGTACGTCCCGCAGCAGCCGGTGGATCCCCGCCCGGAGGAGACCCAGCCGAGCGAGGACAATGGGTCAGATGACGGGGAGACCAGCTCGACCCGACCGGAACGCCCCACGCAGTCGTCGACACGGCCGGGTAGGCCGACGGGCACGCAGCCCACACCGAGCAGCCCGCGCCAGCCCTCGCAGCCAACGGCCCCGACGGAAGACAACCCCGCCCCGTCGGCTCCAGACCCAGGCGGCGAACAGCCCAACCCGGGGAATAACGCGGAGGGCCCAACCGGGACGGGTACCACCGACCCCGCCGATAGCGAGGTCGGGGCGCTGGGGCTGCGGGCGATCTAGCGGCAGCCCGGTACCTAGTTGTGCGACCGGGCTTTCCGGGGCGAAGAAAACACTAAAGTAGTAATGGGAACTGTGGCGCGGTAAAGTTACCGGCTTTGAAGCAGATTCCGGGCGGGCACCCGCCCGAGCCGTACCGCGGCAGTACACAGTGAGTTGGAAGATCAGAGGAGGTCGGTCGTGGACCGTGACGGGGCGATCCTCGGTGGCCGATACCACCTAGGTGCCAAGATCGGCACTGGTGGCATGTCGGATGTTTATGCCGCCGTCGATGAGCTCCTCGGCCGCGAGGTCGCCGTCAAGATGATGCGGCCGGATCTCGCCCGCGACGAGAACTTCCTGGAGCGCTTCCGCCGCGAGGCGCAGAACGCTGCGAAGCTGAACCACCCGGCAATCGTGGCGGTGTACGACACCGGCCAGACCCCGCCGGAAGATGGCTCCGTACCCTATATCGTGATGGAGCGCGTGCAGGGGGAAACGCTGCGCGACATCGTCCAGGAGTACGGCAAGATGCGGCTCACGGATGCCGCCGCCATCATGTCCCAGGTCCTGGAGGCGCTGCACTTCAGCCACGAGGCGGGCATCATCCACCGGGATATCAAGCCGGCGAACATCATGATCACCAACACCGGCGCGGTGAAGGTGATGGATTTCGGTATCGCCCGTGCCCTGTCTGATTCCTCCTCCGCGATGACCCAGACGGCCGCGGTCATCGGCACCGCCCAGTACCTCTCCCCGGAGCAGGCGCGGGGCAAGTCGGCGGATTCCCGCTCCGATATTTACGCCGCTGGCTGCGTGTTCTACGAGTTGGCGACGGGTCAGCCGCCGTTTTCCGGAGAGTCGCCGTTTTCGGTGGCTTTCCAGCATGTCCAGGACGCCCCGCCGGCACCGTCGACGGTCGAGGGCATGCATCTTTCCCACCGTGAGGCGGATAGTTTGGACGCCATCGTGCTCACCGCGATGGCGAAGAACCCCGACGACCGGCACGCGGACGCCAAGGAAATGGCGCTGGACCTGCGCCGTTTGAGCGAGGATCAGGTGCCACTGGTGGCGAAGCTGCCGGGCGCCACGGGTCCTGCGGGTGCTGCTGGCTCCTCGGATATGGGCGGGGGCCGGCACCGCGCGGATGAGTCCTCGGCCGCGGGCACGGCCGCCGCCGCAGGTCTCGGCGCTGCCGGCCTAGGCGCCGCTGGCGCTGCTGGTGCTGCTGGTGCTGCGAGCGCCACGGAGCGCACGGCCGAGCACAACCACGGCGGCCAGAACTTCGCCCAGCACGACGAGCACGTATCGGACCAGAGCGCTGGCGCCAACGGCGGTGGGGCTGCGGGGGCATACCCGGCGGCCGCCGGCGCGGGTGGTGCGGGAGGCGAGCTGCCGACGTCCTACCCGGACCACGGCACCTACCCCGATACGCAGACTCCCCTCATCGACGAGGAACCGAAACGTCGCTGGTGGATCCCGGTCGTGGCGATCCTCGCGGTGCTGTTCCTGCTGGGCGCCGGAACCTGGGCGTACATTGCCTCGGACCGGTCGGCCTCGACGACGGAAGCGGTCAACGTCCCGGACGTCAAGAACCTCACCCAGGACGAGGCCGAGCGCAAGCTCCACGACCTTGGCTTGGAGCTGCGCGTGAAGGAGCGCCCGCACGCCGAGATCGAGCGCGGCCGCGTGATCCGCACGGAGCCGGGCCCGAATAGCTCGGTGCCGAAGGGCACGGAGATCTCGCTGGTGGTGTCCTCCGGTAAGGAGATCACCGAGGTTCCGGACCTGACGGGTAAGAACACCTCCGAGGCAGCGCAGCTGCTGAAGGAAGCCGGCCTGAGCCTGAATAACCGGGTGAAGGAGGAGCCGAGCGATTCCGTGCCGGAGGGGCAGATCACTGAGCAGTCCCCGGCGCAGGGTTCGCAAGTCTCGAAGGGCACGAAGATCACCATCACGGTGTCCACGGGTCCGCAGGAAGTTCGTGTCCCGGTGGTCACGGGCCAGGATGTCGAGGGTGCGCGCTCCAACCTGGAGGCCTCGGGCTTCACGGTGCTCGTCAATAAGGTCGATTCCACGGAGCCGGAGGGCAAGGTCCTGAGCGTCAGCGACGAGGGCGCCCGCCTGCGCGAGGGCTCCGAGGTCACCCTGACGGTCTCCCGCGGAAACCAGTTCCGCGTGCCGAATGTCTCGGGCAAGGAGTTCGGCCAGGTCTACGACACCCTGCGTGCCGCGGGCTGGGAAGGTTCCCCGGATAAGCTGCGCCGCGTCGATGTTCCGACGAATGACCTGGGCCGGGTGGACCGGGTGGCTCGTCAGAAGCCGTCTGAGGGTGCCACGTTGGACAAGAACGCCCCGGTCACGGTGGATGTCTTCATCTTCCGCCTGATCCCGTAGTTTCCGCCGGGCGGCGGGGACGTCCGACCGGACGGGTGGGGACGTCGCCCCCCTGGGATGTCTCCCGCCTAGCTGCCGACGCCCTATTTGGCGGTGCCCTATTTGCCCGGCGTTCTATTTGCTCAGCGTTTTATCGGCTCAGCGCGCCAGTGACGGCGAGCTGTTCCTCTTCGATGCGGCCGAGCAGGTCCTCGTCGATGGGGAAACCAGCGTCGATCAGCCAGTTCGCGAGCATGCGGTGGCCGTATTGGGTCATCACGGACTCCGGGTGGAACTGCACGGAGTGCACCGGCAGGCTGGTGTGCCGCATCGCCATGATCATCCCGGAATCCACCCGCCCGGTGACCGCCAGCTCCTCAGGCACGGAGCCCGGGTCGACGGTCAGCGAGTGGTAGCGGGTGACGGTGAACGGGCTGGGGATGCCCCGCAGCACGCCGGTGCCGTCGTGGGTCACGGGCGAGGTTTTCCCGTGGTAGAGCTCGTCGGCGCGCACGACCTGGCCCCCGAAGTGCAGGCCGATGGCCTGGTGGCCGAGGCACACGCCGAACAGCGGAATGCCCTTATCTACTGCCACGCGGATGACCTGCATGAGATGCCCCGCAGCGGTGGGTTCGCCCGGCCCCGGGGACAGCAGGATGGCGTCGAACTGACCCAGCACATCGGCGAGGGCGGCGTCGTCGAAACCTGCCTCGCCGCCGAGCTCGGGTGCGTTGTTGCGCCACACCACGCAGTTCTGCTCGTAGTAGCCGAGCTGCCCCAAGTACTGGACGAGGTTATAAACGAAACTGTCGAAGTTATCGACGACCAAGATGCGCATGGGCTGATTCTATCGCTGTCATGTTGCACCTGTGCCGCCATGCCCCGTGTGGTGCGGAATTGTCGGGTGTAGCTGCTAATATTG
>JBHWRM010000121.1:0-22823 GCA_043426695.1 Corynebacterium sp. | reverse complement strand
CTGCAGAAGGGAGCCGCCGACATTGTGGCCCTGGGCTGCCAGGAAGGTGAAGCACATGCCGCCACCGATGATGAGGCGGTCGACCTCCGGTGCCAGCGCCTCGATCACGCCAAGCTTGTCGGAGACCTTGGAGCCTCCCAGAACGACTGCGTACGGGGCCTCCGGGGAGCCCGAGACCTTCTGCAATACCTCGAGCTCTGCGGACACCAGGCCACCTGCGTAGCTCGGCAGCTTTTTGGCCACGTCGTAGACGCTGGCCTGCTCGCGGTGGACCACACCGAAGCCGTCGGAGACGAAGGCACCGTTATCGGCGGTGAGCTCAGCCAGTTCCGCCGCGAACTCCGCGCGCTCGGCGGCGTCCTTGGAGGTCTCACGTGGATCGAAACGAACGTTTTCCAGCAGCAGGATGTCGCCGTCGTCCAGACCGTTGGCGCGCTCGTGGGCGTCCTCCCCCGTCACGTCACCGGCCAACGGCACCCACTGGTCGAGACGCTCGGCGAGTGCCTCAGCGACTGGTGCCAGAGACAGCTCCGGGTCGACCTCGCCCTTCGGGCGGCCCAGGTGCGCGGCGACGATCACGCGTGCCCCCTCGTCCAACAGCGCGCGCAGCGTCGGGACGGACGCGTCAATGCGGCCCGGGTCGGTAATCTCCCCGTCAGCAAGTGGCACATTCAGGTCCGAACGAACCAGCACGTGGCGGCCTTCCACGCCTTCGGCCAGAAGGTCCTTGAGGGTCTTTACTGCCATGAAATTCGACATCCTTTGAAAGAAGCTTGAAGGAAATTTTTTGCTCGAACTCCTGCCCAGCGGTCGAGGGCCGCCGGGCAGGAGCGGAATATAACCGCTGCGATTCTACCTAGAGGCGGGCGCCGATATAGTCAGCCAGGTCCGCGAGTCGGCAGGAGTATCCCCACTCGTTGTCGTACCAGGAGACAACCTTGACCTGAGAACCGATCACCTTCGTCAGTTCAGAGTCGAAGATCGTGGAGTGCGGGTCACCGACGATGTCGCTGGATACGTAGGGCTCCCCATTCGAGTACAGGGCAATGCCCGACAGTGGACCCTCCGCAGCATTGCGCAAGGCGTTGTTCACGGCCTCGACGGTCACCGGCTTGCTGGCCTCGAAGGTGAGGTCCACGAGGGAGCCGTTGATGACCGGCACGCGCACGGCGTAGCCATCCAACTTGCCCTCCAGCTCCGGCAGCACCAGCCCAACGGCGCGGGCAGCACCAGTGGAGGTCGGAACGATGTTCTGTGCGGCGGCGCGTGCCCGGCGCAGGTCCTTGTGCGGCGCGTCGTGAATGCGCTGGTCGCCAGTGTAGGCGTGGACGGTGGTCATCAGGCCACGCTCGATGCCGAAGGCGTCATTCATGACCTTGGCCAGCGGTGCGAGGCAGTTCGTGGTGCAGGAAGCGTTGGAGACGACGGTATGCTTCGCCGGGTCGTAGTCCTCGTGGTTGACGCCCATCACGAGGGTGGCGTCGACCTCCTTGCCTGGTGCCGAGAGCAGAACCTTCTTCACCCCGGTCTCGAGGTGGCCGTGGGCCTTCTCGTTCTTCGTGAACTGGCCGGTGCACTCGACGACAATGTCCACGCCGGCCTCGGACCACGGAATGGACGCCGGGTCTGGCTCCGCAAAGGTGCGGATCGTCTCCTCACCGATGCGCAGCGAGTGCTCAGAGTGCAGCACCGGCTCGCCGAGGCGCCCCATGACGGAGTCGTACTTCAGCAGGTTGGCCAGCGTGGCGTTGTCTGTCAGGTCGTTGATCGCGACGATGTTGAGGTGGGGGTGCATCTCACGCACCGCGCGGAAGAAGCTGCGTCCCACGCGGCCGAAGCCGTTGATGCCGATGTTGATTTTCTTCTGGTTATTCGTTGGCATGTTTATTGCCACTGTCCTTTCGCTTCTTCGGCCCTGCGGGTCCGGTGCCGGCGGGTATCTCTAGCCGCCTGCGGAGAGGTTATTGGTCGTGGTTGATGGGTGTTTGAGGCTTCCAGTTCCCGATCTTAGGGATTATTCGACGTCCTGGAAGAGATCCTCGGTCACCGCGGCGTGGGTGTCCGGGATGTCCAGCTCCTCGGCTCGCTTATCCGCCATCGAAAGCAGGCGGCGGATGCGGCCGGCGACCGCGTCCTTCGTCATCGGTGGTGACGCCAGCTGACCAAGCTCCTCCAGGGAGGCCTGCCGGTGCTTGACGCGCAGCTGGCCGGCTTCCGCGAGGTGGGTAGGCACGTCCTCGCCGAGGATTTCCAGCGCCCGGTCTGCCCTGGCCGCAGCGGCGACCGCGGCGCGGGCAGAGCGGCGTAGGTTCGCATCGTCGAAGTTAGCCAGGCGGTTCGCTGTGGCACGAACTTCGCGGCGCATGCGGCGCTCCTCCCAGACCAGACGGGTGGCCTGCGCTCCCATGAGGGTCAGCAGGGCGCTGATCGATTCGGCGTCCTTGACCACCACGCGGTGGACGCCACGGGTTTCGCGGGTTTTCGCGGTCACCCCGATCCGCCGCCCCGCGCCCACGAGTGCGAGTGCAGCCTCGTTGCTGGGGGTTGCGACCTCGAGCGCACAGCTGCGTCCGGGCTCGGTGAGGGTTCCACGCGCGAGGAACGCACCACGCCAGGCTGCCACGCAGGCAGACTTTGGTCCGCCGATGATGGTTCGCGGCAGCCCCTGCACAGGGCGCCCCGCACGGTCGATCAGGCCAGTGCGGCGGGCGATCTCCGTGCCGCCCTTGATCCACTTGACGATGTAGCGCGCGCTTTTGCGCAGGTTGCCCGCTCCGATGATCTGTAGCTGGGCCTCGTGGTGATAAAGCTGCTCGACAAATTCCATCAAGCGCCGCGCCGTCGCGGAGCTGTCCACCTCGGACTCCACCACGATCTGGCCGGCGACCAGATGCAGCGCACCGCTATAGCGCAGCAGTGCGGCTACCTCGGCGTTCATGTCTTCGGCGCGAATGACACTGACGCGGGCAATCTCGTCCTTCACATCGGCGGTGAGAGCCACGGTTTGCTTACCTCTTTCCTCTACTCAATCTCTTAGAACCCGGTGCTTCATGCGCTCCGGTGCAGCTACCGGGTGCGATGCTTCGCGGCGATATCAGCTAGGGCGGCAGCCAGTTTCTTGGGCTTGTGGCGGTCGGTCCAGCGTCCCCGGTTGTCGTCCTCCCGGACGTCCGCACAGATCAACTCAGCGCCCATGGACGCCGCCGCGCGTTCGATGTGGGTGCCCAACGTTCCGCCAGGCATGGTGGACTGGTCGATGAGCATGTAGTCCACGTTCAGGTCCCGGGCGTGCTGATGCAGCATGTGGACATGGTGCTCCTGGGAGAACCCGGATGTCTCCCCGGCTTCCGCCACCAGGTTCAGAACCACCACGGTCGGGGCCTCCGATTCGTTGAGGGCCTCAACGATCCCAGGTACCAGCAAGTGCGGGATCACCGAGGAGAACCACGACCCGGGGCCGAGGGTGATGAGGTCGGCGTCCTTGATCGCCGCCACGGCCGGTGCGGCGGCAGGCGGGTTGGCCGGGTGGACACGCACTCTGCGCACCTCGCCGATCGTGGTGGCGACGGCCACCTGGCCACGGACCTGCACGCTTTCTCGAGGGTCCTTCGCCAGCCCCAACACATCTGCCTCCAAGTCCAGAGGCTCGGTGCTCATCGGCAGCACTCGGCCGCGGACCCCCAGCATTTTCGCGAGGGTGTCCAGGGCGGCGATGTCGTCGCCCAAGACCTGGGAGATCCCGGTGATGAGGAAGTTGCCTACCGCGTGCCCGTTGAGCGCGCCCTGCCCGCCGAAGCGATGCTGGATGACCTCTTCCCAGAAGCGTCCCTCATCGCTGTCCTGGGTCAATGCCGCCAGCGCCATGCGCAGATCCCCCGGCGGCAGGCAATCCAATTCCCGGCGCATACGTCCCGAGGAACCGCCGTCGTCAGCGACGGTCACGACGGCGGTGACGTGATCCGCGATAGTGCGGCCTGCTCGCAGGGTGGCGAAAAGACCGTGGCCACCGCCGAGCGATACGAGACGCTGGAGGGGCTTATCACCCGCCTCCGCAGCGGGTGGAGTGGCCGGGCTACCGACCTCGGGGTGATCGTTATGAGACATGAGATGCAACTTCCCAATGAGCAGTGTGTGCTCCCCACACGACGGGGAACGAAGGGATGAAGGAAATGTTCAGTGCGTCGACGGCCATCAGCCGCGTTCCAGATCGCGGTGTCTGGTACGAACCTCCACTCCCCGCTCTCGCAACCTGGCGGAGACCTCCTCGGTCACCGCGACGGAACGGTGATGACCACCGGTGCAGCCGATCCCGATGCTCAGGAAGCCCTTCCCCTCGCGGTGGAAACCCGGCAGCATAGCCAACAGCATCGACTCGAAGGAATCCAGAAAGCCCGGGGCGTCCTGCTGGCTCAACACGTAATCGGACACCGGCTTATCTACTCCCCGCAGTCCCCGGAGCTCAGAAACCCAGTAGGGATTCGGCAAGAAGCGTACGTCCATGAGGATATCCACGTCCCTGGGTGCCCCGTGTTTAAAACCGAAGGACTGGAGAACAACCCGGGTACTGTCGCCGCCCGCGTCGGAGAACTTCATCTCTAGGATGCGGCGCAGGTCGTGGATGCTCGTGCTGGAGGTGTCGACCACGATGTCGGCCTCCTGCTTGATCCCGCTAAGCATCTCCCGCTCGCGGTCAATGCCACTCTGCAAGGAGTCGCCGTCCTGCAGCGGATGAGAGCGGCGCACCTCGTCGAAGCGGGAAATCAGCGACTCATCCGAGGCTTCAAGGAAGAGCACGATGGGCTTGCGCCCGGAGTCGACCAGTTTCTCCAGAACCCCCGTGAGACTGCCGGCGAAGGATCGGGAGCGCACGTCCGTGACGATCGCCAGCTTCTCCACCGGGGATTCCGCGTCAAAGCTGAGCTCCACCATCCGCACAATCAGCTCCGGTGGGAGGTTATCCGTAACGTACCAGCCCATCTCCTCAAGTACGGCCGCGGCGGTGCGACGACCGGCACCGGACATACCGGTAACGAGGATTAACGAGGGTTCCTTCTTTGGCGAGGTCATGCTGCCCATAGTAGCTACCCCGCAGGCTTAGTGGGGCGGGGTTGCACCGCCTCATGCACCTTCTTAGCCAGCGCAGGGCCAAAACCAGGTACCTCGGCGATCTCCTCGACAGTGGCGGCGCGTACCTTCGCCACGGATCCGAAGTGTTTCACCAGCTCCTGCCGGCGTTTCGGCCCCAGCCCCGGCACCTCATCCAAGACGGAAGCGCGCATCCTCTTGCTGCGCTGCTGACGGTGGAAGTTAATCGCGAAGCGATGCGCCTCATCGCGGATGTGCTGGACGAGGTAGAGCGCGTCGGAATCCCGCGGAATAATCACCGGGTACGGGTCCTCGGGCAGCCACAGTTCCTCCAGGCGCTTGGCGATGCCCACCAGGGTGACGTCGTTGACCCCCAATTCATCCAGCACCTTCTGCGCGGCGTTGACCTGCGGCGGGCCGCCGTCCACGATGAAAAGCTGCGGTGGGTAGGCGAAGGCGCGCTTCGGCTCCTCGGCCTTCGCCTGCTCCAGTTCCTCTTCTCCTTCGAGGCGGTCGCCGGCGTCATCGCCGGTCGGGACGGCGGTGATGTCCTCCTTGTGCCGCTGAAAACGGCGACGGACGACCTCAGCGATGGAGGCGACGTCGTCGGAATGTCCGTCGCCCGCGGCGTCCCGGATCTTATAGCGGCGGTAGTCGGGCTTCTTCGGCAGGCCGTCTTCGAAAACGACGAGGCTGGCGACGACGTCCGTCCCCTGGATGTGCGAGATATCCGTGCACTCAATTCGCAGGGGTGACTCGCCCATCCAGAGAGCCTCCTGCAGGTCGCGGAGGGCCGCGGAGCGAGCGGTGATGTCCCCGGAGCGCTTCAGCTTATGTTGGGCCAGCGCTTGGGTGGCATTGGTGTGCGCGTTGCTCAACAGCGCCTTCTTATCGCCACGCTGCGGGACCCGGATGGTGACCTTGGAGCCGCGCAATTCGCTGAGCCATGCGCCGAGGCGGGCATTGCCGACGGGCAGCTCGGGCACCAGCACCTCGCGGGGCACGGGCGAGATCTGCACATCCCCGACCAAACCGCCGAGCTCCGTGGCCGAGGCCGGGTTGATGGCGGTGGCCAGGTCGACATCCACATGCGAGCTTGCGGCACCACCGACGGCCGTCTCCGTCGCGGCGACCAGCTCGGCCTCCCCTCCGTAGAACTGGGTGATGAACTGACCGATCATCTCCGCGCGGGACTCGTCCGAATGCTCCACCACCCAACCGCGCTGGCCGTGGATGCGTCCGCCGCGGACGTGGAAGATCTGGATCGCCGCTTCCAACTCGTCTTGCTCGATGGCGAGGACGTCGGCATCCGTGGCGTCGGAGAACACGACCGCCTGCTTCTCCATTGCCTTCTCCATGGCCTGCAGCTGATCACGCAGGCTCGCGGCACGTTCGAAGTCCAGATTCTCGGCGGCCTCCTCCATCTCGCCGCGCACCCGGCGAAGCACGGGCTCGGTGTTGCCTGCCAAAAAGCTACTGAATTGGTCGACGAGGCTCCGGTGCTCGGCCTCGGTCACCTTGCCGACACAGGGGGCGGAGCAACGGTCGATATAGCCGAGCAAACATGGCCTGCCTAGGGCTTCGTGGCGGCGAAACACTCCAGGCGCACAGGTACGAATGGGAAAGACCCGGGTAAGGGATTCCAAGGTCTCCCGGATCGCCCAAGCCTTCGGGTAGGGCCCGAAGTAGCGCACGCCCTTGCGGCGCGGCCCACGGTAGAGATAAGCGCGCGGGAAACGATCCTTCACGCTGATGGCCAGCATCGGGTACGTCTTATCGTCCCGGTACATGACGTTGAAACGCGGGTTGAAGCGCTTAATCCACGTGTACTCGAGGTTGAGCGCCTCAAATTCGCTGCCCACGACGGTCCACTGCACCCGGTTGGCGGTCTGCACCATGGTGCGGGTGCGTGGGTGGAGCTGGCTGAAATCCTGGAAATAATTGGACAGTCGGGCTCGGAGGTTTTTGGCCTTGCCCACGTAGATGACGCGGTCGTGCTTATCGCGGAAAGTGTAGACCCCCGGCTGCGTGGGGATGGTGCCGGGGGCGGGCCGATAGTCGACGGTGTTTGGGGTGCGTTCCGCCACCGGCTAGTCCTCCGGCATGTAGCGGTCCTCAAGCAGGCGGAACCGCTCGACGTTCGCGGCGATGGTCTCCTTGTCGTAGATGTTCAGCGCCATCATCGGCACGAACTCGAAATCCGGGAGCTCCAGCCGTGCCATCTTCGCCTTGGCCGGGAAGGAAAGGCCGTGGATGATCTGCCAGGGGTAGAACTGGGCGTTGGCGATGTTGCGCACCTCGACCCCTCGCTCATCAATGCGAACTCGGGGGCGCAGCAGGAACAGGCACACACCGGAGAAGAGCAGGCCGATACCGATGAAGGACCACTGGTCCGCCGAGGTCAGCGTCACGCCGGTGTCGCCGATCCCGACGATGAAGGCCATAAAAATGTGGATGATCATGATGACGACGACGCCGATGATCGCGATCCGCTTCAGGAATGGCGAACGGGCCTCAAAGAGCCACTGCTCCTCGGCCGATGCTGCCTGCGCCACTGGATTACTCATCTGTAAAACTCGACCGCTCTCCTCGCTCGTACTGCCACAATGTATCGGCTACTACCCTACCGCCGCGATCTGACGGAGAACCAATGCGGCGTGGATTGCCGCGGTTGCCGAGTCCGCGCCCTTGTTTTCCTTGGCCTCCGGCCCGCCAGCGCGGTCGACGGCCTGCTGGTGGTTGGCGACGGTGAGCACACCGTTGCCGATCGGCACGCCCGTATCCAGGCCAACGCGGGTCAGTCCGTAGGTAACGGCATCGCAGACCACGCGGAAGTGTTCGGTCTCGCCTTCGATGACGCAGCCGGTCGCGATCACGGCGTCGAAGTTCTTGCAGGCCGCGGCCACGACGACCGGCAGCTCTAGTGCGCCTGCCACCCTCCAGTCTTCGACGCTGGCGCCGAGCTCGCGGGCCGCGCCGATAGCCTCGGCGTGGAGCTTATCGGTGATCTCGGCGTTCCACTGGGCGCTGATGACGGCGACGCGCAGCCCTTCGGCTGCACCGGGGCCCAGGTTGATCTGCGGGATACCTTCTGCTGGCATGTTAGTTCTCCTTCGTGGCAGCGTCGACGGCCGGTGCGACGTTGAGGTTGTCGAGCTGGTGGCCCATCTTGTCCCGCTTGGTCTGCAGGTAACGAGCGTTGTCCTTGGTAGCCGGTGGCTGCACTGGGATGCGGCCGGTGACGGACACCCCGAAGTTTTCGAGGCTCTGCTTCTTCGCCGGGTTATTGGAGATCAGGTGGACGCTTTCGATCCCGAGTTCCTTGATGATCGATGCGGCCGCGCTGTATTCGCGGGCGTCGGCTGGCAGGCCCAGGGCGGTGTTCGCTTCCACGGTGTCCAGGCCCTCGTCCTGCAGGACATAGGCGCGTAGCTTCGGGACCAGGCCGATCCCGCGCCCCTCCTGGTTACGGAGGTAGATGACGACGCCGTGTCCCTCGTCCTGGACGGCGTCCATGGCGGCGTGGAGCTGCTCGCCGCAGTCGCAGCGCAGCGAGCCGAAGACGTCGCCGGTGAGGCACTCGGAGTGCACACGGACAGGGACGTCCTGCTGGCCGGTGACGTCCCCGTGGACGAGAGCGACGTGCTCGGTGCCGTCGATAAGGCTGGTGTAGCCCACCGCGCGGAACTCGCCGCGGGTCGTTGGCAGCCGGGCCTCGGTACTGCGCTCCACGGTTTGCTCGGTGGCGCGGCGGTACTCGATGAGCTGCTCGATGGACACCATGCTCAGGCCATGCTCGTCGGCGAAGCGGCGGAGCTCCGGGCCGCGGGCCATATCGGTGGGGTCGTCCTCGGACACAATCTCGCACAGCACACCGACAGAAGCTCGGCCGGCCAGTCGGGACAAGTCCACGGAGGCCTCAGTGTGGCCATCGCGGGTGAGCACGCCACCCCGGCGGGCGCGCAGCGGGACGATGTGGCCGGGGCGGGTAAAGGCTTCGGGGCCAAAATTCTCATCGGCCAGGCGGGTGATGGTTTCGCAGCGGCTGCGGGCAGAAATGCCAGTGGAGCCGGTGGCCGCGTCCACGGTGACGGTGTAGGCAGTGGATCGGGCATCCTCATTGCGGGCAACCATGGGTGGGAGGTTGAGCTCGTCTGCGCGGTCATCTTCCATAGCAACGCAGATGTAGCCGGAGGTGTAGCGCACCATGAAGGCCACGAGCTCTGGTGTTGCCAGATCCGCAGCGAAGATCAGGTCGCCTTCGTTTTCGCGGTCCTCATCATCGACGACGACCACCGCTTTGCCGGCGGCAATATCTGCGATGGCGGATTCAACGGAATCCAGGGTTAGCGAGTCTCGTTCAGCGGTCATAGCTTCTTTCCAACGATGCCACCCTCGCCCGGTTTGGGCGGGTGGCGTAGGGCTTGTCGAATTCTTCTTTTTAGCTCTGTTGCGGCGGGGTCAGTGGTCGAGCATGGCGCGCACGTATTTCGCAAGCACGTCGCATTCGATATTGACCTTATCCCCCGGCTGGAGTTCACCCAGCATCGTGGCCTCCAAAGTTGCGGGGATGAGGCTGACCTCGAAGAGCCCATCGGCTAGTTCGGCGATGGTCAGGGAGGTGCCGTTGATAGCGATGGATCCCTTTTTGACGAGGTAGGTGGCAAGTTCCGGGTCGTCCAGCTGGAAGCGGAAAATCTCCCAGTGCTCGGAGGGAACCCGTTCGCGCAGGGTGGCGGTGCCGTCAACATGCCCCTGGACGACGTGCCCACCAAAGCGGCCTTGGGCAGACATCGCGCGCTCCAGGTTGACGGGTGCCCCCTCGGCGAGGGTGCGCAGCGTCGTGTAATCGAGGGTGACCTGCATGACGTCAGCGGTGAAGCCGGTGTCGTCGAAGTCGGTGACGGTCAGGCACACGCCGTTGACTGCAATGGAGTCTCCTAGCCCGGCGTCGGAAACCACCCGGGAGGCGGCGATGCGGATGCGCGCGGCATCGGGAAGCGTCTCAATCTTCTCGACGCGACCGATTTCTTCGATGATTCCGGTGAACAAAGCCGCCCTCTCTAACGTCGGGGTGAAAACTACCAATGATGATATATCTTCTTGCTCTCGCGCACCGGTCAATCCCCCTGCTGGCGTTGCGCCAGCCAGAGGATATCCTCTCCGATGCGTTGCACGCTGCGCGTTGTGAAGCGCTGCAAATCCGTGATCGACGTACTGCCGATACCGCCGTCCCCCAGTGCGGGCAGGCCTCGCGGCAACCAGGCGGGGGCCAAATAAGCCCGGATCTCGTCGACCAACTCGTGGGCAAGGAAGCTTCCCGCAAGTTCGGGCCCGCCCTCCACCAGCACATCCGAGATGCCTTGCCGGCGCAGCTCCGCCAACGCCGCCTCGAGGTCGCGGGTAGTCAGATGCTGACCTGCTAGAGCGTGCGTGCCGGGCCGGAGGAGGCGGGCGCTGGAGGGGATCGACCGCTCCCCTAGTGCGAACCGTAGAGGCTGCCTGGGGCCTTCCACCCCGCCAGGTCGAGCGGTGAGCTGTGGATCGTCGGCCAGGACGGTTCCAGTGCCCACCATGATCGCCTCCCGGTACTGCCGGTCTGCGTGGACGTCCGCGCGGGCGGTCGGGCCGGTGATCCACTGGCTCGTGCGGTCCGTGGCAGCAGCCATGCCGTTGAGGGTGCTAGCGAATTTCAACGTCACGTGTGGTCGGCCCAGGTACGCGGCGCGCAGCCAGGGCTCGACGCTAAAACGGTGCTCACCCAGGTGAAAGGGCTCGAGATAGGGACCGCTCACGGCCACACCTGCAGCACGCAGGCGCTCGCCTCCCCCACCCTCGGCCTTGCCCGGATCCGCGAAAAGATAGTGCACGTCCGCGACTCCGGCGGCGATCAGGGCCTCCGCGCACGGTCCAGTGCGTCCGGTGTGATTGCAGGGCTCGAGGGTGACATATGCGGTGGCACCAGCGGCGAGCGCACCGGCAGCCTGCAGCGCAACCACCTCGGCATGCCTACCGCCTGCCGGCTCGGTAGCGCCCCGGCCAAGAATCGCGCCAGCCGAGTCCACGATCACGCAGCCCACCGGCGGGTTCGGCCGTGTCCTGCCCGCAGCCTGCCAGCCCATCTCGTCGGCGAGCACAAACCCTGCTGGGAGGTCCGCTGGAATCTCGGTACGCGACGGGCTCGTCCCCCGCTTCGCAGCCTGGGGTGCGTGCTGGGGGCTGTTAGGCACCAGCGTTGGCCTCCGCGGCCGCGCGGATCTCGCCGATTGCCTGGTTGCGGTCCTCCTTGCCGAAGACCGAGGAACCCGCGACGTAGACATCGACCCCGGCCGCAGCGGCCTGGGCCGCGGTCTCCGGCCCGATGCCGCCGTCGATTTCGATGAGGGTGTCCAAGCCCTCGGCGTCGATGCGCTCACGCAGAGCGCGAACCTTGCCCAGCACCTCGGGCATGAACTTCTGCCCTCCGAAGCCTGGCTCCACGCTCATCACCAACACGAGGTCAAACTCCGCCAAGTGCTCCAGCAGTGGCTCCACCGGGGTATTGGGCTTGATGGACACACCGGCCTTGGTTCCAGCAGCACGCAAGGCGCGAGCCAGTGCCACGGATTCCTCGACCCCGCCGGCAGCCTCCACGTGGAACGTGACGTTGTCGAAGTCGGTGTACTCCTTCACCCAGCGCTGCGGGTCCTCGATCATGAGGTGGACATCGAGGAACTGCTCGGTCTTCCCAATCAGCGACTTGGCGACCGGGGCTCCGAAGGAGAGGTTGGGGACGAAGTGTCCGTCCATCACGTCGATGTGCACCCACTCGGCGTCCGAAATGGCCGCCACCTCGGCGCCAAGGGCGGAGAAATCCGCGGCGAGGATGGAGGGGGCGATGATGGTCTGCTGTCCGTTGGCTGTGCTCATAACACTCACTCTACTTAGGCTTTTCTGATGCCAGCGATGAACATCGCGTCGGTGCCGTGGCGGTGCGGCCACAGCTGGATATAGGGTCCAACCGCACCCCCAGCAGCCGCTGCGGCGGCCAGCGCCGGCACCTCGGCGCCCAGATCGATGGGCTCGGCCCCAGCATCGCGGCAGAAGGAATCCACCAGCTGCGTGGTCTCCAGCGGGTGCGGCGAGCAGGTCGAGTAGATGACCACCCCGCCCGGTGCGGTGGCTTCCCACCCCGAGCGCAGCAACTCGCGCTGAAGGGGCACCAGCTCGGTAACGTCCGTCTCCTGCTTGCGCCAGCGGGCCTCTGGGCGTCGACGCAGCGCACCCAGGCCGGTGCACGGGGCGTCGACGAGGACCCGGTCGAAACCCTCCTCTGGAAGCTGGAGGTCGCGAACCCCCGCGAGGTTCCTCCCGTCGCCGGTGCGAACCCGCACTGGCAGTTCCTTCGTGGACTTCGCGACGAGCTCAACGCGGTGTGCGGAGATCTCAGTGGCGTCCACCGTGGCCTGCTCTGCCTGCGCCCACGAGCCGATGAAGGCGGTCTTTCCGCCCGGCCCTGCGCAGAGGTCAAGCCAACGCCCGCGGTCCTCCCGCCCCAGGGGCGCCTGAACCAGAGCCAAGGAAATCAACTGGGAACCCTCGTCCTGGACACTAGCCAGGCCCTGGGTGATCGGCTCAAGCTCGCCCGGCGCACCGGAATCCAGGTAAACCGCGTAATCGGACCAGCGCCCCTGCTCGCCTCCGGTGATGAGCGCGAGCTCCTCGGCGGAGATCTGCCCCGGCCGGGCAGCCAGGTGCACCGTGGGGCGTGCGTCATCGGCTTCCAATGCCTCGGCCAGATCAGCTGCAGGTTCCTCCGAGCTCCCGCCGAGCGCCTGGTTGAAGGCGGCGGCAACCCATTCGGGGTGAGCGTGGCGCAGCGCCATGCTGGCCAAGTCCGAACCTGGAGCCACCCGGTCCAGCCATTGTTCGGGTGTGCTGCGGGAAATCGTGCGCAGCACGCCGTTGACGAAGCCGCTAGCCTTGCCCCCGCCGTTGGCCTTGACCAACTCTACCGAGGTGTCCACCGCGGCGTGGGGCTCGACCCGGGTGCGGAGCAGCTGATAGGCGCCGATGCGCAGCGCGTCGAGAGCTACCGAATCAATCTTTGCCACGGGCCGTCCCGCAGCCTTGGCAATAATCTCGTCGAGCAGTCCGGTTGCCCGCAGAGTGCCGTAGGTCAGCTCGGTGGCGAAGTTCGCATCCCTGCCGCTGATCCCGCGCTCCCGCAGGACGGCAGGCAGGGCGAGGTTGCCGTAGGCGTCCTCCTCGGTCACCTGCCGAAGCACGGCAAATGCGGCGTCGCGAGCTTTATCCCCGGTCCCAGCCCGTCGACTCTTTTCCTGGCGGTGTTCCGGGCGACGTTGCTGATAGCCCCGGGCCCGACCCGTTTCACGCTGCTTAGCACGCCCGGTGCCACGGGAGGCCGTGTTGGGGCGTGACTTGCCGCTACGCGCGGACTCGGACCTCGAACGAAAAGAACTCATTTAGTCGTGTCTTTCTCGATATCAAAGCGTGGTGAACCCGCCAGCAATTCCTGCTGGCCTCGGGCCCAATCGGCGGCCCGCATCATCTTTTTGCCCGGCGGCTGGATGGATTCCACCAGGAGTGGGGTATCGCCGGTGCCGACGAGCACTCGCGTCTTATCTGCCAACAGCTGGCCGGGATCCAGCTCCGGGAACTCCTCCCCCTCGGCCACCGGTAGCATGAGCCCGAATTTATAGCGCTGGCCACCCAGCGTGCACCACGCACCCGGCGTCGGAGTGTGGGCACGGGCGCGGCGCTGAATCACCTTGGCCGGCGCAGAGAAATCGATGCGCGCGTCAGCAGGGTGAAGCTTCGGGGCATGCGTCGCCCCCTCTTCTGGTTGCGGCTGCGGGGTGGCCGTACCCTCGCCGAGCGACACCAGGGTGTCGGCCAGCAACGACTTGCCGGAGTTGGTGAGTTCGATGAGCACGTCCTCGGCGGTATCGCGGATTCCGATCTCATAAGCCTTCTTCGACAGCATCGGACCGGTGTCCAAGCCCTGCTCGATGCGGAAGATCGTCGCACCGGTCTGATCGTCGCCCGCGGCGATGGCTGCCTGTACGGGGGCGGCACCGCGCCAGCGTGGCAGCAGGGAGTAGTGCAAGTTCACCCAGCCGTGCTCAACAGCGTCGAGCAGGTCAGCCGGGATCAGGTTGCCGTAGGCCACCACGGCCACCGCTGTGGCGCCTTCCTCGCGGTAGGCAGCCAGGGTCTCGCGGACAGCCGCTGAGTCCTCGGAGCTGGCCCCGAGGGAAGGCCACTTGTGCACCTTCAGTCCAGCGGCCTCGGCGACCTCCGCGACGGGGCTGGGGTGCAGGCTCCGGCCCCGCCCACGACGAGCGTCGGGCTGCGTGATGACCCCGAGGACCTCCAGCCGCGGATCAGCGAGCAAGTGCTCCAGAACGATGGCGGCAGGCTTGGGTGTGCCAGCAAAAAGAATCTTCATCTAAAACCACTCCGAGCGTCGAATATCTGCCATAGCTTGCTTGCGGTCCTCCGGCGAGAGGTGTTTCAGGAAAAGCACACCGTCCAAGTGATCGGTCTCGTGTTGCACGCAGCGTGCCAGTAGACCTGAGACCTCCCTGTCGACCAGCTCGCCATCCAGTGTCTGTCCACGCAGTCGCACAGTCTCCGCACGCTGGACCTCGCCGCGGATCCCGGGGATGGACAGGCAACCTTCCGGACCCGTTTGTGTCTCCTCGCCGACCGCTTCCCAGGTGGGGTTGATGACGTGCCCACGGTCGGACTCGCAGTCGTAGACGAAGACGCGTTTGGTGACTCCGACCTGGTTTGCTGCCAAGCCGACTCCACCGTGGTGGTCCATGGTTTCCAGCATGTCCGCCACGAGGGTGGCGAGGGCAGCGTCGGAAGAAAAATCGGCCTCGACCTCGGCAGCAGGAGTGCGGAGGACGGGGTCGCCGAAATAGCGCAGGGACAGAACAGCCATGGGGATACTCTATCCGATACGTACCGGGTCCATGACCACGCGTAGGGGTGCGGAGTGCCGCTGGGAGGAGCGCACGGCGACGGCACTTTTCAGGGCACTGCCCAAGGAAAGTGCATCAGCGTGCGGCACACGAATGATGAGTCGGCGGGCCTCATCCGCATGTCCGCTAGACAGCCCCGCGGGTAGCCGGACTCCGGACGGAAGCTCGACGGGGCCCAAAAGTTCCGCCGATTCCGGCAGTTCCCAGGCCTCCTCTAGCTCGGCCAGGCTGGCGGGGATCCCGTCCACGACCGCCACCACCGCAGCCGGTGGGAACTGTGCCTCTGCCCTGCTGGCCAACTCCGCGGTGGCTGAAGCATCCGGGTTCCAGCGGATGAGCTGCTGGATCACGCCCAGCCGGTAGTCCCCTGCCACGATGACCCGGCCCCCCTCCTCGCGGGGTGCGACGAGTGCGGCAGCGCCCATCCACTGGCGCAAAGCGTTCTCCTCGGCCCGCAGATCCGCGCGGGTCAGCGGCGCCCAGGGGTCCAAGATGACCGACGCACCGTAGTGTTCATTGGGCTGCTCAGGTGGTGTATCGGGGGCACGGAGGATCGGCTCGGCCCCTGGGGTGGCGACGACGATGCGGCGCCCGGGCGGGACGAAAGTTTTTACTTGTTCTCCGCCCGAGGTCGTCACCGGTACGCCGGGGAATGCGCGGCCCAGCTCCTCTGCAGTGCGGTCGTGGCCCACCACGCTCATGCGCAATGAGTGGTTACCGCAGTTGGTGCAAGTAAAAGTCGGGTGCAGGTGTCCGCACCACCGGCACGTGGGAGCTGAGTGTTCCTTCGCGTGTGGCAGCTCGAGCGGGCCATTGCAGTTCCGGCAACGGGCCGGTGTGCGGCAGCGTGCACAGGCCAGCGCAGGGGCATAGCCGCGTCGCGGCACCTGGACCAGCACGGTGCGGTCCGCATCCAATGTCTCGCGGATCGTGGCGAAAGCCAGGGCCGGCAGCCGACTTCCCGGGGCATGGCTTTCTGCCTCGAGTTGGCGTTCGGTGTCACCGAGTCCACGGATCCAGGGCAACTGGGCGCGCAGGGTTTCAGGCGTGGGGCGAATGGACGCCAACTCGCCCGCGGCGACCCACTGCTGCACTTCGGCGGTGCGGTGGTGACCGATGATTGCCAGTGCGGCGGATTCACCTTGGCTGCGCGTCTTCGCGACCTCCCTGGCGTGGAGGTAGGGAGCTCGGGGGTCGACAAGCATATCGTCCCCCTCTCCCAATACGATCACCAGGCCGAGGTCTTTGAGTGGCGCGAAGACCGCATTGCGGGTACCGACGACGATCCTCGCCTGGCCGAGCACGATGGAGAGGAAACGCCGGTAACGCACGTGCGAGGACTCCGCGGCTGTCATCTGGAGCACCTGTTCGGATGACGTCCAGGCAACCAGGGCCTCGCTAACCCGATCCACGAGCCGTTGATTTGGAGCGATCACCAGCGCCGTCTTCCCAGCCCATGCGGTCGCAGCGGCAAGGACTGCGGCCAGCCTTGCGTCGTCATCCCCGGGAGCGGTGAGCAGCGACATCCGCGGAGCGGCGTCCTCATCCAGGAGGGCCGCCAGGAACCGCGGCCCAAAGTGATACTTGCCAAGCGCGGCCTCAGCATCACTCCGGGCCTGGGCCCGCAGCTCGGCGACAGGCTCCAATGGCGAGTAGAGGTCCTCCCATGCCTTGCCTCCCGCGAACAGCCCGGCTTTCTCGGCGCTCGCGTGGCGGGGCGGGATCGCGGCCCGCAGAACATCCGCCCGGGTTCCAGCAGCGCGCTCGGCGAGCTGGTTGACGAGCCGCCACATGTGCTCCGGCAGCAACCGAATCGGGCTAATAACCCGCTCCAACGGACGCAGTTTCCCGGAGTGGTCACTGCTTGTACGTCTCTCGATGATGAAGCCGTCTACGAGGCGGCCATTAAACCGAATACGCACCCGCACGCCGGCTTGGGCGTCGTCGTCCATCTCGGCCGGCACCTCGTAGTCGAAGAGACGGTCGAGGTGTGGCACTCCAACCAGTGGCAGCACCCGGGCGATCCGGCGAGGCTCGCGTCCCGCACGGGCAGCGAGCGGTTCAGCATCACCGGTGATGGCTGCGGCTGGCTGTGCGGTCGTGTTCATGAGCTACAGGCTAGCCGACGGTGCAGACACACCCTGCGGGGCGCCGGAACACGCGCCCTGAGAGCAGCCCTTTAGTTGCCGCCAATCGCCTTCTTGAGCTCCTCGACCTTATCGAGTCGCTCCCACGGCAGGTCGAGGTCATTGCGACCGAAGTGGCCATAAGCGGCGGTCTGAGCGTAGATCGGGCGGAGCAGATCCAGCTCGCGCAGGATCGATGCCGGACGCAGATCGAAGACCTCGGCGACGGCGCGCTGGATGTCCTCCACCGGTGCCTTCTCGGTGCCGAAGGTTTCCACATAAAGGCCGACGGGGCGGGCCACACCGATCGCGTAGGCCACCTGAACCTCGGCGCGATCGGCCAGACCTGCAGCCACGATGTTCTTCGCCACCCAACGCGTCGCATAGGCGGCAGAACGATCCACCTTCGACGGATCCTTGCCAGAGAAAGCACCGCCACCGTGGCGAGCCATGCCGCCGTAGGTGTCGACGATGATCTTGCGACCGGTCAGGCCGGCATCACCCGCAGGTCCGCCCAAGATGAAGGAACCAGAGGGGTTAACCAACAGGTTCAAGTCCTCCGTTACGAAGGGCTTGAGGCTCTCATCAGCGAGCACGTAGTCAACAACGTGCTCGGACAGGAGCTCCCGCAGCTCGTCCTGGGTGCGCTCCGGGTCGTGCTGCGTGGAGATAACGACGGTGTCCAGGCGCACCGGGGTGCCGGCATCGTCGTACTCGAAGGTGACCTGGGTCTTGCCATCTGGGCGCAGGCCGGTAACGATCCCTTCCTTCCGGACCTCCGTCAGGCGACGGGAGAGGCGGTGGGCGACGGAGATCGGCAGCGGCATGTACTCAGGGGTCTCGTTCGTCGCGTAGCCGAACATCAGACCCTGGTCGCCTGCGCCCTGACGGTCGTCCTCGTCGGTCGAAGAGGAACCGCGGACCTCGTGAGAGGTGTCCACGCCGGCCCCAATCTCTGGCGACTGCGCACCGATAGAGACAGACACACCACAGGTGGTGCCGTCGAATCCCATGTCGGAGGAGGTGAAACCGATCTCCTTGAGGGTGTCGCGCACCAACTGCGGGATTTCAACGTAACCAGAGGTGCGTACCTCGCCGACGACGTGGACGAGGCCGGTGGTCACCACGGTCTCCACGGCGACGCGAGCCTGCGGGTCCTCGGTGAGCATGGCGTCGAGGATCGTATCGGAGATCGCGTCACAGATCTTATCCGGGTGCCCCTCGGTCACGGATTCGCTGGTAAATAGGCGCTTAGACACTAGTTATCTCGCTTCTATCGTTCGTATTCTTGGTTCGGCCCGTCGATGGCAGGCGGCGGGCGATGACCTGGACGGTGAACTAATCCAATAATAATAGACCAAGCGGTCTAGATTTGCACGTTAGCGTTCGGCAGCGCGTTGAGAATCGCTCCGGCTACCTCAAGCTTATGCCCGGCCGGTACTTCGCGGACCTCCAGCGCTTCCGGATTGTCGGAGCCGGACGGGTTGGTAATCAGCCACCCCGCCGAGTCTTCCTGACCGAAGACCTTACCCCTGCCTACCGCGTTCGCCATCAGCAGGTCGCAGCCCTTGCGGAGAAATTTCCGCTGAGCGTGTTCGAGAGGCGTGGATTCCGAGTCACCGGTCTCAGCGGCGAAGCCAACGATGCGCAGATCCTCAGGCAGCTCCCCCGCCCGCCGCAGCTCGACAAGACCTGCCAAGATGTCGGGGTTTTCTACCAGCTCGATGACCTCCAGCTGGTTCTGTCCACCCTTCTTCAGCTTCGAGTCGGCTTGTTGCGCAGGGCGGTAGTCCGCCACTGCTGCCGCCATGATGACGACATCCGCTTCTCGCGCGGCCGTTTCAATCGCGTCCTTCAACTCCAAGGCACTGCTGATTCGGGTCATCCGCGCACCAGAAGGCGTCGGCAGGTCCTCGGTGTGACCCGCGATCAGGTGAACGTCGGCACCACGCTGCGCCGCGACATCCGCCAGTGCGTATCCCTGGCGGCCAGAGGAGGCGTTACCCAAAAAGCGGACCGGGTCGAGCTCCTCGTGCGTGCCCCCGGCGGTGACCACCACGCGGGTGCCCACCAAGTCCTGGTCGAAGATCCCCGGCTGGGCGTGTGCTGCCAGCGCCAGGGCTCCGATGTGGTCGGGCTCAGGCAGTCGACCAGGCCCGCTATCTTTACCGGTGAGGCGCCCGTGGGCCGGCGCCAGCACCGTTATCCCCCGGCTACGCAGCGTGGCCACATTATCCTGGGTCGCCGGGTTCTCCCACATCTCGGTGTGCATCGCCGGAGCGATAACAACCGGGCAGGTTGCGACGAGGCAGCTCGCGGTGAGCAAGTCATCCGCGCGCCCCATGCGCAGTCGCGCCATAAGGTCAGCCGTGGCCGGGGCGATGACGATGAGGTCAGCCTCCTGGCCGAGACGGACATGCTGCACCCCGGAAACGTCATCCCACACCGTCGTGCTGACGGGATTACCGGACAGAGCCTCCCACGTGGCGGCACCGACAAAGTTCAGGGCGGACTCGGTGGGCACAACATGGACGTTATGCCCCCGTTCCGTGAAGTAGCGGACCAGGTGTGCTGCCTTAAACGCAGCAATGCCGCCCCCAACACCCACTAGGATGCGGAGCGGCTTGCTCGTATTATTCTTCGAAGCGTTATCAGTCACACGTGACAGGATAGCCTCTTAGCCCTCGGTGTGCTCCAAGAGATCCGCGTTAATCTCGCGCAGAGCAATGGACAGCGGCTTCTCGTGCATCTCTGGGGTCACGAGCGGACCAACGAACTCCAGCACGCCTTCGTCGATGCTCTGGAAGTAGTCGTTAATCTGACGCGCGCGCTTAGCCGCAAAGATGGCGAGGGCATACTTCGAGGACACCTTGGTCAGGAGCTCGTCGATCGGCGGGTTGGTGATGCCGACTGGTGGATCGAAAACCGTCTCGTTCGAGTTGACGTCCTGATTTTCCACGAAATGCACCTATTCTTTCGATTTCTTAATTAAGCCGCGTCTTTAACCCCACGACGGCTTTTGGGGAAACTATATCTTAATCGCTTGGAAGCACCTAACCCCACGCCCACGTCGGTGGGTCGCGGGGTGCGAAACAGACCCCGCGGGGCCGTTGACTCGGGGCGAGGTCCCCTAGGCCTTGGGCACCAGGATGTCGCGGATTCCTGCGACAGCCTCGTCCACATCCGAGTTCACGATGACGTGGTCGAATTCATCCTTAGCGGCGAGTTCCCCGCGGGCGGTCTCCAGGCGACGCTGGATCACCTCGTCGGACTCGGTGCCGCGGCCGGTCAGCCGGTCCACCAGCACCTCCCAGGAAGGCGGGGCGAGGAAGACGGTGTGCGCCTCCGGCAGAAGCTTCTTCACGTTTCGCGCCCCCTCGAGGTCCACCTCAATGAGGACGGGATGCTGGGCAGCCATCGCCTCTTCCACCGGCTTGCGGGGCGTTCCGGAGAGCTGCAGTCCACCGTGGATCTCAGCCCATTCGAGCATGAGGTCACTGTCGATGTTGGACTGGAACTCGTCTCGCGTCACGTAGAGGTAGTCACGACCGTGTACCTCGCCGGGACGGGGATCGCGCGTCGTCATCGAGACGCTGAAGAAGAGGTTCGGGACCGACTCGCGAAGCTTCGAGACCACCGTGGACTTGCCAACGGCGGACGGCCCAGCGAGGACGACCACGCGGCCGCGGCCCGATTCCTGCGTCATGGCTTAAGCCTCTGGATCGAAGCCGAAGTGCTCCAGCAGAGCGCGACGCTGACGGTCGCCCAGGCCACGCAGACGGCGGGTCGGGGCGATCTCGAGCTGGTTCATGATTTCCTCGGCCTTGATCTTGCCGACCTTCGGCAGGGAGACCAGCAGAGCGGAGACCTTCATCTTGCCCAGGATCGGGTCGGTCTCGGCGTCCTTCAGGACCTGCTGCAGATCGGTGCCGCCGCGCTTGAGCTTCTCGCGAAGTTCGGCGCGCGCCTTACGTGCCTCGGCAGCCTTCTTCAGGGCCTCTGCACGCTGCTCCGGGGTCAGCTGGGGAAGTGCCACGGGATTCCTCCGTACGTAATCGTTTTTTGAAAATCTTGTGGAATGTCTTGCATTTTAGCCAATCAGCGTGGGGCTGCTGGCTTGAACACCCCTTTTAAGGGCGTTACTTGCTTAAGAAAGCAAAGCACGAAGGTGAATCCTAAGGCGCTTTTGCCGTGGTGGCAACTGCGACGCGCGAATTCACCTCGACCAAACATGCAGGCTACACCTGAAGTTCCGCGGCGAAGCGGCGCGCGGCGGCCTGTAGGCCAGCCACGTCCGGCCCCTCGTTCAGAACCGCGCGGGAGACATTAGGGCTCGCGTAGCGTGCCGCCTGCCCGCAGATGCGCCGCACATCGGCCATCGTGCCGCCTTGGGCACCAACGCCGGGCATGAGGATCATGCCGTTGACGTGGTCGAGTACCGGAGGATCATCCACCGTCGCACCGACGACGACGCCAACGTTTCCGGGCCTGTCCCCCGCGTTGAGTTCGGCGACGCGGTCGCATACCGCCTGAGCCAGCGTGGTGCCAGACTGGGTCTGGGACAGCTGCACAGACGACGCCTCCGGGTTGGAGGTCGCTGCCAGAACGATGGCGCCCTTGTTGTACTCAGCAGCCAATTCAAACACCGGGGCTAGGGAATCCACCCCGAGCCACGGGGAGACCGTCAACGCGTCTGCTTCCAGCGGCGAACCGGGCCTCAGCCACGCGTTGGCGTAGCCCGCCATCGTGGAACCGATGTCGCCACGCTTGGCATCGGCGATCACCAGCACCCCGGCCTGCCGCAGCTCGGCCATCGCGTTCTGGAGGATCTCGAAGCCTGCTGCCCCGAAAGCCTCATAGAAGGCCACCTGTGGCTTGACGACTGCGACGGTGTCCTGAAAGGCAGCTACCGCTGTGTCGGTGAATTCTTTCAGCCCAGCCAAGTCGTAGGCCAAGCCCCAGCGCTCGAGGATGTGCGCATGCGGGTCAAGCCCCACGCACAACGGCCCTAGCTCGGCAGCCCGAGCCAGGAAGCGCTCGCCGAAGGTTTGCGACTGGTCTGCAGCCTGCCCCACCGGCGTGGTCATTAGTGCTCCACTTCCTGGATCGGGGTCACCGTCGTGTCGTGGTCCAGCAGTGCCTCGATGCCCTGCACCGCTGCGACGGTTCCTTGAACGGTCGTCGCGCACGGCACACCGCTGTTCACAGAAGCCGCGCGGATCTCGTAGCCATCGGTGCGCGCGTCAGCGGAACCGGCCGGTGTGTTGATGACGAGGTCGATCTCGCCGTCGCGGATGTAGTCCACGACGTTGCGGGCATTCTCGCCCTCGCCACTGGTGTCGGAGACCTTCGCGACGACCTCGCACTCCACACCATTGCGACGCAGCATGCTTGCGGTGCCCGCGGTCGCGAGAACGTTGAAGCCCAGGGAGGCCAGTCGTTGGATCGGGAGGATCAGGGTGCGCTTGTCGCGGTTGGCGACGGAGACGAAGACGTTCCCCTTCGTCGGCAGCGCACCATAAGCACCCTCCTGGGACTTCGCGAACGCGGTACCGAAGTCCGAGTCAAGGCCCATGACCTCACCGGTGGACTTCATCTCCGGGCTCAGCAGCGAGTCCAG
>JBHWRM010000120.1:0-13030 GCA_043426695.1 Corynebacterium sp. | reverse complement strand
CTGATGGTACTGCACCTGGGAGGGTGTGGGAGAGTAAGACGCCGCCGGCATTATACTTTCATAGTGGTGGTGCGACGTGTTGTTGGTTGTTCCCGTTTAATACGGGTGATGATCGACAGTACGTCGCACCACCACTTTTTTTATTTTCACTTTAGCCTCCAACCAACGGGGGCTATTGGCGTTTCACCACCAAATACCCCAAGCGGAACGCATTCGAAGAAACCGGGGCGCACAGAAGCATGACCGATATCGCCAAGGACCCACGACGCTGGTTCCTCCTCGCCACCGTTGGCGTGGGAGTGTTCCTCGTCTGCTTGGACAACACGGTCCTCTACACCGCCCTTCCCACGATAGTGGCGGAATTGGACGCCACCGCTCCGCAGATGCTGTGGATTATCAACGCTTATCCCATCGTCATCTGCGGGCTACTCCTGGGCACAGGCACCCTCGGTGACAAAGTCGGCCACCGGCGCCTATTCATCATCGGCCTCATCATGTTTGGCCTCGCGTCCCTACTCGGCGGTTATAGCACCAATGTCGCTACCCTTATCGCCGCTCGGGGTCTCCTAGCTATCGGCGCGGCCACGATGATGCCCGCCACCCTGGCCCTCATCAGGCATACCTTTGAAGAGCCAGCCGAGATGAACCTCGCGATAGGCATCTGGTCAGCTCTCGCCACCCTTGCTGCCGCATTCGGTCCTGTGGTCGGCGGGCTCCTCCTCGAATACTTCCGGTGGGGCTCCGTCTTCCTCATGAACGTCCCCATCGTTCTCGTCGCGCTGATCGCGCTCCCTTTCGTCTCGAAGCGTGACGAACCCAACCCAGATCAGGCCTGGGATTTCCGCTCCGTTCTGCAGGCAATGCTCCTGCTGGTCTCCTTTGTGCTCTTCATCAAGCAGCTAGCGCACCGGCCCGTCGACTGGATGGTCGTCGCCATCTCCATTGTGGTGGCGCTGATCTTCGGCTTCCGGTTCGTGAAGCGTCAAGGCGAGTTGCAGGAGCCTCTCCTGGACTTCGGTATCTTCCGCTCCCCGCCATTCCTGTCCGGCGTCTTCGGGGCAGGCCTGGCGATGTTCGCGGTCGCTGGTTTCGACTTCCTCACCACCCAGCGCCTTCAGCTGATTGACGGGTTCAGCCCGCTGCACGCAGGCGTCTACGTCACCATCGTCGCTGTCGGCTCACTGATCAGCTCGCTCATCGCGAGCCGGCTGTTCACCGTCCACGGCGCCCGCCCGTTCATCGCTGGGGGCATGGCAGTGGGCGCCTTCGGCGCAATCATCGTTGCCATTGGTTCCAACGCTCACTCCAACGCGGTGATACTCACCGGACTCGCGATCCTCGGGATCGGGCTCGGTGCCTCCATGGCCGTGTCATCGATCGCGATGATTGGTGGGGCGCCACCGAACCGTGCAGGTATGGCCTCCTCCGTCGAGGAGGTCTCCTACGAGCTTGGTGCCCTGATGTCTGTCGCCATCCTCGGCAGCGCGATTACGCTCGTGTACTCCATTTTTTACGACGCCAACGCGCCCGCGCTCGCAGGCGCCGACGGATCTGCCGGGCACGAGCCGAATGTGAGCCTCCAGGACGCTGTCCAGTTCGCGGCCGGTCTTCCCGACGGATCCGTGAAAGCAGCAGTTCTCCAGCATGCCCAGGACTCTTATCTCAGCGCATACACTCTGACGTCCCTCATTGTGGTGCTTGTCTTGGCTGCAGGTGCGTTGTACACCAACCGACTGCTGCGCCGCCGCGAGCCCGGGGAATCGGAGAAGGTCTAGAAGCGGCGTCCACAAAACCTCGCCTGCGCCCGCTAGTCGGCCACGGGCGATCGTCGTCCTTGGACCTCCGGGGACAGCGATTGGCTAGGAGGTCGAGAACTCGCGCAGCTCACCCGTCAGCGGATCGTGGAAGCGCAACCGCTGGGCCGTGAGCTCCATTGGTCGGCTGAAATCCTCCTCACCCGCGAAGGGTGGGCTCGGCAGTGGCGCGGTTGGGTCGCACAGCGCTGCGTCCGAAAGCTCCTCGTAGAGAGGATCATTGAGGATTGGCAGCCCCAGAGTTCGCAGGGCGACGCGCAGCTGGTGGGTCTTGCCCGTCTCCGGCACCAGTTCCCAGACCAGCACCCGCCGCTCCCTTGGGGTGGGGTCCCCGGCAGTAGCCAGAACCCGCCGCTCTGAGCGGATACCCACCACCTTGGTCAGCGCATTCGGTGGTGCCGGGAATACATCGTGGCTAGGGGAGGCAGCTGCCGCACCGGAATCTGTCGGGGCGGGCGCATCAATTGCCGGAGCCTCCGGCTCGACAAGATAGGTCGCCAACCGGCCTCGTTCCTTCACCATGTGGTGGCGCAGCAGCCACGGCTGCTCCGGCGTCGGCGCGGGCCACTCCTGCCATCCCCGGAAGCGTGGGATCGGCGGGAAGGGTGCCTCATCGGCGGGCAGAGTCACAGCCTCGTAGGTCTTCTCCGGGATCCGCTCATCGAAGAGCCGCTGGTACGGGCCCCGAACCTCGGGCCGCACCGTGAACATCAACGCGCCCCGGGTCAACCGGTCGAGGCGGTGGGCCGGGCTCAGCTCAGGGATCCCAAACTGCCGGCGGGCGCGCACCAGTGCGGTCTCCACGATGTGCTGGCCCCGCGGCAACGTCGCCATGAAAGGCGGCTTATCAACCACCAGCAGGTTGGCGTCCTGAAAAAGAAGGCGCAACTGGCCAGGAACCGGGCGCTCGGGGGCGGGACGGCGGTAGAAGTTGATGTAACGACCGGGACGGATGACGTCGCTGGGAGAGAGGGGGCGACCAGCATCGTCGACGACCTCCCCGTCGGCAAAGCGCTCCAGCAGGGCGGCTTCGTCATCATCGGGGTGACGGTGGCGCTGGGCGGAGATCAGCTCCCGGAGAAAGTCGAGGGCGGTGGTGGGCTCCGCTGTATGCGGCAAGGCGACCCGAGAAGGGTTGAGGCCATCCTTGATTGCGAGAGGAACCATTAGGGTGCTAAAACTTTCTTTATGGATCTCAACGTTATTATGAACTCGCTCGCCAGCTTCTTCGCCACCGATTTCGGCCGTGTGGTCAAGGGCTTCCTGCAGGTGATCTGGGAGCTGATCTCCCCATCCAACGCGCCGGGTGCCCACGATGTGCCGCTGCCGGAGCCTAAGAAGCCTTAAAATATCACTAGACCCCTCCAAAAAAGGGGTCTTTTTCGTCTAATCCCTCCGTTTATTGGAAATCAATTCATTGCGGTAGCGAGCGCAGTGAAAAGCCAGGATAATGGGGGTAGGACAGAAGTTCTAAAGGGAAGGACACAGTCGCGATGAGCGATCAGCCACAGAATACCAACTCCGGACGCGAGATTATCGTCGCAGTGGACGGCTCCGAGGCCAGCAACACCGCTGTCCTTTGGGCGGCCAACGCTGCGCTGAAGCGCAACCAGCCGCTGAAGCTCGTCTCCGCGTACACCATGCCGCAGTTCATGTACGCCGACGGCATGGTTCCGCCGCAGGAGCTTTACGACGACCTCGAGGGCGAGGCTAACGATCGCATCGAGACCGCCCACGAGCTGGTCCGAAACTTCAACGCAGACATCAAGGTCTCCCACGCGGTGAAGGAGGGCTCCCCAGTGGATATCCTCCTGGACCTCTCCCGCGACGCCGAGATGATCGTCATGGGCTCCCGTGGTCTGGGCGGACTCTCCGGCCTGGTCATGGGATCCGTCTCCTCCGCAGTGGTCTCCCACGCCGACTGCCCAGTCGTGGTTGTGCGCAAGGATAGCGACGTCAGCGAGGAGTCCAAGTACGGCCCGGTCGTCGTCGGTGTCGACGGTTCCGAGGTGTCCCGCCAGGCCATGGAGCAGGCCTTCCGCGAGGCATCTGCCCGTGGCGCCAGCCTCACCGCCGTGCACGCCTGGAACGATTCCCAGTTCTATGCCTCCTACGCGGGCCTCAACGCCGGCCAGCAGGAGAAGGCCGAGCACATCGCCCTGCTGAAGCAGGAGATCGCTCCGTTCGCGGAGCGCTACCCGGACGTTAAGGTCACCGAGATCCTCGCCCGTGACCGCCCGGTCGGCGCCCTTCAGGACGAGGCGCAGGGCGCACAGCTGCTCGTCCTGGGCTCCCACGGTCGTGGCGGTTTCCGCGGCATGCTCCTGGGCTCCACCTCCCGCGCGCTGCTGCAGTACGCACCGTGCCCGATGATGGTCGTGCGTCCACGCAACAAGTAGGATGCTTGACTGAGTTCTTTTCCCCTGGCCTGACTACCCATGGCCAGGGGAGAACTTTATTTGATCGAAAAGAAGAGGAAGTGACCGAGGGATGGGGCCCGCCAAAAAGGCCACGGCAAAGAAAGCTGCGGTGAAAAAGACCACCGCCAAGAAGGCCACGAAGAAGGCCACCTCCAGGCGGCGTAACCGCCCGGGTCCTCGGCAGCGCCTGCTGGCCAGCGCCACGAACCTCTTCACGACTGAAGGCATCCGCGTGATCGGCATCGACCGCATCCTCCGGGACGCGGACGTCGCCAAGGCCAGCCTTTACTCCCTCTTCGGCTCCAAGGACAACCTCGTGGTTGCTTACCTCGAGGCGCTCGACCAGAAGTGGCGCGAGGCCTGGGAGGAGCTCGCCAAGGATCGCGAGAAGCCGGAAGAGCGCATCATCGCCTTCTTCGACCTCTGTATTAAGACGGAGCCGGAGAATAACTACCGCGGCTCCCACTTCCAGAACGCAGCCAGCGAATACCCACGTCCTGAGGTGGAATCCGAGGTGCGCATCCGCCAGGCGGCGATGGCTCACCGCGCCTGGGTCCGCGAGACCATGGCCGAACTACTGACCGAACGCTTCGGCTACACCTCCCGCTCGCTGGCAGACCAACTGATGATCTTCCTCGACGGTGGCCTCGTGGGATCGAAGATGAGCCGCCACGTCGGCCCGCTGGAGACCTCCCGGGACATGGCCAAGCAGCTGCTGCTCACTGTCCCGATGAGCTACCACATCTAGCCTGAAAAACTGAGCCCGCCCGTGCGGTTGCGCCGACTCTATCTCGCCGCAGCACGAGGACGGGGCGCTCGTCGCGGCTAGCGGCGGTGGCGGCCGGTCCGCCGCTTCTGCCTCTTAGCGACCCTCTTTTCTTCTTTCTTCTCCATGCGGCGCTGCCGCTGCAACTCATTGTGGGCGTGAAACTCCTCCGTATACGGGTGGGTCTTATCGCTCCACAGGTGAATGCCCTGCGTGATCGTCAGGGTGCACAGGTTATTTGTCAGCCAATACACGAAGACCATCACCGGCAGTGGTCCCAGCAGACCAAACAGGATCGGCATGAAGAACACGATCGGCAGCATCATTTTCAGCAGACCCAGAGCAAAATAGCTGAAACCCTGGTCCGGGTCCATCGTCGCTTTCGTCCGCCGGATCGAGAAGAACAGGTTCGTCGCCGTGAAGGTACTGGCCAGCAGCACCATCGGCAACGCAACCCGCAACACGCTCGCCTGGTCTGTGCCCAGGTTTGCCAGGGACTGCTCCGGCATCTGGACGTAGGTGATCAGGGGGACGCCGAAGATGCGGGCATGCATGAAGGTGTAGACGTCCTGGTCGGAAAGAGGCCCGAAACCCTGCAATTTATCCGGGTCCACCACGCCGTTCGGGCGCGCCACCCGCAGCAGCATGCGGTAGAGGCCGATGAACACTGGGATCTGGATCAGCGCCGGAAGGCAACCGTCCCGCATCCGGTAGCCGCCCTCGAGCTGGATCTGCTTACGCCGCTGGTTGAGCTCCTTCCGCGACTCCGCGTCCGTACGCCCGACATACTCCTGGCTCAGCTCGTGCAACAGCGGTCGCAGATTGGCGAGGTTACGGGAGGACCGGATCTGGCGCAGCGTGAGCGGCGCGAGCAGGCTACGCACCGTCAGCACCAGGAAAATCACCGCTACGATCCAGGCGACGCTGGGAGCAATGCCGAAGACCTTGGTGAAAAGCACGTGCCAGAGCTTTAGCACCAGCGCAACCGGGTACTCGACGATAATCATGAAAAGAACCTTAGCGTGTAACGTAATGCGCATGAGCGACGGTAAGCACCGCCGGAAGCTGGACCCGATCAGCGCCCTTGGCGAAATCTTCGTAACCTTCGGGGTGATCGCCCTGCTCTTCGCATTCTACGAGGTGTACTGGACCGATATCTCGTCGGGACGCGAGCAGGCCATCGTGGCAGGAGACCTCGATAGCCAGTGGGACTCCCGGAACCCGCGACCACTCACGGAGATCACCGAAGGCGCGGCTTTTGCGCGACTACACATCCCCTCCTTCGGCAGCGACTTTAGCTTTGCCGTGGTCAAGGGAACCAGCGATGCTGACCTGACGAAGGGGCCGGGCCAATACCTCGATAGCCAGGGGCCCGGCGAGCGAGGCAACTTCGCGATGGCCGGCCACCGCGTCGGCCGCGGCTCCCCGTTCAACGACCTGGGCCTGCTGAAGACTTGCGATGCCGTCGTCGTCGAGACCGCCGGATCGTGGAACATCTACCGGGTGCTGCCCATCGACGTCCCCGCCGATCAGCGCAAGGCCGCGGCAGCGAAGTGTCTGCCCGAGAAGGTTGCGGAACAGATGTCCAGCGGGCCGTATGCGGGCGTCCAGGGGCGCCACATCACCCTGCCCAGCGACATTAACGTTATCAATCCGATCCCCGGAGCCCCTGGGGTGGAGGTCGGGTCTGAGGACGCAGCCCTGCTGACGATGACCACCTGCCACCCGCAGTTCTCTGATGCGGAGCGCATGATCGTCCACGCCGTTCTTGAGAAGAAGGAACCCAAGTCCCCCGGCTTTGTGCCGGCAGAGCTCACGGAGGTCTAGACCATGTACGCCGCACTCTGGAGAATACTGCCCGGCCCGTGGTGGGTGAAGCTGATCATCACGATCGTCGTGCTGGTCGCTATCTTCCTCCTACTGATGGAGGTAGTTTTCCCGTATATCGGTCCGATGATGCCGTGGACGAGCGTGGCCGTGGACTAAGCCGGCCGCTGGTCGAATAGCGCCTGGCCGCCAGCGGACTCAGCCGGGGCCGGGGGTGGGCTCGAGAATCGCGGGGACCGCCGGCTTAGAGCTTGAGGTTCTTGATCGTCTCCGTGGCGATCTGCTCCGCCTTGAGGGACTGTTCCTGGGCGGTGAAGACGACGACCGCGGTCTGGTCCTTCCACACCGCGTAGACGGCGCCCTCGCCGGCCTTACCGCCGCTGCGGCCGCCGCTCCAGCCCTCGGGCTTCAGCGCCTTCAGAGTGGAGTCCACGGGGGCCGCGTGATCCACGACGGCGACGGCATCCTTGTTGCTAGTCATATGGCGCACCATGACCTGCGCCTGGGGGACGTCCTCATAGGACCAGAAGACGCACGCTGGCGGATCGAAACGCCCGTCGAGGCCAGTGGCGGTCCACCGCTGGCCCGTGGTCGTCTGCAGCCACTCCCCGTCGAGATATGGGCAGCGGGTTTCAGAGTCGCCCTGGCCTACCGGTGCAGGCAGCGTATCGACCGGTAGCTCGGTGCCTTTCACGCCCGGGACCGGTTCGCCGGGCAGGAGACCGTCCTTGGACTGCTGGGCTTCCGTGTTCTGCTCTGGCTTATCGTCGCCAATTGCAGAACAGCCCGCCATCGCGAGGGAGCCGATGAGCACAATAGCTGCGCTGGCTCGCGCGACGGGGCGGGCTGGAGAAATGCGAAAGGTAGAAAGCGCCATGGTCGAAATACTAGTGCGCGCAGCGCGTTTTCACGAAGTGTGTTTTAGGAGTGCGCTGCGTCGTACTTATCGACAATATCCTGCGGAATGCGGCCTCGGTCGGAAACCTGAAGGCCGTTAGCCTGTGCCCATTCGCGGATAGCGCGGTTGCGCTCTGGGCTATTGGTGCTCTGTGGTGCGCGGCGGGCGCTGGTGCGCTGAACGCGGCGCGCGACTGCAGTATAGGGAGCGAGCGCTTCCTCGAACTTCTCCCGGTTAGCGGTCGAAACGTCCATAGAGTAGGTCACACCATCGACGGCGAACTCCACGACGTTAACGTCCTCTGGGGCGAGTGGGGCTTTGTCGATATCGTCGAAAAACTGGGTGATTTCTTTGCGTGCCATTGTGTGCAGCAACTCCTGAATCGATGATTTAAGGATTTGGAAGAAATGCTACCCAATATTCGATTAGAAAGAAATGGCCATTAAAGAATGTCCAAGGATATCGGCGAGAAAGTATCCAAGATCACTTGATTATTAACCGCGCTTGGTTGCGATCTGTGCCTCGACGAGATCGAGCTCTTTAGATACAGATTCCAAAATCCGCTTACGCTGATCTTCGCCCATCGATCCAGCATTATCGATAGCCTCGATCAGAACATCCATGCGGTCATTGACGTCCTTAGCGAAGCCGGAAGGCACGCCCTTGTCCACGGACTTCTGGATCCGCTTAATGCGGGCCCGCTGCGGGGCGCCGTCCGCCGGGAAGGAACGCAGCGCAGACGCAGCGGCGCCGCGGTCCTGCGTGGTGACGGTGCCCTTGCTCTGCAGCTGGGTCAGCGCGCGATAAACCAGCGGAACCACTACCGGGGCGGCGACCCGTGAGGCGCCAATGAAGCGCAGCACGTTGCGGGAGTTGAAACGGCCAGCCTTGAGCTGCTCGATGGACGCCTTCGCCATCTGCTCCTCGTGCTTACGGCGGTTCTTCAGCTCCTTAGCGTCGAGCTTGCGCACCTGCTTGGCGGTCTTGCGGAGGTACTTCTCCTTAGCCTTCTCCAGCTTCGCGGCCTCCTTGGCATCCACCTTGGCCCGAGTCTTTGCAGCCTTAAACGCAGCCTTGCGTTCGATACGGCGCTTCCGCAGATTTTTGAATAGACCCATGATTCTCCTCATTAATGCGATTAGTCGCGGTACACACACGCCAAGCCTTCGCCAGGCCTGGAAAAATGGCTAACTTCCCACCACTTTAGCGAACGCGGGGCTGCCCGCGGGGCAATACCGGGGTGGGGCGGATGCTGCCGGAGACTGGCGGCTTTCCACACTTCGGCCGCCGGGGTGGTCCCCGGCTAAGCTAGGGCACTTGTGAGTTACTTCGTGTCCGATCAGGCGGGGCTCGGCCCTTCCGACGTGGTTGGTTGCCGCCACCGTGCGCTGCTGCGCCGGGCGTTGGGTGGCCAGACCGCCCGCCTGTACTTGGACAGCGATTGGGAGAACCTTGCCGAGCGTGTCTCGAGTCGGATTTCAGCGTGGCGCCGGCGTTCCTTCGTCTTTGCACAGCTACCCACCGCGCCACGGATCGGCGATAAGCTTCGCCCCACCCGCAGCGAGATCGCCGATGGAGACAACGCGGTCGAGGAAACTCTGGAGGCGCTGGCGCGCGGGGACCGGCTGATCCTCAACCCGGCCCTCGAGCACGATGGGCTCGAAGTGCAAGTGGACCTGCTCGTGCGCATGGACCCCGGGGTGGCGCTCGAGACTGCGGCCTACGCGCCGGTCATCATCACCGGGCACAACGCGACCCGCTCTGCGAAGAACCGCCACCGTGCGGATTGTCGCGTCGTTTCCGTCGACGCACTCGGCCTGGGCCGCCCTGCCGCAACGATGCTGCGCCACCGCACCGTTGCCAGCGATGCCCAGCGCCTAGGAATGGCGAATATGATCCTGCAGAGCTGGGGTTTTGCCAGCTCCGACGTTGGCATCATCGGTCGCAGCCCGGGCGCGGAACCCGACGGCTCCCGCTGCTACTTCTTCGACGCCCAGCGCCTGTACCCCGGGTTATTGGCGGCCTTTTCCGAGCCTGTCCCGACGACGCCCTCCCGGGTCAAGGAGTGCCAGACCTGCGAGTTCCATAATCACTGCCGTGCTCAGTTGCTCCAGACGCAAGACATTTCGCTGCTGTTGCCGGGGGATCGTAACCGGCCGTGGCGGGATAAGGGCATCAATACGTTGCCTGCGCTCGCTGCCGCCGGTGCGGGGGAGGCCAGCGCTCTGGCTGCGGCCTGGATGCGGGCTGAGGCGGCCATCCGACGGCCGGTGCAGCAGTGGTACCGCGGGCCACTGGTCCTCCCACAGGGCCAGGACGCAGTGGAGATCGACGTGGATATGGAGGCCCACCCGAGCCGTGGAACCTTCCTCTGGGGCACCTTCGACGGCCACCAATATGTGGCCTTCTCCGATTTCAGCCCCACCGGGGATGAGGGCCGCCATGTCGCGGAGATGTGGGACTGGCTGATGTGGCGCCGAGAACGAGCCCACGCCGAGGGTCGGAAGTTCCTGATGTGGGTTTACGCCAAGCAGGGTGAACTCTACTGGCTGCGCCACTACGCCCGCCTTTACGGCGGCCAGGAGTACGGTAGCCCCAGCGCCGACGGCGGGCAGCGCCAGGTACGGATGCCGACCCTGCCGGAGGTCAACGAATTCATCCAGTCCCCGGAGTTCGGTGACGTTTTCGAGTACGTCTCCCGTGGGCTGCTGGGGACCGGTTCGCTGGGGCTGAAGACGATCGCCCCGCTGGCAGGTTTCAACTTCAGCCAGGAAGGCGTGGACGGAAAGGCCGCGGTAGACCTCTTCGAAGTGGCCGTCGCCACCGGCGGGCGCACCGCCGACATTTCCCGGCGGACCCTGGAGCGCTATAACGCGGACGACTGCGTGGCCACCCGCACCGTGCGCGGTTGGTTGCGCCGTGGCGCGCCGGGCATCAGCCTGGTGGAATAGGCAGTAAACAAGCCCCAAGAGCACGAAGGAGCACGCTTCAGTGGATCTTTTCGAAAGAATGAAGGCTCTCAATACAGTGGGTGCCTACCGGGCGCCGCGGGTCACCGCGGAGACGGCGCTGGTAGGCGGCCGGCACCCGGTGCTGCCGGACCCGAAGCCGCACGTGGTGCTCGGCACGCCGCTCACCGGACCCTGGCGGGAGGGCCAGGCGGAGCTCGTGGTCGGTATGGGCTGCTACTGGGGCGCCGAGCGCATCTTCTGGGAAACGGAGGGCGTGGAATCCACCGCCGTGGGCTTCGCCGGCGGATATACCCCGAACCCGACCTACCGGGAAACCTGCACCGGCCGTACTGGCCACACCGAGGCCGTGCGCATCGTCTACGACCCGCAGCGGGTGAGCACCGCCGAGCTGCTGCGGATCATGTTCGAAAACCACGACCCCACTCAGGGCGACCGGCAGGGCAATGACGTCGGCTCGCAGTACCGCAGTGCGGTCTATGCCCTGGATGCTGAGCAGCTCGCCCAGGCGGAGAAGGCCGTCGAGGCGTGGCAGCCCGCTTTCACCGAGCGCGGTTTTGGTCCCATCACCACGGAAGTCGGGCTGCTGGCGGATACCCCGGCAGGCGAGTTCTACCTCGCGGAGGATGAGCACCAGCAGTACCTGGCGAAGAACCCGGACGGCTACTGCAACCACGGGCCGAATGGCGTGAGCTGCCAGACGGGCGTGCTCGGCTAGCCACTCGGGGGAATATTAGGGGCTCGCAGGGCTCGGCCCTGCCAGCCCCGTGGCAAGAAAAACCGGGTGGGCCACGGTCTCCCGTGAACCCACCCGGTCAAAGCCCGCAGGCTTTAAAGGTAAGTCTGTGATTCAGACTTAGTTCTTCGCTGCAGCGAAACGCTCGGCGACGTCCTCCCAGTTGAAGACGTTCCAGACTGCCTTGACGTAGTCAGCCTTGACGTTCTTGTACTGCAGGTAGAAAGCGTGCTCCCACATATCCAGCAGCAGAACCGGCTTCAGGTTGATGGACAGGTTGCCCTGCTGATCAGTCATCTGCTCAATAACCAGGCGCTCTGCAATGGTGTCGTAACCCAGAACAGCCCAGCCGGAGCCCTGCAGGCCCAGAGCAGCAGCGTTGAAGTGAGCCTGGAACTTCTCGAAAGAGCCGAAGTCGCGCTCGATAGCCTCAGCCAGCTCACCGGTCGGCTGGCCGCCACCGTTCGGGGACAGCAGCTTCCAGAACAGGGAGTGGTTGGTGTGGCCACCCAGGTTAAAGGCCAGGTCCTTGGACAGGCCGGTAACAGCTGCGAAGTCGCCGGACTCGCGAGCAGCGGCGAGCTTCTCCAGAGCGGCGTTGGCACCGTTGACGTAATTAGCGTGGTGCTTGCTGTGGTGCAGCTCCATAATCTCGCCGGAGATGTGCGGCTCCAGAGCGTCGTAAGCGTAATCCAGCTCAGGAAGTTCGTACTTAGTCATTAGGAAAATTCCTCCTCAATATGTTTTTAGGTTGTGCCGTCGATGGTACTCAAGATGAGCGGATGCGCAACCATTTAAGCAAGACAATTAATGCGAAATTCGTAAAAAATGCTGTCCAGAGGTGTCTGTCACAAGTTTATGAACGCGGCGGCTGAGTGCGGCGAATCCATTTACTCACGCGCTTGAAGCGCATTCCGGCCGCGCCACCCAGGTCGTCGTCAAGCGGAATGTCGAGGATGGAAGCCCATGTTGGCAGCATTTCTTCCTCGTACCGGTGGCCGTGACCACCAGGGACGGTGACGGAGGCGAGGCCGTCGATAAGCACCTGCCAGAAGGTGACGAACGGGTGCCAGCGCATGGAGGGGAGAACATCGCGGCCGACGCGCTCGGCAAGCCAGTCGGGGCGGCGCCAGGCCAGCGGGTAATCCCACCAGACGATGGGGTCAGAGGCGTGCTGCAGGAATGCGACGCGCGGGAATTCCCACGGCCCGAACTTGGTGCCATAGAACGAGTGGTACAGCTCGTCGGGGCGCGTAGCGAATCGGATGTTTCGCCCCTCGTCGATGATCGGAGCGATTTCCGGGGACCCCTTTGTCCGGCGGTGCGTCAGCTCTTTCCACATTGCGGAGAACTGTGGTGTGCCAGTCCAGACAGCACCGTCGACGCGTGCGAGCATGTCGGCGGAATTCTCGAATGCGCCGAGACCGCCAAACCCGCCGAGGGATTCACCGGCGACGTAGACCTTTGGCCGGTCGTTTTCCGGCATCTAGTCGACTTCCTGCAACACCCGATGGATAAGGGTGTGGCCAGCCGCGATTGGGGTTTCGTGGTCCGTTAGCCACGCCACTGGGGAGGGGAGGTCAGAGTACTGCAGAAGAGA
>JBHWRM010000119.1:0-6294 GCA_043426695.1 Corynebacterium sp. | reverse complement strand
GCACCCCTGATCTGCCTGGCGATGCCCGCGAGTTTCGAGCGCGACGATCGCGGCGAGAGCTCCCGGTGGCGGGACGTGCTACTGGACACCAGCGAGGGTGCTCCGCTCATACTCGGGGTGCTCACCGTGATCATCGCGGGTCTAAGCTTCCTGGTCTTCCCCATCTCCTACGGCTGGCTGGTATCCTCCGGCCCGGCAGTGATCCCGGCGAGCATACTCGTGATCCGCAACCTGCTGTGCGTCCTCGTGGCGGTCATCGCCGTGCGCTGGTGGCTGCGGATCTCCCAGCCCGGCGCGCAGGCTGCGTAGCCTCAGCCTTCCACGCTGAAGGCACGGCTTCGGCGTTCCCGGCACGCGAGCGGCATAGATCCCAGGGTCAACCACGCCGACCCGGCATACCCGGCGGAAGGCCGGCTAGTGACGTCCTAAGAAGGAAGAAGGACTTACTCCCCCAGCAGGAAGTCCACGGTCCCGCGGGGATCGGCGAAGAACTCCGCGAGCGCGGTAAAGGCCTCGGTCTGCTCCAGCGCGGTGGTGCGGATGCCGTGCTCGCCGATCTCGTAGATCGTGGTGCCCGGGAAGGCCATGAGGATCGGCGAATGCGTGGCGATCACAAACTGCGCGCCCTGGCGGGCCTCCTCCGCGATCTGGCCAAGCAGCGCCATCTGACGGATCGTGGACAGGCCGGCCTCGGGCTCGTCGAGGAGGTAAAGCCCGGCGCCGTCGATGTACTCGTGGAAGATGTCGAAGATCGACTCCCCATGGGAGCGGGCGGTGATGTCCCAGTCTGTCTCCAGTCGGTTTCGGCCCGCGGCCTCCATCGGCGACTGGTTGTGCAGCACCTGGGTCAGGTGGCTCTCCGCGCGCAGGAAATAGCCCCGGAGTAGGGGCTGCGAAAGGTCCGCCACGAGGTCGTGCACCAGCGGCGACTCGGTTCCCGTGCTCGCCTGTTTGAACGGGTCGTCCAGGCGGCCCCCGGTGGCCCCGAAGCCCAGCTTCAAAGCAAGCGCTTCTAAGAGCGTGGACTTTCCCACTCCATTTTCCCCAGAGAGCACGGTCACCGGCGAGGGGAACTCCAGCCGGCCACGCTCACGAAGATCAGCGACGACCGGCATCTGGTGCACCCAGGAGCTGGGCTCGCGCAGCACGTGGCGCAGCCGGATGGCCCGTAGCGGGAGCGTGGATCTCATGGGCTTAAGCTTAGCGGGAGACAGATGACGGGCTGCAGGTAGTGACTAGAGCGCGAGGCTGCGGTGCACCGCCGTCACCGCCTGGCGCACATAGGAACCACCGAACACCGCGACGTGCAGGAAGAGCAGGTGCAGCAGGTGCAGCGGCACGCGCTGCCCACATTGTTTAATCCCCGCCGGGGAGCGTCAGGCGATGGCCAGCCCAGCGCTTGCGCAACCACCGGTCATGAGACGCAACAACCACGGTGCCGGGGTACGCCGCTAGAGCGCCTTCAAGTGAGCTCACCAGGCTTAGGGAAAAGTGGTTGGTTGGCTCATCCAGCAACAAAATCTCAGGTGGATCAGCCAAAATCACTGCAAGGGCGAGGCGTCGCTGCTGACCGACACTCAAATCCTCCACCTTGCGGTTGTAGTCATATCCAGCGATAAGCCCGAACGTACTTAGTGGAGTCCGTGCCGCGCGATCTCTGCCAACCAGATCGGCATACGTTTCAAGGACACTTCGGGAAGAGCCCCGACCATAAGGGTCAGCTAGATAAGTTTCTTGTGACAGCAACCCGATGCGGTCTACCGAACTACGAGTGACGCTCCCGCTGCTGGGCTCTAGAGTTCCTGCAAGCAGTCCCAACAAGGTAGATTTCCCTGTTCCATTCGGACCTGTCAGAAGCCAATGTTCGCCGCGGCTGATACTCAATGACGTCGATGGCAATCGTTCCGCCAGCGCAGCATTCGTAGCGGTGAGCACCGGTTCAACGGGGCCACCAATCTGGGGCTCACCGGCGGCTAGGACTCCCTTGAACTTAAGATCCTGCGGTGGTTTACGAACCTGTCGGTCTTCGAGTTCGGACAAACGCGTGCGGGCATCGTTAACGCGGCGTGACACAACCTGCGCATTACGGTCCGCATAAAATTTCTGTGCCATGCGCACCTCGGAGCGCGGCTGCCAATTCGAATGCCCCACCACCTGCTGTCTGCTCACCTCGCGACGAAGCCTTGCGATCTCAGCCTGTTCCTCCTGGTACTGCTGCTCCCATCCTTTCCGGAGTGCTGCCCGTTCCACCAAATATTCGCTGTACCTCCCGGTAAATCGGGTGACCCCGATACCGCTGGTCCCGCCCTCACTATTAACAGCGCCCACCACAGCCTGTGGGATCGGTGATGGATCAAGGTCAAGCAAGGACGTAATCGCCTCGTCGAGAAAGGCGCGGTCATGGCTGGCAACAAGCAAAGGTCCGCGCCATTCCTTTAGAGCGCTCACGAGAAAAGACGTCGCGGCGTCGTCGAGATGGTTTGTGGGCTCATCCAACAGCAATACATCCGGCTTATTCAGTAGTAACCAGGCCAAAGCAAGCCGAGCCCGTTGCCCACCAGAAAGCGAACCTGTCAGCCGTTCACGGTCGATGTAGCCAAGACCGAGCCCGGTCAACACTGCGGAAATACGCGCATCGATTTCCCACGCTCCAAGACGCTCGGCCTTTTCAAGGGCTCCCGCATACGCGTCCGCGATAGCCGGATCATTTGGGTTATTTGCCAGGGCAACAGCGAGTGCGTCGACCTCTGAGCCCGCGCGACGTGGCTTAGCAACCGCAGTTTGCAGCGATTGTTCAATAGTCTCGGTCGCAGAGAATGGTGGCTCTTGATGAAGCAGCCCAATGGTTGGTTTTTCATCATGCGGCGCATTTATAGTGACCGCCCCGGTATCCGGTTCTAAAACGCCAGCGACCGCACGGAGCAGCGTTGACTTGCCCGAACCATTCTCTCCAATTAGCCCAACTCGATCCCCCGCGGGCACGACAAATGAGATATCAGTAAGGACTCGTCGATCAGCGTATGAAAAAGAAAGCCCATCTACACGAAGGTGCGAGCCAGCTGACGTAAGCGATGATGAAGTAAAGAAGTGAGGCATGAGCTAAATCCCAAAGAATCGATGACGCCTGCCGGACAATAAGCCTCGGACGCAGGCCAGGGAAAAGCTCAAGAAATCATGTTGCCAGTTTAGCACGTGTGGTCCCGGGGCCATTTTCTAACACAGGCATGATCATTGCAGAACATCGCTAGGCGCAGGCTCGGTAGGACGTGCCAGACGGCGGCTAGAGCGCGAGGCTGCGGTGCACCGCCGTCATCGCCTGGCGCACATAGGAACCGCCAAAGACCGCGACATGCAGGAAGAGCAGGTGCAGCTGGTGCAGCGGCACGCGCTGCCGCCAGGAGGAGTCCCAGCCCGCGGCCTCCTGGTACGCACCCAGGATGCGCTCCTGGTGCGCGATACCGAAGAGCTGCAGGGCGGCCAGGTCCGTCTCCGGGTGCCCGCCGTGGGCGGCCGGGTCGATGAGCACCGCGCCCTCGGGGCTCCACAGGACGTTGCCCGCCCACAGGTCGCCGTGGCAGCGGGCCGGGGCCTGGTCGCCGGGGACGTCGAGGTCCCCGTCGCGCAGGCGCTCCAGCAGCGCGCGGACGGCTTGCTGGTCCTCGCTCGACAGGCCGCCCCAGGCGGGCTCGATCAGGGGCTCTAAGAGGTTCGCGTAGAACTCGCCCCAGCTCTCCCACTGCCCCAGCGGCAGCGGCAGCAGATGCTCGTTCGGACCTTGGTAGCCCGTCCCCTCCCAACGCTCGCCCGCGGCGTTCACGGGGCCGGCGCCGAAACACGGGGCGCCCGCGGCGTGCGTGGCGGCCAGTTCGCGACCGAAGGCCTCCGCGGCCTCCGGGGTGGGTCGGGTCTCCTGCACCCGCTCCAGGACGACCGTGTCCGGGGTGCGCTCCACGACGCCGACCACCCGGGCGCCCTGCGTGGCACCGGGCCCGGCGCCGTCCCTCGCATCGGGCCCGCTCCCGTCACGGGCGGCAGCCAGCCACTCCAACCCGGCAGCCTCCCACGCGCCGGTGCGCCCCGGATTGTGCTTGGTGAACGTGCCCATCAAATCACTCCCTGACTCACTGCCCGCTGGCGGGTGTTGTGCTTGCCTAAAGCTTTAGCCGACGACCTTCTCCGGATCCCCCAAGCGGTCGCCTAGCCCCACCAATACCGCGAACACCACGCCGAGTGCCAGCGCCAGCCACACCCACACCTTGTGCCAACGCGGCCCCATCTTCACCGCAAAATACGCGCCCAGGAACGCGCCCAGTGTGTTGCACCACCAGTCGTCCACCGAGGTACGCCCCACCGAGAACACGTACTGGCAGACCTCGATACCCAGGCTCAACAGGGCCGCGATCCACACCGCGCGCCACACCGGCCGCCGCACCCCAAAAAACACCACGACCAGCAGCATCCCCAGCGGCACGAAGAAGGCCACGTTGCCCACGTAGTCGAAGACCACCCCGAAGATCGTCGGGGACTGGCCGACCAGCTCAAAAGGCACCAGCAACAGCTCCCGCACCCGCTGATTCTCCGGCTTCCACAGCAAACCGATCTGGTAGAAACTCTTGCCCACCGTCAGAGCCAGGACGACGGCCACGTAGGCGATCAGTGCGGCCAGCTGCAGCGCGCGGGCCGGCCGGGCAGGATGAGCGGAAGTAGTGCGAGACATGCCACTGAAGCCTAGCGACGCGGCCGGGTGGCCACCACCCCAACCAGGCCCAGCGCCCACACGCCGAGCACCACGAACCAGCCGAAGCGGAACTCCGCCCAGGTGTAATCCCCGTTCGGAGCAGCCAGCGTCAGGTAGATCCCCATCGCCTGGTTGGCGGCCATCCCGGCCAGCCAACCACCCATGTTCGCCAGCCCCGTCGCGGTGGCCACGAACTCACGCCGGCACTCCTCGCGCACCGAGTCAAAACCGATATTCGCCAGCGGCGAGACCACACCCATCACCACGTTCATCACGAACGCCGCAGCGGCCGTCCGCGGTTCCGGGGAGATGAAGAACAGCAGCCACGCGGCCGCCCCCAGCGACGTCCCCACCACGATGGCCTTCCACCGCGACCTCCCCAACCGGGCAGACAGGAAGCCCACCAGCACCCCGCAGATCGCCATCGCGAGCGTAGAGGCGGAGATCGCCCACCCTGCGGTGGCCTTATCCATGCCCATGCCCAGCGTCATGATCGGCATGCCCCACAGCAGGGTGAACACCACCAGCAGGGATAGCCCCGACCAGTGGATGAAGAAGCCGTGCCAGGCGGTGCGGTTAGCCAGCGCGTACTTCACTGCCACCATCGGCGAGGGGCCAGGTCCGTCTTCTGGTTTTTCGACGCCGCCGCGCCGGCCTTCGGCAAGCTCCCCCGGGGTATCCCACACGACGGCAAAGGCCACGATCCCTACGAGCAACCCCACCGCGGACAGGGACACGAAACCGATGCTCCAGCCCGCGGAGCCAACCAGCGCGAGGAAGGGAACCGCAGAGAGGAACTGCCCCAACTGCCCCACCGCACCGGTGGCCTGGCCGAACAGTGGTGCGGTGCGCAGTGGGAACCAGGCAGGGATAATCCGCATGACGGACAGGAACGCGGTGGCGTCGCCCGCCCCCACCAGCACGCGGGCAAGCACAGCAACCGGGAAGCTCGTCGTAAACGCCAACAGCACCTGGCCAATAGCCATCAGCACCGCACCGTAAAGCATCATCTTCCGCGGCCCCAGCCGGTCCACCAGCAGACCCGCGGGGATCTGGGCGAAGGCGTAGGTCGCCAGCTGCACAGTGGTGAACACCGCCAGCTGCCCGGCGTTGATCTGGAACTGGTCGAGGGCGTCCACGCTGACCACGCCCAGGGAGGTGCGCCCAAGCACCGCCATGACGTAGACGAAAACACCCGTAACCCAAATTCCCACCGCCCGTGGGGTCACGGTGGTGGGAATGGGGCTGTTGGCTTCAGACGTCACGGTTTACGCGTCGCGCTCCTCATTCTCAGCAGCTGCGGCTGCGCCAGCGCCCTGCAGCTCCGGATCCTCGTCCGGGATTTCGATGCCCTTGACCCGCGATGCCAGGCCCTGGACCACACGTCCCACAGCCATATCGCCGGTAACGTTCGTGGCGGTGCCGAAGGAGTCCTGCGCCAGGTACAGGGCGATCATCAGGGTCAGCATCGGCTGGTCGAAGCCCAGCATGGACTCCAGCACGCCCAGCGCGGTCATCACCGCACCACCCGGAGCACCCGGGGCGGCGACCATCAT